>JAYTOR010000297.1:0-6841 GCA_043747685.1 Actinomycetota bacterium
CACGATCACGACCACTCGCACGGACATGATCACGATCACACCCAGGACAATCCGGGCGAACGCCGGCCGACAGGAGACGCCGTCGTGTTCGACATCGGAGACGGTATCGGTGCGCTCGTCGTCCGGCTCGACGAAGCGCTCGCCGGCACGGAACTGCCGATCGAATCCGAAGATCCGACCGTCAACGTGCACACTGGTGTGTGGAAACGCCCGGTCAACGGTAGTGACATCGTTGTCGCTGTCTACCCGGAACTGCCCGCTGGCCGCTACTGGTTTCCGGCATGCGATCAGCACCGCGGAGGCGACGTCGTGATCATCAGCGGGCAGGTCGCCCAGCTTGACCTACGCAACGACTGAACGACTCAACGAACAATCGTCCGTCACGGTGAGGTAGTCAGCTTGTGCTGACCACCCCACCGCCGGGCATGTTTGCGTGTCCGCCGACAGAGGGCCATTCTCAAAATTCAGCGGTTTATCGGGATTAAAACGAGCCTTGTGCACGATGCGATGGAAGGACAACGTCCTCTTGAAGGTGCTCCCGCTGTTTGTTTGTGCTGCTGCTCAAGATTGACGCAGTGACTTGAACTTTTGCCAATGGTGCGGGGGGTTCACTTACCTTGTCGTACGCCGCGGTTGTAACTTGGGACGAGAATTCCGGGTCGGCTTCGCGAGTCAGGCGGGGATGAACCGGACCCTGAGGTAACGGAGCAGGCGCCAGAATGCGTACGCTGCAGGTCCGCCATGGCGACGTATTCGGGCGTGGTGCAAGTGAAACAGTGCACGGGCCGCTTCGGTGTGTGACCATAGCAACGGTGTGTTTCCGAGCGCTTCGTTCGCTGCGACAGCCCACTCCTCGGGTTGAAGCGGTGGAAGGTGCAGGCACATCTCGTCGGCGCGACGCGCCGCTTCGTCTAGATCGCCGATAGCGGCGAGGGCGGTCACAGCCCACCACGACGCAGGGATGAACGCGCCCTCAATGCTGTCCGCCCCGTCGGATCCGGCCGGATACCGCCGCAGGAACGGGCCTTCTTCGAGCGCGTCGATTGTGGCGTGGACGAGTCGCTTCGCTTGTTTGCTGCGCCTCGGATAGAAGCCGTGGATCGCCGCCAGCAACGTCGACGCGTCTGCGACGAACGGACCGTCGAACGACTGCGGCAACATTCCCGAGGCCGGATCGAGTGCCGCCTCGACCCTGGTTCTGGCGTCGTTGCGAGCGGTCGCCCACAACGGCCGCCGAACCCAGGGACGGCGTAGACGACGAATCCTCTTCGCAGCGTCAAGGCCGATCCATCGGGCAAGTTCGTCGGTCACCAGCCTTGCTGGCTCCCTCAATTCCCATACGCCGCTTGTTGCTTCGAACGGCGCTGTGGCGAGCATCGTCGCCAACCGGTCGACGACGCTCCAGATCTCGCTGGTGAGCTTTCCTCCGCAGCCGAGGTGCGTGCTGATGGCGTCGATCAGGGCGGAGATCGAGTCGAGCTGTTTCTGTCCGGTGGCGTTGTTGCCGACACGAACTGGGATCGACGCCGCCCATCCGTTGACGCCCTTGATCTGGCGTTCTGCAGGAACTGGCCCGCCTCGTGTCGTGGTCATCGGTTCAAGGTGGCCGTCGCAGCGTTCAAGGAGCGTTGCGACGAAGTCGAGGTAGCGCGACGCCGCCTGCGGCCTGCCCAGCAGACTTGCCGTCGCAACGGAGTGGGCGGCGTCGCGCAGCCAGGTGTAGCGGTAGTCGAACTGGCGTTCTGCGCCCGGCGCTTCCGGCAGACTCGTCGTCGGTGCGGCTACCGGTGCGCCGCTCTCTCGATCGGTCAATGCTCGAAGGACTCGGAGTGCGTCGATGGCACGCGATGGATGATCTCGCGGTAGTTGCACATGGTCAAGGAATGATGCCTCGTCGTCCTCCGCTGCGTCCATCAGCTGCACGAGTTCGTTGTCGTCGAAGCGTTCATCGTTCGTCGCATCGACGATGGCAAACCCGCTCCATCGGTCGTGCGCAGGGATCACCGATGTGTCGAGCCTCGACGAGGTCGGCGATATCGACTGACCGCCGGCGACTGACAGAACTCCTGTGGTTGCCGTGCCTGCAGAAGTCGTCCACTGCTGAATAGTTGCCTCGAATCCCCCAACGGACAGCTCGTGGACTACTTCGAACGGCTCGCCATCGTCGGCTTTAATCAACCGGATGAGCACGGACCGACCGTGGTGCACGATCAATCCGTCCCACGTCGACAGACGCCGATTTCCGATCCGGATCGTCGACTTCGCAGTTGGTCCGGCCGGCTGAGCATTCCACGTGCCGATTTCGGCGCCGCGCCAACGCGCCGACGACCCGATACGGTCGAGCAACTGCCACAGCACGGGTTCGGAATCGAACTGGTCGCGACACCACCAACCGATCTCGGCTGTCGGCGAGATCAGGGCTGCGCCGGCGCCCACACCGAGCAGACGTTGTGATCCGAGCGGTGGCCGATGGTCGACGTCGGAGTGTCGCGTCATCGACTCGGGCGATAGTGCGGCAATATGTCCGCAGCTGCGATGTCGGCGAGTCGTTGCTGATCGAGTCCGACTTGATGCACGTACACGGTTTCGTATCCGGCGCCGACGAAACGATCGATCGCCTCGATCACCGCTGCGGCGTCGGTGGCGCACACCACGATGTCTCCGATCGAGTGGCGCCCGACGGCCTCAGCGATCGCCTCGAAATCGGTCGGCTTGGCGAGTTCGCCGAGAACACTCGGCGGTACGACACCGTGCGGCCACCACTCCCACGCGTTGTCTTGTGCAGCGTCTATTGTTGCTGCCAGTGATACGTGCAGTTGCCCGGCGCACGGCTTGTCTGCACCGCCGCTGCCGCGGAAGATGTCGACCGCCTGGGCGGCCGGCGTGACGCCGATCAGACCGTCACCGATCCTGCCTGCGAGTTCTGCACTCAATTTCCCCGACGCCGCGAGGTAAATCGGCGGAGGTGTCGCCGGCAGGGTCGCCAGTTTGAGATTCTCGACGTTGAAGCATGTGCCGCGATGGACGGCGTTGCCCCCGGAGAGGATCGAGCGGATCACGTTGACGGCTTCCTCCAGTTGGTCTCGACGCTCACCTGCTCGCGGCCACCGTTGTCCGAACGGTTGCTCGTTGAGCCGTTCCCCTGCACCGACACCGAGGAAGAACCTTCCTTCGAGCATCACTGCGACGGTTGCCGCGGCGTGCGCGACGTTGATCGGGTGGTTGCGGTGGACCATGGCCGTCACTCCCGTGCCGACCTCAAGCACGTCGGTTGCGTGTGCGATGGCGCCGATCACGGACCAGACGAACGGTGCGTTTCCCTGGTGTGTCACCCACGGTTGGAGGTGGTCGCTGATCATCGCCGTTTCGAATCCGACGGATTCGGCGAGCACGGCTTGGGCGACGAGCGAACGAGGATCGTGTTCCTCGCTCGACAGCCACCAGCCGATTCGGACAGTCCGATCAGACATGAATTTCTCCCGGGATCACGAGTCCGACGAGCACGCCGCTCGCCGTGGTGACGAAGACGTGATCGAGACCATCGTCGATCACCTGCTGCATTGCGTCATCGACGCGGATGTCCGGCCGAATCGTGCCCGGCGCCGGGATCATCACACCCTCCACCGGTGTCGTCCCGTTCAACCCGAACGCCGTTGTTTGGATAGCGCCGAGGAGAACGTCGCCTTCGCCGAGCACGGCAACAGGCCGGTTGGTCTGGCCGAGGCGGTGCACGGCCGCCATCGTGTCGTTGATACGCACCGACGGTGCCTCGAGGACATACTGCGAAATGCGTCGGCGGTCCCCGACGGAGCCTTCGGTCGGAAACCCGAGAACGGTCCAGGCGGCGCGTCCACCGATGAGGTCATACACCTCGGTGAAACCCATCTGATCGAGCCGACACGCGGCTCGCGCGCTGAGGTCTCAATGCTGGTCGAAGCAGTAGACGACGACTGCCCTGGCCGGATCGAGCACTGACACCGCCGATCGGTCCATCGTCTCCAGCGGCACGGACACCGCTCCCGGCAAACGCTCTTGTCGATAGATCGAGGCGGGAAGCACGTCGACGAGCTGGGCGGTGCGCCCGATCAACCGACGGGCACGTAAGGCATCCACACGCTTCGACATCGTCAAGTCATGCCCAAAACCTCTGCGTCGCAAACTCCCGTACTACAGCCTCGACCAAGGCTGGCGTGTCGCTACGGCGTCGGTTCCCCGCCATTGACGTTCAACGTCTCACCGATCACGAAGCTCGATTCGCCTGACGCGAGGAACACGTAGGCGGGCGCCAGTTCGGCGGGTTGCCCGGAGCGGCCGATTGGGGAATCCTTGCCGTAGCGGGGCAATTGTTCGGGTGGGAAGCCTTGCGTCACCTGCAGCGCCGTCCATGTCGGGCCGGGGGCGACGGCATTGACCCGGATGCCGCGAGGCGCAAGCTGCTGGGCGAGCGCTTTGGAGAACGTGTTGATCGCACCCTTCGTCGTTGCGTAGTCCAACAGGAACGGCAGCTGCTTGTAAGCCTCGAGCGACGCGGTGACGATGATTGTCGAACCCGGTTGTAAGTGCGGCACAGCAGCCTTGATGACCCAGAACATGCCGAACACGTTCGTGTGCATCGTGTCGGCGAACTGCTCGTCACTGAGATCCTCGATGCGTTCAACGAAGACCTGTTTGCCTGCATTGCTGACGACGATGTCTAACCCCCCGAGCCCGTCGACGGCAGCTGCGACGAGTGCCCGGCAGTAGTCGCTGTCTTTTAGGTCACCCGGCAAAGCGATCGCCGTGCGACCTGCCAATTCGATGAGGCCAACGATGTGCTGTGCGTCGGGCTCCTCCTCGGGCAGGTAGGAGATGGCCACGTCGGCACCCTCGCGGGCGAAGGCGATGGCGACTGCTCCGCCGATGCCGGAGTCCCCCCCGGTGATCAGCGCTCTGCGGCCGGTGAGACGCCCGGTGCCGCGGTAGGTCTGCTCCCCAAGATCGGGAACCGGTGTCATCTTCGACTGCAGGCCGGGCTCTGGCTGTTGCTGGATGGGCGGCGAGATCGACGGGTAACGCGTGCGTGGATCGGTGAACTGGTACTGGTCAGGCATCGTCGGTTCCGTGCTCAAATGCTCGCCACAGATCCAGAGTCGACGCGGTAGTTCGCGCCGACGACGAAACTCGCCAAATTCGAACACAAGAAGGTGATGACATTGGCGACCTCTTCCGGTTCACCGCGACGTTTCAGCTCCATGTACGGACGTTCCTCGTCGAGGAACGTCTCGATCGCCAGCTCGATAGTGGTGCCGAGTTTCTTCGCTCGTTTCTTCATCATCGCATCCGTCATCGGTGTATGAATGAACGCTGGCGAGACAGCATTGACGAGCAGTCCCTCTGTCGCGTAGGTGCGTGACAGTCCCTTCATCAACGCCAGCACACCGGCCTTCGCCGCGCAGTAGGGGAGTTCGTCATCGTAGGGCTGGGAGGCGTCCTCCGAGACGACGAACACGAGTCGGCCCCAACCGCCCTTGCGTAACGACGGGAGGAATTGGCGCACGAGACGGACAGGTCCCATCAGGTCGACGTCTATCGTATGTGTCCAACCTGCGTCGTCGATCTGATGGAAGAAACCTTGCGCGCCGGTGACACCTGCAGACTGCACGAGGATGTCGATGTCGCCGACCGCAGCGTTGACGTTGTTGTGCAACGCCGCTAACTCAGCGACGCTGGTGATGTCAGCCGCGAACGCATGGACATCGCCATCGAGTTTGGCTGCCGCCTTGTCGAGCTTCGACTGATCCTTGTCGGTGATGACGACCGTCGCTCCCTCCGCCAGCAACAGCCTCGCGGTGTGCCATCCAATGCCGGAGTCAGCGCCGGAAACGAGTGCGTTCTTACCTGCGATGCCAAGATCCATGAGCATCGATGCCCACAACCCATGCCGCTCACACCTTTACAACAACGACCCAACCTGCTCAAGTGGTCGCATGCTCGAACCTCCGGCGGCAATGATCCAACTCTTTCGTCGCCATGATGCCGTCGTTGCCGAGAGCATCATCAGCGACGGAACTGATGTGATGTGGTGCGACATCACCAGAGGCATGATCCACCGAAGCTCACCATATGGCCCAACCGACGGATTGGGCGATGTCATGCTGCAACTGGCGACACCCGTGTGCTCGTTCCATTGCGCCGAGTCCGGATTCATCGTCTCGCTCGCTGACGCAGTGATACTCGTCGACCACATCGGCGCCACCGTGAGAGAGCTCACTCATATCGTGCATGCCGGTGCGCACATGCGCCTGAACGAGGGCAAAGTCGACCCGGCGGGTCGTTGGGTGACAGGATCAATGGAACTCGACACCGGCGCACCGGTTGGAGCGTTTTACTCAATTACATCCACTGGCGAGTGCCGAGTGATCGCCACCGGCATCGGGACCGCCAACGGTCTCGAATGGTCCGCCGACGGCACACGCATCTTCTACACCGACACTGCATCGAAGACGATCTACACCGGTGACTACAGCAACGATGGTGACATCACCAACGTCGAGGTATTCCACACAGGCCCTCCCCATGACGGACTGGTGATGGACGCCGATGGCAACTTCTGGGGTGGCATTTTTGGCCAGGGGTACGTCATCCACCTCGACGCGCGCGGGCGCGAACTCTTCTCGGTCCCCCTTCCGGTCCCGAACATCACCTCGGTCGCTTTCCACGGCACCACGCTGTACATTGCCAGCGCCCGGGAGAATCTCTCAGCCAGCCAACTCGCCGAATACCCGCTATCGGGATCGTTGTTCTCACTCGAGACAACGACATCAGCGCGACCGCCTAGAACCTTCCCGGCCTAATTAGTTAA
>JAYTOR010000298.1:0-6914 GCA_043747685.1 Actinomycetota bacterium
TGCATTTCACTGTGGTAGCGGCGATCGGTCTCGAACCGATGACCTTCCGATTATGAGCCGGATGCTCTGACCAACTGAGCTACGCCGCCAGGGCTTTGCGACCCGCTCGGTGCCGTCTCCCACCAGGGGAAAGGCCCGTGACGGGGCTGATCGAGCCCTCTGTGGGAATCGAACCCACGACCTACGCCTTACCATGGCGTTGCTCTACCGACTGAGCTAAAAGGGCAGACGCGGCGATGCCACGAACCGGGAGTCGACTCTAGCGGTGAGAGGACTGCGACCGTCGCATAGATGCTGCCCGATTTTGCGACACAACTGGCGGATGTCCTGCCACACCCAACGTGTTGCGCTCCGGCCGGGTCGGCCCGTATGGTGCCTCGGTGCCTCCCCGAAGTCGGCCGACAGCCCCGTCCGTCATCATCCGTCCCGCTGTGCTCGACGATGCCGAGAGCATCCGCCAGATCTACAACCACGAGGTGACGGCGACGACGGCGACGTTCGACCTGGTTCCACGGTCGCTGCAGGACCAGCAGGACTGGTTGCAGCAGCGTTCGGGTGCCTTCGCGACGATCGTCGCCATCGATGCGGCAACAGGCGAGGTGCTCGGCTTTTCAGCGCTGTCGCCGTACAAGGAGCGTGCCGCCTACCGGACGTCGGTCGAGGACTCGATCTACGTGCGAGTCGATGCCCAGGGCAGAGGTGTCGGGCGCATCCTGCTCAACAATCTGCTCGATCTCGCTGACCAATCGGGGTTCCACTCGGTGTTCGCCAGGATCGAAGCCGGCGGAGACGCCAGCAGGGCATTGCACGAGCGGTGCGGCTTCCAACTCGTCGGCATCGAACGCGAGGTCGGGCGCAAGTTCAACAAGTGGCTGAGCGTCGCCCTGATGCAATGTGTGCTCAACGAGCGTCTCGTCGAGCGGTGAGGTTTTGTCGAGTGGCCACACCGCTCAGACGGTGACGCCGACCGATTCCGCCTCGTGGGCGAGGGTCAGCCACTGTTCCTCGGCTGCGTCCATCGCCGCCTGAGCAGCCGCCAGATCGAAGCCGACCTGGCGGTGATCGGTTCCGGCACGGGAGAGAGCGACGACGAGCTCGTCCCGACGCTTCGTGGCGGCACTCAGACTGCGTTCGGCCTGGCCGACGAGGCGACGCAGCGTGCTCGGGCTCCGAGTGCTCGTCGGCCGGTTTGCAGCGACAGCGTCGACCGACTGGCGCCGCGCCGACGACAGCGTCGCTGCTTTCTGGTGCGGCTTGCCATCGGCGTTCGGGGTGCGCGAGGCCATCCATCCTGCGACTCCGCCACGCACGAGCGACGCGCCGCCATGACCGTCCAACGCCAGTACCTCCTCGATGGTGCGATCGACGAAGGAGCGGTCGTGGCTGACGACGATCAGCGCGCCCGGCCAGTCCTCGAGAAAGTCTTCGAGGGCGCGCAAGGTGTCGAGATCGAGGTCGTTGGTCGGCTCGTCGAGCATCAGCACATTCGGCTGATCGACGAGCGTCAGGAGCAACTGCAGCCTTCGCCGCTCGCCGCCGCTGAGCGTGTAGATCGGCGCGTACTGCGCATCGCCGTCGAACCAGAAGCGCTCCATCAACTGTTTGTCGGCGAGCGTCGGTTCGGGTTTCGTCGGCCCGGCAACTGCTTCGCGGACACGTTGGTCAGGGTTCAAGGCGCGACCGAGTTGGTCGTAGTAGCCGACGACGACCGTGCTGCCGCGCTCGATCGACCCGGATGTCGGCTCACGGCGTCCGGCCAGGATGTCGAGCAACGTCGACTTTCCTGAACCGTTGGCCCCCATGATCCCCAGCCTGTCCCCCGGTTCGAGAATGTGGCTGAACGGCTTGAGCAGATCCGTATCCGATCCTGGCCACCGGAACGAGATGTCGTGCAACTCGATCGCCTTCGAACCGAGCCTGGCGGTACCCATCGACAACCCGAGATCACCCGTTCGGGCCGCAGCCTGCTTGCGGCCTTCGACGATCGCTGTTGCCGAGGCGATACGGGCCTTCGGCTTGGTGGACCGCGCCGGTGCGCCCCGACGCAGCCACGCCAGTTCCTTGCGTGCCAGCACCCGCCGGGTCTGCTCATCGCTGACCGCCTGCTCCTCACGCTCTGCACGGGCATCGAGATAGGCGGCATAGCCAGAGCCGGCGTTCGCCCCCCTCGGAACGTGCATGTAGGTCTTGCCACGGTCGATCTCGAGCACCTTGTTTGTCACCCGGTCCAGCACGTGACGGTCGTGGGTCACGAGGATCAAGCCGCCAGCAAAGGCGGCAAGGCGCTCTTCCAGGAACGAGATGGCGTCGAGGTCCAGATGGTTCGTCGGTTCGTCGAGGATCAGCAGGTCGTATTCGCCGGCGAGCAGCGTGGCGAGGGCGACACGTTTCAACTGCCCACCCGACAGCTCGTCGGTGCGGGCATCGATCAACGCCGCCATGCCGAGGCGATCGAGCATCGCCTCGCCCTGCCATCCCGCACCGATCGCCTCGCGGATCGTTCCTGGCGGCAGTGTCGTGTTCTGTCCGAGAAACCCGAGTCGCAGGCCGCGTCCCCGGCGGACCTCACCGGATTCCGGCGAAATCTCCCCGGCGAGCATCCGCAGCAACGTCGACTTGCCGCAACCGTTGAGGCCGACGACGCCGATGCGGTCTCCGTCGCTGACCGTCACGTCGAGGTCGACGAACAACGGCCTGTTCGGCCGTGACGCTTTCAAACCCTGGGCATCGACGAGTACCACCACGTCGCCAGAGGGTAGAGGCAGACCCCTCGTTTCCCGCAGATCGTGCCGTTCGCCACCGGCCCGACGCGACGTAGAGTGGCGGCGGATGGCCGAAAGCTCAACGAAACGTTCATCTCCGAAAACGGCCGACCCGAACCCGTTGGCGCCGCGATTGCGCAGCGCTCTCGAGCGGCGCACCGACAAGGAACTTCGCGACGAACTCGATTGGACCGAGTTCGACATCAGCGGCGAGTTCCGATCGGCGGACCTGCAACGACGGGCGGTGACCGGGTGCCTGCTGCAGCGATGTCAGCTGACCGGCGCCAACCTGCAGCGCTGCCGGCTCATCGACGTGCTTTTCGAAGAATGCGAGCTCTCCGGCGCCGATCTCGGGGAGGCGGGGATGAAGCGTGTCGAGTTCCGCAACTGCCGGATGTCCGGCGTGCAGATCAGTAACGCCCGCCTCGCCGACGTCCGTTTCACGAACTGCAAACTCGACGGCGCCAACTTCCGCATGGCCGGCAGCAAACGCCTCCGCTTCGACTCGTCGATCCTCACGGAAGCCGACTTCTACTCGTCCAACCTCGCCGCGGCGCGCATCATCGGTTGCGACCTCACCGGTGCAGATTTTTCCCAGGCCAACACTGCCGGCGCGCACCTCGTCGGCTCGGTACTCGTCGAGCTTCGCGGCGCATCGGGGATTCGCGGCGTGACGATCGATCCGCTCCAGGTCCTGCCGCTGGCTTACAGCCTGTTCGGCTCGCTCGGCATCACCATCAACGACCCGACGGCGGGCTGACCGGCGTCGATGGGCCGGGGCAGGACCGCATCGATCGGTATCACGTCGCCGAGCGGATCTACCTCGACGAAGTGGATCCTCGACCGCTCGACGACGTCGTCATCGACAACACTGACTTTGCCAGGCCGATCGCCACATACCTCTGAGGCCGAAACCTGCGGATCAGGCGAGTTTTATCGATCCCACAGCACGCACGGCGAGACCCCGATCCGGGTGGATCGGGGTCTCGCATGTTCCTGGTGGGCCGAGAAGGATTTGAACCTACGAAGCTTGCGCGGCAGATTTACAGTCTGCTCCCTTTGGCCACTCGGGCATCGACCCAGGAAGGCAACGAGAGGCTATCCGCATTGCAGGCTCGCTCACCACCCGAATGCCGCTGCCTACACTGACGCCATGCCGAGTTTTGATGTGGTTTCCGAAGTCGACGCCCAGGAATTGAAGAATGCGGTCGACCAGTCGCAGCGCGAGATCGCCACCCGATTCGATTTCAAGAACACTGATTCGTCGATCGAGCAAAAGGACTTCGTGCTCACCCTGCGGACCGTGAGCGAGGATCGGCTCACAGCGCTGCGCGTCGTGCTCGAAGAGCGCCTCGTCAAGCGCGGCCTGTCGCTCAAGGGCCTCGACTACGGCAAGGTCGAGGAGGCGACGCACAACTCGGTTCGCCAGGTCATGACGGTCAAGGTCGGCATCACCTCCGACAAAGCCCGCGAGATCAACAAGTTGATCAAGGAGAAGGGTCCGAAAGGCGTCAGCAGCCAGACCCAAGGCGAGCAGGTCCGCGTCACCGGCAAGAAGCGCGACGACCTGCAGGCCGTGATGTCACTGCTCAAGGGCGAGGATCTCGGGGTTCCGCTGCAATTCAACAACTTCCGCGACTGACCGCCCGTGGCGACCCCCATGCCGGCGCAGCGTCAGCTCGCACAGGTCAACATCGGCACGCCGCTGTATCCGCTCAATCATCCAGGCATCGCCGATTTCATCGACAACCTCGGGCTCGTCAACGGGCTCGGCGAAGCCTCGCCGGGGTACGTCTGGCGCTTGCAGACGGCAGCCGGCGATGCCACCGGGGTCCAGGTCTTCGACGATCCACGGGTGATCATCAACCTGACGGTCTGGGACTCGGTCGAAGCACTGCGGGAATTCGCCTATTGCGGTACGCACGTGGAATTCTTCCGACGTCGGGCCGAATGGTTCGAGCCGGGTCGGTCGGCAACGGCGCTGTGGTGGATCCCAACCGGTCGATTTCCGGACGAGCACGATGCTCGCCGCCGGATCGAGTTCATCGCCAGTCACGGACCGTCGCCCTACGCATTCGAGATCGCCAAGGAGCAACCACCGCTCGTCATCAACAGATCGGACATCACCGGCGACGCCGCCCGGGATCTCATCGGCGAACTGAACGATCACCTCACGGCGCTCTATCCGGATCCGACCGCCAATTTCTTCTTCCTCAGCCCTGAGCAGGTTGCGCCGGGCCACGGGCTGTTCCTGATAGCCGCGCTCGACGACGTTCCGGTGGGGTGCGGTGCCTATCGCAAACTCGACGACACGACAGCGGAAGTCAAGCGCATGTACGTCGCCCCGTCGAGCCGCGGGTGCAAGCTCGGTGCGGCGATACTCAGCGAACTCGAAGGTGCGGCGACCCGTGATGGCGTGACCCGGATGGTGTTGGAGACCGGCCCCGAGCAGCCGGAGGCGATCGGCCTGTACCGCAGTTTCGGCTACACCCCGACGCCGCCGTGGGGCGAGTATGCCAGCGCACCAGACTCGATCTGCTTCGAGCACCTGCTGTAGCAGGCACGCAGGAAGCGGGAGTGCGGCGTGGGGTGATCAGTCTTCCGGCGGTGCTTGAGAGGCGCGGGTCTGCAGCTCGTCGACGACGGTGGCATCTGCGAGGGTGGTGGTGTCGCCGAGGTTGCGGCCCTCTGCAACGTCGCGTAGCAGTCGGCGCATGATCTTGCCGCTGCGGGTCTTCGGCAGTTCCGGCGTGAAGAAGATCGCCTTCGGTTTGGCGATCGGGCCGATCTCGGTGGCGACATGGTCCCGAAGCGTCTTGACATCGGCATCGAACCCGGTGCGCAACGTCACGTAGGCGATGATCGCCTGGCCGGTCGTTGCATCGTTCGCACCGATAACGGCCGCCTCCGCAACGGCAGGGTGCGAAACGAGTGCCGATTCGACCTCGGTGGTCGAGATGCGGTGCCCCGAGACGTTCATCACGTCATCGACACGGCCGAGAAGCCACAGGTAGCCGTCGTTATCCAACTTCGCGCCGTCACCGGCGAAGTAGCGACCGGGGAACCGTGACCAGTAGGTGTCCTGATAACGCTGCGGGTCGTTCCAGATACCGCGCAGCATTCCTGGCCACGGCTGCGTCAACGTCAGATAGCCGCCGCCGACCTCGACATGTGCTGCGTTGTCGTCGACGACTTCGGCGCTGATGCCCGGAAGCGGGAAGGTCGCAGAACCCGGCTTCAGTGTCGTCGCACCGGGGAGCGGGCTGATCATGATGCCACCGGTCTCCGTTTGCCACCACGTGTCGACGACCGGGCAGCGGTCACCACCGATGTGCTCGCGGTACCACATCCACGCCTCGGGGTTGATCGGCTCACCGACAGAACCGAGCAGCCGCAACGACGTCAGATCATGTTTTGCCGGTTCCTGATCACCCCACTTCATATACGTGCGAATCGCCGTTGGCGCTGTATAGAAGATCGAGACCTTGTACTTCTCGACGATGTTCCACATGCGGTCGTTGGCGGGAAAATTCGGCACGCCTTCGTACATCACCTGCGTCGCCCCGTTCGCCAACGGGCCGTAAACGATGTACGAATGGCCGGTGATCCAGCCGATATCGGCCGTACACCAATAGACGTCAGTGTCGGCATGCAGATCGAAGACGTACTTGTGGGTGAAGGCGACATGCGTCAGATAGCCACCGGTGGTGTGCATGATCCCCTTCGGCTTGCCCGTGGTGCCAGACGTGTAGAGCAGGAACAGCAACTGTTCGGAATCGAACGGTTCAGCCGGACAGTCATCGGACGCATGCTCCATCAATTCGTGGTACCAATGGTCACGACCGTCCACCATCGTCACGTCGTTGCCGCCACGCCTGACGACAACGACGTGTTCGATCGTCGGGGTCGTCGCCAACGCCTCGTCCGCCGCCGTCTTCAATGGGAACACCTCACCGCGACGCCATCCGCCATCGGCGGTGATCAGCACCTTCGCCTCGGCGTCGTTGATGCGGTCCGACAGCGACTGCGCCGAGAACCCACCGAACACCACCGAGTGCGCTGCACCGATTCGCGCGCAGGCGAGCATCGCTACCGCGGCCTCCGGGATCATCGGCAGATAGATGTTGACCCGATCACCGACGCCGACGCCCA
>JAYTOR010000299.1:0-17469 GCA_043747685.1 Actinomycetota bacterium
CGATCCGGCGACGTTGGCACTGCAGACGCAGGCGCAGCAGGCGGAACAGACCGCCAACGATCTGCTGGCCGGCGAGGCGACCAAGGGCCTGCTGCTCACCGGCTATGCGTTCAGCGTGATGGGTGAGCAGCTGGCGCAGGCGGCGATTGCCCTGTTCATCCTCGCAGGGCTGTTGTTGATCGCCGGCCTGGCGCTGTTGATCAGATCGTTCCGCAGGCTGGCACCAGAGCAGCGGGCCGCCACGCACAACAGCGAATTGCTTGTGGTCTGACGTCGGAGTTCAGCAATCGATGTCGCCTGACTCTCGTTGAACGCAGTCATGGCGTAAAGCTGCAACGCATGACTGCCGTCTTTCCGCTCCCGAACGCATCCAACGATCTCACCGGCCACGTCGCTCTTGTCACCGGAGCGAGTTCCGGCCTCGGTCGACGCTTCGCGCTGACGCTCGCTGCTGCGGGTGCGCAGGTTGCTGCTTGTGCGCGTCGCGCCGACAAGCTCGCGAACCTCGCCGTCGAGATCCGCGCTAACGGGGGCGTCTGCGAGGCGATCTCACTCGACGTCACCGACGCCGACCAGATCGTCCGGGCGGTCGGCGAGGCGGAAGCGGCGTTCGGTACCGTCGACATCCTCGTCAACAACGCCGGCGTGCCGGACGCCCAGCGCGCCCACAAGATGTCGGTCGAGTTCGGCGACATGGTGTTCGCCACCAACGTGCGCGCTCCGTGGCTACTGTCCAACGAGGTCGCTCGGCGGCTCATCGCCGCCAAGATCCCCGGACGGATCATCAATATCTCGTCGATGGGTGCGTTTCACTACGCAGGTCAGGGCGCTGCGCTGTACTCGATCACCAAAGCGGCGGTGAACCGCATGACCGAGGCGCTGTCCGTCGAATGGTCGCGCTTCAACATCAACGTCAACGCCATCGCCCCCGGCGCGTTCTCGTCCGAGATGATGGATGGCATGCTGCAGCGGATGGGCGATTTCACCGGATCCTTTCCGCGGAAACGACTCGGCGAGCCGGCGCAGATGGACAGCACCCTGCTGTTCCTCGCCTCCCCCGCCTCCGAGTGCGTCACCGGCACGGTCATCAAGATCGACGACGGCCAGTCGTCGCGCTGACCGCTTCGGCAGTTCCTATGTATGGTGAATGATCATTCAGTCATTTCCACAGCGACCGGGAGCCCACCATGCCGTACACCGTTTCCAACATTCCTGATCTCTCCGGGCGCGTCGCCGTCGTCACCGGCGCCAACGGAGGGCTCGGACTCTCCAGCGCCAAGGCACTTGCCGGGGCTGGTACACATGTCGTGATCGCAGCCCGCGACCAGGCCAAGGCCGCAAGGGCGCAGGCCGAGATCCTCGCAGTGCATCCGCAGGCATCGTTGGAGATCGTCGAACTAGACCTCGGCTCACTCGCCTCCGTCGCCGCTGCAGCGGAGCAGATCCTCGTTGCTCATCCGACGATCGACATCCTGATGAACAATGCCGGGCTGATGGCGATGCCAGAACGCAAGACCGCCGACGGTTTCGAGATGCAGTTCGGGGTCAACCACCTCGGCCACTGGGCACTCACCGCTCACTTGATGCCGGCGCTCCTCGCCGCGGAGGCCGCCAGGGTTGTCACCGTGACGAGCACCGCGCACCACATGGGACGAGCAGTGAACCCTGCCAACCCGCACCTCGTGGGGCGCTACAAGCCGTGGCGCGCCTACGGCCAGTCGAAACTTGCCAACTTCCATTTCGCCATCGGGCTGCAACGCCAATTCGAGGCAGCCGGTCGACGGGCGACGAGCCTGCTCGCCCATCCAGGCCTGTCCAATACCGAACTGCAGGCGACCACCGTTGCCGAGGGCGGCGGTGGATGGATGGCCGGTGCCTCGCACTTCCTGTCGATGAAGACCGGCATGACCCCAGACCAGGGAGCGATGCCACAGCTCCGGGCGGCGACCGATCCTGCAGCCAAGGGTGGCGAGTTCTACGCGCCGCGGTTCATCAACAACGGTGCAGCGGTCCGGCGGCCGATCATGCGTCGGTTCCGCCTGCAGCATGCGATCGACAGTCTGTGGGCGATCTCGCTCGCCGAGACGAAGATCCCGCTCGTCGTTCCGTCAGCGGTCGCCCCATCAGCGCTCGCTCGATCAGCGGTCGCCCCACCAGCAGCTGCGAAAGTGGGTGCATGACTTCGACCGAAACGTATCGTCCGGTGGCCACACTCACCGGCGCCGAGAAGGTCGATCGGGCTGCCGCTGTGCGCCGGGCGTTGCGTTCGCTCGTCGCCGAGCACGGTTTCCACGGCTCCTCGATGAGCGCCGTCGCCAAGCAGGCCGGCGTCGGCACCGGCACGGCGTATGTGCACTATGAATCGAAGGAGGCGCTCGTCTTCGCAACGTACCTCGAAGTGAAACGCGAGCTCGGGACAGCGGCGATGAGCGATGTCGATCCGTCGGCGTCTTTCCACGAACGCTTCCTCAAGATGTGGTTCGGGATCTATCGGCATCTGCAGCTCGAACCCGAGCGCGCCCGCTTCCTCGTCCAAGTGGACAGTTCGCCGTTCGCCAGACCGGCTCACCAACTGGCGATGAGCGCATACGACGACCCGATCATGGCAGAAGCCACCCCGGAGACATTGGCCCTCCTCGCTCCGCTGCCGCTCGACATTCTCTACGAGCTCGGGCTGGCACCGGCGATACGTCTCGCCGCAAGCGGCATCGAACTCGACGAAACGACACTCGGGTTGATCGCCAACGCGTGCTGGCGGGCGATGACGACCGCCTGAGTGCAGGGTGCCTACTTGACGAGGTAGATGATGGCGACGATGACGCCGAAGATGATCACGAAGGCACGCAACCTCTTCGGCGGTAGTTTGCCGGCGACGCGGCCGCCGATGTTGCCGCCGATCAGCGCTGCGGGTGCCATTACGGCGACGATCGTCCACTCGATCTTTCCGGAGAACATCAGGAACGAGGCTGCGAAGAGGTTGATGACGAACGCCAGCAACAGCTTGACGGCGTTGAGTTTCGTCAGTGTCAGGTCCGAGAAGAGCCCGAGCACGGCAATCAGCATGATGCCGAGACCGGCCCCGAAATAGCCGCCATAGACCGCAGCGATTCCGACCGCTGCGACCTGCATCGGGATGCGCGATTTGTGTGTCGCGCCAGGCTTGAAGATCCACGCCCGCAACCTGTCCTGCACCGCCAGCAATAGGCAGGCCGAGAGGATCAGGAACGGCACGATCTGGCGGAACACCGACTCGCTCGTGACGATCAGCAGGATCGATCCGGCGAGGCCGCCGATCGCCGAGGCGACGAGCTGCGGTTTGATCGTCCCGGTCAAACCGGCGAGATCCTTCCGCTGCGCGTAGGTGCCGCCCAGATAGCCCGGCAGCAGCGAAACCGTGTTGGTGGCGTTGGCACGTACGGAGGGGATGCCGATCGCCGTCATCACCGGAAAGGTGATGAGCGTTCCACCCCCGGCGATCGCGTTGACCATTCCGCCGGCGACTGCGGCGAACCCGGCGCCGACATATGCAAGCGCGGAAATGTCAGTCACAGCAAGGCCGAACCGAGTAGACGACGAGGAGACTTCTGGCACCAGATGGCGCGCAGAAGCGACGAGTCGGCGTCAGCACGAGCGGTCAGCCTGCGTCGTACGGATTGATGTTGTGACCGGACGGGACGAGCGCATCGATCGCCGCGACGACGTCATCGCTCACGTCGACGTGGCCGGCGGCGAGCAGGTCGTCGAGTTGCGCCAACGTCCGAGGTCCGATGATCGCTGCGGTCACCGCCGGGTTGTGCAGCACGAAGCCGAGCGCCAACTGCTTCAACGAGATGCCGGCGCCGGCGGCGATGTCGATCAGCGCAGCGACGAACGAGCGTTTCGTCTCGCGTATTTCAGCGTCGCGATGATCGAAGTGCTCCGGTTTGCGAGCGGCGCGCGAGAACTCGTCAGCTTCGTCCGCTTGATATTTTCCGGTCAACCAGCCCCCGTTCAGCGGCGCCCACACGAGCACGCCGATGTCGAATCGCCGACACGTCGGCAGCACTTCACCGTCGACGCCGCGAGCGAGGATCGAATACGGCGGCTGCTCGCTGATCGGGCCGGCCGTGCCGATCGACGCGGCGACATCCTGCATCGCCTCGATCTGTGCGGCCGAGAACGTCGACGTCCCGAACCCGCGGATCTTGCCAGCGACGATCAACTCGTCGAACGCCTGCAGCGTCTCCTCGAACGGAGTGTCCGGATCGGGACGGTGCATCTGATAGAGATCGATGCAGTCGACGCCCAAGCGGCGCAAGCTGTCCTCGCACGCCTGCGTGATCCACCGTCGAGACAGCCCGCGTTGCGACGGATCGTCGCTCATCGGGTTCCCGCATTTGGTGGCGATGACGAGTCCGTCGCGCCTGCCGCGGATCGCCTGGCCGAGGATCTCCT
Source organism: Actinomycetota bacterium (assembly GCA_043747685.1). Taxonomy (GTDB): domain Bacteria; phylum Actinomycetota; class Acidimicrobiia; order Acidimicrobiales; family Ilumatobacteraceae; genus JANXUF01. The sequence continues at coordinate 4,435 of JAYTOR010000299.1, forward strand.
CGGAGCGGCCGGCGTCGTAGATGTCTGCCGTGTCGAACGTCGTGATTCCGGCGTCGATCGAGCGATCGACCATCCGCACACACTCGTCGACGTCGTCGTTGCCCCAACTGCCGAACATCATCGTTCCGAGGGTCAGCGTGCTGATCTCGATGCCGCTGCGCCCGAGGGTTCGGTACTGGATCGCCGGCGTTGCGGTGCCGGTCATGCCATACCCGCCTGGCGTTGGAAGACGAGGCTGTCCCAGTAGTCGGTGCGCTTGGCGACGAGTTCACCCTCGACACGGAAATGCATCACACCGCGAACGGCGATATCGCGGTCGTTGACGTGGGCGTGCAACGTGTACGCCGCGTAGACAGACGGGCCGTCGGCGGTGATGTCTTCGACGTCGTACCGCAGTCCCGGCATCGAGACGAGGAAGCCAGGGATGCGACGTTCGTACTCGTCCTTGCCGGTGCATCCCGAACCCAAGGCGGCGGTGTGCTCGTTGACGAAACCGTCGGTGACCATCGCCGTGACGTTGTCGGGAATGCCCGTCGCAAAGGCTGCGAGGTAAGCAGCGCACACCTCGGACGGCGTCATTGGCGTCAACGCCATCTAACCCCAGACCTCTTGCGCCTTGGCGTAGACGCCCTGGTCGTAGGAGAACTCGATCATGTTGCCGTCGGGATCCTCGAGGGCGCAGATGTACCCGATCGGGTCGGGCATCTGCGTGGGCGCCCACTTGAGGCAACCCTCCTCCGCACCGCGACGGGCGATGTCGTCGACCTCGTCTTTGCTGGCGACCTCGAGACCGATGTGGGCGAACGGCGCCATGACCGGCTGGCGGCCCTTGTCCTGGTCGCGGAAGAAGCTGACCAGCACGAGGATGAACGGCTTGTCACCCTGGTCGGGATGGCCGAGCCACGCGCCGTACCCGTCTTCGTCCTCGCGGCGGTCGAGGAGTTGTAACGGTGTGAACCGCGTGTACCAATCGATCGTCTTCTGCATGTCGGTGCACGGCAGGGCGATGTGCGTCCAACGCATCGACTTCGGGCCTGGCTTGTGGGCGGCGGGATCGACCGTTGCGACGTCGGATGTCCCCGTGCCGGATGTCCCCGTGCCGGATGTCCCCGTGTCAGATGTCTCGGTTGTGCTCACATCATTCACCGGTGTAACCCTCCGGAAGCTCTGGGTCGTCTCCGCCCTTTGACCACAGAATAAAGGTGTTGCCCCACGGATCCTCGAACGCCCCGTTGAAGCCGTTGAACTCGGCCCAGTAGTGATGGCGCCAGAGCACCGTCGCGCCGAGACGCTCCGCTGTGTCGAGGATGCGATCCTCGGAATCATCGTCGTCGACGAGAATCCATGTTCGAACAGTGCGTCCGCCCCGAGCGAGCTCACGCGGATCGACGCCGGCGGCGTCGGGGTGCGGCCGAGCATTCGCCGCGTCGTACAGCCCCATGTGGAGATTGCCGATCGGCGACGGCTCTCCGTTGTCCAGCGGGAAATGGCCTCCGGGGACGATGCGATAGAACACATTCGCCGGGCGAGGCTCGACGACCCATCCGAAGACCTCTTCGTAGAACGCTGCACTGGCGGTGATGTCGTCAGAAGGGAAGTCGACGAAGATCAAGGTGTTGGGCATAGGTTCACGATCCTAGTCGAATGGACTGATGGTCAGACCAGTGTAGTTGTCATAGACTTGGGCGATGAACATGATCCTGTCCGACAATCCGGCGCTGCTGTCGAGCTGGTTCGCCGTAGCCCGCAGCATTGAAGTTGGCTCGGCACCGGTCCAGATCACGTTACTGAACCGCAAGGTCGTGCTGTGGAGAGGCCATTCCGGCGAGGTCATCGGAGCACCCGACCGGTGCCCACACCGTGAGGCGCCGCTCTCGAAGGGTACCGTTTCCGACGGCTGTCTCGTGTGCCCGTACCACGGATGGACGTTCGGCGAGTCGGGCCGGCTCGTGCGGGTGCCGTCGGCGAACGAAGGAGTGCCGACCCCCCCTCGCGGTAATCTGCAGAAGGTCCAGGTCTGCGAGCGCTACGGGCTGGTGTGGGCGTGCATCGGTACACCATCGGCTCCGATCCCGACGATCGCCGAGGACACCGATCCCGTCTTCCGCCGCATCAACACCGAGGTCGATGTGTGGAGGGTGTCGGCCACCCGGATGGTCGACAATTTCCTCGACATCACGCATTTCCCCTACGTCCACACCGGCACCTTTGGCAGAGCGCAGGACACACGCGTGCCGAAGCTCGACCTCGAAGCGCTCGACGACGAGTGGTTCGGCTATCGATACGGCGTCACCGCCAACAACAGCGACCTCGGCACGCTCGCAAGCGGCCAGACCGATGGTGTCGTCGAACGCAGGATGACGTCGGGTTTCAACCTGCCGTTCAACGTGCGCAGCGAAATCCACTACGGCACCGGCCTGTCGCACATCCTGCTGCTGCTGTCGACGCCGATCGACGACGTGACGTCGTATTTCACGTTCGTCGTCTGGCGCAACGATGACTTCGCTATTTCCGCTGAGGAGATCATTCGCTTCGATCTGGCGATCGGCGCAGAGGACAAGCGGATGCTGGAAATGCTCGAAGGCGTGCTGACGCTCGACCAAACGACGCTCGTCAGCGTGCAGGCCGACAAGTGCAGCGTCGAATGGCGCCGCAAACTGATCGAGATGATGGGCATCGCCACACCGGGCGCCGTCGCCGTCAGCAGCCCGTCCGCCGCCGGATACTGAGTTCATCGACGCGCAGGCAGCGTTCCGACGACGACGATACGCACCCGAGTATGTGCGGGACGGCCGAGTATGTGCGGGACGGCCAGCGGACCGTGCGTACTCGCCCGGACCGTGGGTACTCGCCCGAGGCGGGACAACACGGGGGGCCGGGGTACCGAGATGAATACTTATTGGAAATCTTCCGTTAACCGGTTCTCGTTACCTTGCGGCTCATGGCCTACGACCTCACAGCTTCTCTTCCAACGCCAGGAGCACAGCACGTGCTGTCGGCGACTCCGGACACCTGCTACTGGGGCTACATCGATCGCGACCAGCCCCCGTGCCTGACGATCGACAGCGGCGACATCGTCCAGGTCGAGGCGATCACCCACCACGCAGGCGACGCTCCGGATCTGTTGATGGACGACGGCATCCGCTCGATCTGGTCGTCGATCGACCCGGCAGACCGCGGTCCCGGCGTGCACATCCTCACCGGCCCGATCGCCGTGCGCGGTGCCGAACCGGGCGACACACTCGTCGTGCGGATCCTCGGGATGAAACCGCGCCTGTCGTTCGGTTCGAACTGCGCTGCCAACTGGGGACTGCTGTACAAGAAATTCGCTAAGGAGCGCATCACGATCTACGGGCTCGACCAGGCACCGGACGACTTGGACGAATTCGCCGCAACCGCACATCCGGAGTTCGGATTCGACTTCACGGCACTCGCTGTCTACGACCAGCCCGGTGTGATCAGCGAACCGAATCCGTCGGCGCGTCAGCCCTTCAGTCGCCCCGTCAAGGTGCCGGTGCGTCCGCACTTCGGCGTGATGGGTGTTGCTCCGGCGGAACGTGGCCGCCTGTCGTCGATCCCCCCGAGTGTCTATGGCGGCAACGTCGACAACTGGCGAGTCGGACCGGGCGCGACGATGTGCTACCCCGTGTTCGCGCCAGGCGGGAACCTCTACGTCGGCGATCCGCATTTCGCCCAGGGTGACGGCGAGATCTGCGGAACAGCTATCGAAGCATCGTTGAACGCGACCATCCAGGTCTCGGTCCTCAAGGGTGTCGGCAACACCAGCCCACTGCTCGAAACGGCGTCGCACTGGTATATGCACGGCTTCGGTGCCGACCTCGACGAGGCGATGGTGATGGCAGCCGAACAGATGCTGTGGTTCATGCAGACCCACCTTGCGCTATCAGCCGACGATGCCTATTCGTTGTCGTCGGTGGCGATGGATCTCGGCATCACCCAGGTCGTCGACGGAACGATCGGTTGTCACTCCGGCATCACCCGCAACATCTTCGACTGAGCTACGACCTGCCGAACGCCTTGCGCCGGGTTGTCCACTGCTGTTGACGTGACGACGGGATAGTGCGCTATGGTCTGACCATCAGTCCGAAATTCTTGCGACAGCGGTTGGCGCGGGACGGGTCCATGGAGGCAGTGTGACAATCACGGGGATCAAGATAGACGGCGCGAATCCTGCGACCGGGTCGACGTTCGATCCCGTATTGCGGCATACCGTCTCCGGGGAGATCCGTCAGCGCCTGGCGGACGCGATCCACTCCGGCCTGCTCGCTCCCGGCAGCCCGATCCCGGCAGAGCGTGTGCTCTGTCAGGAGTTCGGCGTTGCCCGTACCTCGGTGCGCGAGGCGATCCAAGGGCTCGTCATCGCCGGCTACCTCGAGCGACGCGGCAACCGTTCCGTCGTCGCCGAACGTCTTCCCGAGGTCAACTTCACCGGCGACGATCGCAAAGCGCTCGTCGGTCAGCTCTTCGAGGTTCGTCAGGTGATCGAGCCGGCGATCGTCGAACTGGCTACCAAGCGGGCGACCGACGAACAGCGAACGGAGATCGCCATGTTCGCCGCACGGACGACGACGGAACTCGACGAGTTTCGTGAGATCGATCGGCAGTTCCACTCGGCACTCGCACGCGCCTGCGGCAACCCGCTGCTCAACGAAGTACACGCCAAGGCGCTCGCCAGCCTCTTCGGTTCCGGCGAGTTCGCCAGCCTGTTGTATGCCGAAGTCAACAAGTCCGAGGTCGACGACATCATCTGCTCGTCGGTCACAGCTCATCAGGCGATCGCCGATGCGGTTGTCAAGGGCTACACCCGCAAGGCCGTCGCCGCTGTCGTCGCCCACCTCGATGATGTCGAGCGGCGCATGGTGGAGCGGCTGCTGTGAGCGATCTTCCGATCAACGGTTTTGGAACGGCCGCCGGCATGGCATCGGCCGCCGGTATGGCGTCGGCCGCCGGTATGGCGTCGGTCGCAGGCATCGCCAGTAAGTACAACTACTTCTTCGACGACGACGCCTTCGAAGAAGACGGCCGACCGGGATTCCGCAAGCGGGTGATCCTCGGCGAGCACCTCGAACTGTGGTTCTGGCGGATCACCGGCGGGACGGTCGGCTCCGTGCTGCATCACCATGTCGCCAACGAGCAGATCGGGATCATCATGCGTGGGTCGCTCGACTTCCGTATCGGGGATCCGGACGATCCGCAGCGCCACGTCCTGAACGCCGGCGACGTCTATCTGGCGCCGACGAACGTATGGCACGGAGACAGTATTTTCGTCGGAGACGACGAACTCAACGAAGTGTGGATCGCCGATGTCTTTTCGCCGCCACGTAGCATTCCAACCAAGGAGTCAGGCGATGAGTGAGCGACTCGCAGACTGGCGTCTCGCGGTCGACATCGGTGGCACCTTCACCGACCTCGTACTGCTCGATGCAGCATCCGGCAGGGTCGTGGTCGAAAAGACTCTGACCACGCCACGAGCGCCCCTCGACGGTGTCAGGACCGGCGTTCGACAGTTGCTGGCGAAAGCCGGTATCGAGCCGTCGGCGATCACGGCGCCGATCGTCCACGCGACGACGCTGATCACCAACGCCTTGATCGAGGGCAAGATCGGCAGAGCCGGCATCGTCACGACATCCGGTTTCGGCGACACGCTGCTGATCCGTAACGAACATCGATACGACATGTACGACCTACAGATCGAGTTCCCGGCACCGCCCGTACCGCGTGAGCGTGTTGTCGAGATCAGCGAACGCACCAACGCGACCGGCACCGTCATCGCCGAGCCGTCCCAAGCCGATCTTGCGAGGATCACCGACGAACTGCGGGCGCAGAACGTCGAGTCGATCGGGATCTGTCTGATCAATTCCTATGCGAACCCGGCGAACGAGCGGCTCGTCGCCGAACACCTTCGTCGCGAACTCGGCGTGCCGGTGTGCATCTCGGCGGAGATCTCACCGCAGATCCGCGAATACCCGCGCATGATCACCACCGCCTGCAACGCTGCGACGATGCCGGTCATCGGGCCGTATCTCGACGAACTGCAGAAGTGGCTGGCGAGCGAAGGCTTCGGCGGTTCAGTACTGATGATGCTGTCGAACGGCGGCGTCGTGTCGGCAGACGATGCAGCGCAGACGCCGATCCGCCTCGTCGAATCCGGGCCGGCCGCCGGCGCGCTCGCCGGTAGCTGGTTCGCCAGACGGCTCGGCGAAGACCGACTGCTGTGTTTCGACATGGGTGGCACGACGGCGAAGTCGTGCCTCATCACGCACGGCGAGCCAGAGCTGACGAACACGTTCGAGGTCGCCCGCATCTACCGCTTCAAGAAGGGTTCCGGTTTCCCGGTGTCGGTTCCGTCCGTCGATCTCGTCGAGATCGGTGCAGGCGGAGGCAGCCTGGCGCGGCTCGACGAGCTCGGCCTGTTGAAGGTCGGCCCGGAATCGTCCGGTGCCGACCCCGGCCCGGCCTGCTACGGGCGGGGCGGCGAACGGCCCGCCGTCACCGACGCCGATCTCGAGCTCGGCCTGCTCGACGCTGGTTACTTTCTCGGCGGTGATATGCCCCTCGACCTGGCGGCGAACCAGCGCGCGCTGCAGTCCGTCGCCAGCCAACTCGGGCTGCCGGTCAGTGAGACGGCTGCCGGCATACACGAACTCGTCAACCAGAACATGGCAGCAGCGTCACGTATGCATGCCGTCGAACAGGGCGAGGATCTACGCGGTGTGACCGTGCTGGCGTTCGGTGGCGCTGGCCCGATACACGCGTGTGGCGTTGCCGAACTGCTCGAATCGACGAGGGTCGTCTTCCCGACGAACGCCAGTGTGCTGTCGGCCTTCGGCACGCTCGTGACACCCGTACGTATCGACCTCGCGCGCAGCATGGTCCGTCCGTTGGCGACGCTCAGCGAAGTCGAGCGTGACAGCCTGCTCGACGAGCTTCGGGCAGAGGGCATGCGCGTCCTCGGTGCCGCCGGCGTCGATCGGGACAAGATCCGCTTCCGCTACGGCCTCGACGCCCGTTACCTCGGTCAGGGCAACGAGATCACACTGTGGTTCGGTGAGGGTCCTGCGTGGCCGGTCACGCACGGCGATGTCGTCGATCGCTTCGAGACGGACTACCGCCGCATCTACGGTCTGACGATTCCCGACGTCGGGATCGAGGCCGTCACTTGGCGTCTGAGCGCTTACGCCGACGCACAGGCTGTCGAACCGACCGCCGTCGTCGGGACGACCCAGGGCACGCCGAAGGGAACACGAGCGGTCCGTTTCAGCCGCTCGTCGGACCCCGTCGACACGCCCGTCTATCCACGGTCCGCTCTCGGTGTCGGCCAGACCATCGTCGGACCGGCGATCGTAGAAGAGCGCGAGACGACGACCGTCATCCGCCCGAACTGGACCGTGACCGTCGCCTTCGACGGATCACTCATCGCCGAATGGAGCGCACCATGACAGCCCTCGAAGAGACTGCTGCTCCCGGAGGGACCACCGCCAGCCAACAACTGCAGCGATTCGATCCCATCGAACTCGAGGTCCTGTGGCAGAGCCTTATCGCCACTGTCAACGAGCAGGCTCGTGCGCTGCAGCGTGCCGCGTTTTCGCCGATCGTCCGCGAAGCCGGAGACCTCGCCAACGCCGTGTTCGACCGGCGGGGTCGGATGGTTGCCCAAGCGGTCACCGGAACCCCCGGTCACATCAACTCGCTCGCTCGTGCGGCGACGGCGATCCTCGACGAATACCCGACGGATTCGCTCGTCGAGGGAGACGTACTGATCACCAACGACCCGTACAAGACCGCCGGACAGTTGCTCGATGTCACCGTTCTCTATCCCGTGTTCCGCAACGGCAGGGTGATCGCCTTCTTCGGCTCGACGATCCACCACACCGACGTCGGCGGCTACGGCATCGGTGCAGGTGGCCGCGATGTCTTCGAGGAAGGTCTGTGGATCCCGATCACGAAGCTGATGGCAGCGGGTCATCGAGCGTCGGACGTTTGGAAGTTCATCCTCTGCAATGTCCGCCAGCCCGACCACATGGCAGGCGATCTCCATGCACAGATGGCCTCCGGCGAGGTCGGTGCCCAGCGACTGCGATCGCTCTGCACACGTCACGGTCTCGACGACATCGAAGCATTGGCTGACGAAATCATCGAACGGTCAGAGGCTGCGACACGTGCGAGTATCCGCGAACTGCCTGCCGGCACGTACAACGCCCAGGCGGAACTCGATCTCGCGGACGGCAGCCGTATCCAGATCGTCTGTGCGATCACGATCGACAACGTCGCCGGCGAGATCCTCGTCGACTACGAGGGATCGTCGGGTGCCAGTACCTCCGGTATCAACGTCGTCCTCAACTACACACACGCATACACGACGTTCACCGTGCGGTCGGTGTTGAACCCGGAACTACCGAACAACCACGGCAGCCTCGCGCCGATCAAGGTCAACGCACCGGTTGGTTCGATCGTCAATGCGGTATCGCCGCAGCCGTGCACGGCGCGGCACGTCGTTGGGATGTTCCTGCCGAACGCATTGTTGAAAGCGCTCGCCCAGATCCGGCCCCAGCAGGCGATGGCCGAGGGGTCCGGTGCCGTCTGGACGATGCAGGTGAACGGCAACTATCCGGACGGTGCACCGTTCATCACGGCGATGTTCACCTATGCGGGTGGCGTCGGAGCACGAGCGACCAAGGCCGGGCTGTCGGCGTGTTCGTTCCCCACGGGTGTCGCCGCCGTGCCGATCGAGGTCGTCGAGGCATCAGCCCCCATTCACTTCCTGCGCAAAGAACTGCGCGCCGACAGCGGCGGCCATGGCCGTCAGACGGGCGGCCTCGGCCAGACGATCGAGTTCACCGTCGACACCGAGAGGGCCTGGCAGTTGAATGCTGTGACATCTCGCCTGGCCGTTGCTCCCGAAGGCATCTTCGGCGGCGAGGCCGGTGCGGCCGGTTCCTTCACCGTCAATGGTGAACCGGTGCGCACGCAGGCACGCGTCGCCCTCAAGCCCGGTGATGTCGTCCGTCTCGATCTGCCAGGCGGCGGTGGATACGGAGCCGAGCAGACGTGAATCACGCCGAGGACTGTGAACGCCATATGAACGACGAGTGGTCAGACCATCAGTCCAAACGACAGGAACTAGGCTCGCCGTTCACAGGCACCCGCCTGGACGCCTGGGCGTTCTCTACCTGGAGGACATCTGAATGAAGCAGATCTACGAGTTCGCTGCGCATGGCGCCGGCACGAACCAGGGACTGCTCTCGCAACTCGTCGTCCCGCGACCGATTGCGATGGTGTCCACCCGTGACGCCGACGGCACCGGCAACCTCTCGCCGTTCAGCTACTACCTACCGATCACCGGGGACCCGCCGCTCGTAGGGATCTGTTTCGGTATGCGTGAATCGGACCACGGCACCAAGGACTCCTACGACAATCTGATGGCCTGCGGCGACTTCGTCATCAATGTCTGTTCCGCCGTCTTCGCAGACCACATCGAGAGCATCGCCAAGGAGTATCCAGCCCAAGTCGACGAAGCGTCGATGCACGGCTTCACGCTCGTCGATTCCCACAGCGTGTCGTCCCCGTCCGTTGCCGAGGCCCCCGCACGGCTCGAATGTATCGTCCACACAACCGTTGCGCTCGGCAGCGATCTCGCCCCGGTCGTCATGGTCGTCGGCGAAGTCCTGTGCGCGGTCATCGACGACTCGGTCCTCGAATCCTCCGATCTCGACCACCCGCGAATCGACCTGCAAGCGCTCGGCCCGATCGGACGGTCCGGTACGCGCACCTTCATCCGCACGACACCCGACGGCGTCTACTACCAGGAGCGCGTGCCCTACCAGGAGGACCTGACCGTATGAGCACCCTGAACACGAGCATCCTCAACGCCGAACTGCTCGAACAGTTCGACGCTTCCATCGCCGATGTCGCGGACGCGTTGACGATGCCGCCGGCGATCTACACATCTGCGGAATTCCTCGCCTTCGAACAGCGGGCGCTGTTCGCCGCCGAGTGGCTGTGCGTCGGGCGCAGCAGCCGCATTCCCGGCGTCGGCGACTACTTCACGACCACCGTCAACGACGAGCAGATCATCGTCAGCCGTGCAAAGGATGCAACCGTGCGCGCCTTCTCGGCAATCTGCCAGCACCGCGGTATGCAGGTTGCCGACGATGCCGGCAATTGCAGCAAGTTCACCTGTCCGTATCACCTGTGGAGTTACGACCTCACCGGCCGCCTGCTCGGTGCACCGGCGATGGAACGCACCACCGACTTCGACAAGGGCGATTTTCCTCTCCCCCCGTTGAAGGTCGAGCTCTGGCAGGGATTCATCTTCGTGCACTTCGACCTCGAAGCTGCACCACTCGCACCGACGCTGGCCGACTACCTGCCGTATATCGCCAACTACGAACTCGAAGGTGCCTTTTGCCCCGGCACGTTCACGCTCCACGATCTGCCGTGGAACTGGAAGGTGATGTTCGAGAACTTCAACGACGGCTATCACGCCAACAAACTGCACCACACGATCCAGGACTTCTGCCCGAGCGAACTCGCCGCATTCCCGGTCACGTGGGAACCGACCTCGAACGTCATCTTCCGGACGAACGGCTACACGCACATCGATGGCGGATTCAATGCCACCACCAAGGCGCTGTTGCCGATCTTCCCGCAGTTGACCGAGGAGGAACGATGGCGCTCGACGTTCGCGTTGATGCCGCCGACGCTCTGCTTCGGCACCGCCCCTGATCAAGCGTTCTTCTTCATCGTCAGGCCGAAAACGGCGGACACCATCGATCTCGAAATCGGTTACCTCCTCCACCCGGACGCTCCGAAGCACCCGATGTTCGATCACCTCTATGCAATGAGCGATGCCGGTGTGCAGGTGTTCGTCGTCCAGGATCAGGACGCGACGACCAAGGTGCAGCGCGGCATGCACAGCAGATTCGCGGCGCGAGGGCGCTACTCGTGGCAGGAGCAAAGCCACGTCTTCTTCAACAGATGGCTCGTGCAGCGTTATCGCCGGCACTGGCCTGACAGTCCGTCCGACGATGTCACCCACGACGTCTGACGGCGAATGAGCGACGAGCACTCGCCGCCATTGCGATGAAGACACATGAAAACCGCAACGAATGACTACCGCATCACCACTATCCCGGGGAGACCGATGAACAGACGTACCACCACCACCCTTGCGGCATTCGCCGCACTCGGACTGATCGCTGCGGCGTGCGGTTCGAGCAAATCGACGACTGCCGCGACCACCGCGGCGACAGCGACCACCGCCGCCTCAGCCGGAACGGTGGCTGCCGGGGCAACCACCGCCCCGACCGCTGCTGACACCGCTGCCGCTGCATCGACGATCGCCGCAACGGTCGCAGCTGCGACGACCACCGCCGGCTCTGCCACGACTGCCGGTGGCACCGCTGCTGCTGGTGCCTTCAACCTCGACACGAACGGAGACGGCAAGGTCGTCATCGGTGTCGCCACACCGGGCCCGCGCAACGACGGCGGCTACTACCAGGCGCTCGTCACCGGCGTCACCGCCTTCTCGAAGGCACACGGATTCGCCGATCCGATCATCGTCGACAACATCAAGGCGGAAGAGGCCGCCACGCAGCTCGACAGTCTCGCCAGGCAGAACGTCGACATGATCGCCGTCGGCGCCGGCGAGATCGCCGATCCACTCAAGGACCTCACCGCCAAGTACGCCCAAATCGTCTGGTACTGCAACTGCGGTGCCGGCTATCCGTCGCAGCCGAACCTCATCCAACAGGGTGACGACGGCAACGAGATCGGCTACTCCGCCGGTGTTGCCACCGGCCTGCTGATGAAGGCCAAAGGCGCCACCAAGGCAGCGATGATCGGTAACAACAACTTGAACTTCGAGAAGCAGGCGTTCATGGCCTTCCAGCTCGGGCTCAAGTCGGTCGATCCGTCGTTCGCTTGGACATATGTCGCGACCGGTTCATTCAACGACGTGGCAGCCGCCACCGAGGCGTTCAACAACCTCAAGGCGCAGGGTGTCGGAGCGATCTGGCCGTATCTCGGTGGGTCCGGAGAGGCAGTCGCCAAGCTGGCGAACGCCAACAACATCATCGTCATGGATGCCGGCGCCTCGAACGCCTGCACCCGGACCGACCTGCACTACGACCTCGCCGTCAAGTTCGACGCTGGCGACTACGCCACGGCGATCTTCAACGAACTGCTCGCAGGAAAGATCCAGCGAGGCGAGACGCGCGTCTTCCATGTCGGCGTCGACCCGCAGGTCGGTGCGCAGATCTGCAGCCCGACCGCCGATGAGACGACGGCGATGAACGCGGCCTTCAAGCAGATCGCCTCCGGGTCCTTGAAGGACCAGTTCGACGCCGTCTCGAAAGCGGCCTACGGCGGATGACCAGTGCGTCGGAGGGGGTGGCGGCTTGGGCTGCCGCCCCCTCGGATCCCGTGGCTTCGCAACTCCACGGTCGCAGCTCCGCACCTTCGGTACGTCTGCAGCGGATCACCAAGCGGTACGGGCAGGTCGTCGCATGTGACGATGTCGATCTGGAGCTGCATCCCGGCCGGATCCACGGTGTGCTCGGCGAGAACGGTGCCGGCAAATCGACGCTGATGAAGATCCTCATCGGACTGATCCAACCCGACGAGGGAACGATCGACGTGCACGGCAGCCCGGTGCGGATCACCGACCCGATCACCGCCTCGGACCTCGGCATCGCCATGGTGCACCAGCACTACAGCCTCGTCGAGCAGTTGACGGTGTGGGAGAACGTGGTGCTCGGCGAGCCGACGAAACTGAATCGAGCGGACGCCTGTGCCCGTGTTGCGGCATTGAGCGAACGGTATGGGCTCGGTGTGGATCCGCTCGCTTCCGTCACCCGCTTGACCGCTGGACAGCGCCAGCGTGTCGAGATCATCAAATGCCTGCGGCGCGAGCCGCGCATCATCGTCTTCGACGAGCCGACCAGCGTGCTCACACCTGCCGAGAGCGAGCAGTTGTTCTCTGTCCTGCGCAGAGTCGTCGTCGACGAGGGCCGC
>JAYTOR010000300.1:0-18247 GCA_043747685.1 Actinomycetota bacterium
GCCGAATCCGATCTGCTCGTTCACCTGGTCGACTCGGCGGCCGCTGATCCTGAGGCGCAGATCGCCGCCGTTCACGAGGTGCTCGACGAGATCGGCGCCGGTCATGTCCCGGAGTTGTTCGTTGCCAACAAGCTCGATGTCGCTCCGGTAGCAGCAGCTGAACTGGTCAACGATCACCCCGGCGCTGTTGCGATCAGCGCGATGACCGGCGAGGGGATCGACAAGTTCCTCGAAGCAGTGTCTGACCGGCTGCGCGCGCTGAGCAGAGTGACAGAATTGATCGTGCCCTACGAACGAGGCGACGTGCTTGCATCGATCCATCGAGAAGGCGAGGTGCTGACGGTCGTCAACGAGGACGAAGGAATCCGCGTACGCGCACTGCTCGGTTCGGCGTCTGCGGGACGACTCGATGAGTTCGTCGTGATCGCACCTCGCGTCATACCGGCGACAGATCGTGCAGCGGACCAGACGACAGATCGTGCTGCGGTCACTGTCGCCCCGGCCGAGCTGGCACCGGAGGACCGGCCATGACGATCCGCACACCCGGATTCGTGCCACCGCCGTATCCCTACGACCGGCTGGACAAGTTCAAGCCGCTTGCCGAGGTCTTCGACGGCGGGGTGATCGACCTGTCGATCGGCACCCCGTGCGACCCGCCGCCGGCGACGGTCATCGCTGCGCTGTCGACGTCGAATGCCGAGCGGGGATACCCGCCGAGCATCGGTACAAACGACCTCCGCTCAGCGATCGGGCGATGGATACAGCGCCGCTTCGACATCGACGTGCCGCTCAACGACGTCGCCGCCTGCGTCGGCACGAAAGAGTTCGTCGCCACGACGCCCCATTGGATGCGCCTCCGCGACCCGAGCCGGGACACCGTTCTGTACCCGGCTATTGCCTACCCGACGTACGAGATGGGTGCCGTCTTTGCCGGCTGCCGCGCTGTGCCGGTGCCGCTACTGCCGTCCGGTGGCCTCGACCTGGCGGCGATCGATCCTTCCGACGCGGCCCGAGCCGTGCTGTTGTGGGCCAACAGTCCATCGAATCCGACCGGCGCGCTCGACGATCTCGCGGCGGTTGCTGCGTGGGGTCGCCGCAACGATGTGCCGGTGTTCAGTGACGAGTGCTATGTCGAGTTCACTTGGGACGCTCCAGCGGCGTCGATCCTGCAGCATGGATCCGACGGAGTCGTCGCCGTCCATTCGCTGTCCAAGCGATCCAACCTCGCTGGACTGCGCGTCGGTTTCTATGCAGGTGACCACGACATCGTCGACTACCTCAAAGAGGTCCGCAAGCACGTCGGGATGCTCGTTCCCGGACCAGTGCAGTCGGCTGCAGTAGCTGCACTGGACGACGACGATCACGTTGTCGTGCAGCGCCAGCGCTATTTGCGCCGCCTCGATCGGGCTGCAACTATTCTGTCGAAGTGGTCGGGCTCGACGTTCGATCTGCCGTCCGGCGGGTTCTATCTGTGGTCCGACGTCGGTGATGCGTGGAGTTTCGCAGAGCGTTTGGCAAGTGAAGGAGGTGTGCTGGTGAGTCCAGGTGAGTTCTATGGACCCGACAGTGTTCACTTCGTACGTGTCGCCGTGGTACAACCTGATGATCGTCTAGAGCTGGTCGCCGCGCGACTGGGGGTCCTGTAACAATGTCGTATCAACCGTTTCCGGTAAGTGGGCCATTCGCTGCATCGTCGCCGCCGACTGCGCCGCCCGCAAAAAAAGGCAAAGGGCTGCTCGTTCTCGGATTGCTCGTGTTCGTGCTCGGCATCGGCGGTGCGATCGTGACATTCATCCTGCAGAACGGCCAGCACGAGGATTCCGTGAAGAATCTGGCGAGGGCGGTTCCCGGCTTCGACAACACCCTGCAGTTCGACAAGGCCGGAACGTTCAACATCTATTACGAATACGCCGGCACGGTGACGACGAATGTCTCCGGCAAAGCGACGAGCATCCCACTCAGCGGCCCGACGGTGCCGCCGTCGATGGATGCCACACTGACCGACAAGAGCGGCAAGAAGGTCAACCTCGCCTCGATCGACAGCGCTGCGAAGTACGACGCTGCCGGCTACAAGGGTGTGGCGTTCAAGACGGCCGAGATCAAAACGCCTGGCCAATTCACGCTGTCGATCGTGCCAAAGGACGCCAAGAACGCGTCTTTCGACCTGGCGCTCGGCAAGACGGCGATCGAGGACCCCTCGTTGCTGCTGCCGATCCTGTTCGGTGCCGTCGGGCTGTTGCTCGGTGGCCTGTTGATCATCGCCGGTTCACGTCAGCCGAAGGTGTCGACGGTGCCCGTCGCCAACGCAAGTTTTGCACCCGGTGCCGCAGCATTCGGCGGCTACCAACAACCGGGCTACCAGCAGCCCGAGCAGCAGCAGCCGACGTATGGTGCCCAGCCTGGATTTCAGCAGCAGCCCGGATACCCACAGGCCACTGCCCCGTTCGGCGGTCAGCCGACGTATCAGCAACCTTCACAGCCGTCATACGACCAGCCGACGTATCAGCAGCCGGCCCAACCGCAGTATGGCGGTCAGCCGACCTATCAGCAGCCGGCGCAGCCCACGTACGAACAGCCGACGTACCAGCAACCTCCGTATGAACAACAGCCGCAGTATGGTCAGCCGCCGCAATATGGTCAGCCACCATCGCAGCCATACGTCGCGCCCCAGGAACCGAATCAGCCATACGTTGCGCCGCCGGATCCGAACCAGCCGCCTGCAGCACCGCCGTCCGGCTCGGGCTGGGGTGCCCCGCCGGCCCCGCCGGCCAGGTAGACCAGCGTCTTGGTAATGCCGCTCGATCTGTTCGACCTAACGGCTCAACTCGTCGACATTCGTTCGGAGAGCCACCACGAAGACGAGATCACCGACTGGATCGAACAGCGTCTCGCCACGACCGCGTCCTCGCTCGAGGTCACCAGGGTCGGGCTGAATCTCGTTGCCCGCACGCAACTCGGCCATCCGTACCGGTTGATCATTGCCGGTCACACCGACACGGTTCCGATCAACGACAACGTGCCGTCACGTCGCGACGGCGACGTCTTGTGGGGTTGCGGGACCAGCGACATGAAGTCAGGCGTGGCGGTGATGTTGATGCTCGCGCAGGTCGTCCCGGAGCCGCGCATCGACGTGACCTACGTGTTCTACGAGGCAGAGGAAGTGGAGGCGCGTTTCAACGGTTTGAAGCAACTGTTCGAGCTCCGTCCCGATCTGATGGCGGGTGACGTCGCGCTCCTCGGCGAGCCGACGGATGGCGTCATCGAAGCCGGCTGTCAGGGCACCATGCGGCTGCGGTTGGTGCTGCGGGGCGCTCGTGCCCACACCGCGAGACCATGGAAGGGGCGCAATGCGATCCACCGGCTCGGTTCCGTCCTCGAACGGCTGGATTCGTACGTGGAACGACGACCGGTGATCGATGGTTGCGAATATCGCGAGGCGCTGCAGGCGGTGAACGTCACCGGCGGCGTCGCCGGCAACGTCGTGCCCGATGCGGTCACGTTGATGATCAACCATCGCTTCGCGCCGGACCGCACGCCCGAAGAAGCCGTGCAACACGTCCGGGAGTTGCTCGACGGATTGATCGAGGACGGCGACGATTTCAAACTCGTCGACCTATCGAACGGCGCCGCGCCGTCGCTGCAACATCCGGTGCTGGCCACACTGATCTCCCGCAACCACTTGAGTATCCGCGCCAAGCTCGGCTGGACCGACGTCGCCCGGTTCGCCGAACACGGTGTTCCAGCGGCGAATTTCGGTCCTGGCGATGCGACGATCGCCCACACCAAAGACGAAAAGGTGCATCGCGCCCCGCTCGAGGCGACGTTCGCCGCACTGCTCGATCTGTTGCAGCACGGCACTGATCCGACCGATTCGGCAAACCACCACTAGAAAGCTGCCGCAACGAGCAGTGAAGAGCGGCTAGTAGCGACGCAGGACCGTGACGACTTTTCCGAAGACCTGTACCTCGTTCGCCGCGAATACCATCGGGGCCAGCCGCGTGTTGTGCGGCATGAGCGTGATCTTGTTGCCGTTGCGCTGATATGTCTTGACGGTCGCTTCTTCGCCGGGGATTCCGGCGACGACGATGTCGCCGTTTGTGACCTGGGGCTGGGTGTTACAGACGACGTAGTCGCCATCGAGGATGCCGGCATCGACCATCGAGTCGCCACGGACCCTCAACATGAATAACTCGCCCTCACCGGTGAAGTCGGCGGGAACCGGCAACAGTTCTTCGACATTCTGCTGCGCGAGGACATCTGTTCCTGCTGCGACGTCTCCGACGAGTGGCACGTTGCGAACCGGTCGCCGTTCGAGTTGGGCACCACTGCTCGGGTCGTACCGCATGGCGATGGCGCGGGGCTTGGTCGGGTCCCGATGGAGGTAGCCGAGGCGTTGCAGCGTCAACAGGTGATTGTGGACGGTGGATGGTGACGTCAGACCGACGGCCTCTCCGATCTCACGTACCGAGGGCGGATAGCCGCGCTCGCGCATCTGCACTTCGATGAAATCGAGGATTTCCCGTTGACGATACGTGAGCGTGTGTTCCGACATGTTTGCGATCGTACTCTTGTTCGTTCGGGAAGGCAAACACCCGTTCGAAAAACCCGGCTCCACAGGTTGACTTCGAACATTCGTTCGGGCAGACTGCAGACATTCGTTCGGGAACGTCCGTTCGACCGCTGATTCTGAGGAGCGCCCGATGGCTGTCACGATGATTCCCCTGCAGCCACGGCACCGTGGCCACACACAGGCTGATCTCTTCGCCAGACGGCGCCTCGCCGCCGGTGTGCTCGTCGGGCTGCTGCTCGTGATCGCAGGCCTTGCGGCCCGCCCCCATCTGGTTGCGCCTGACGTGCGCCCTGCCTCGTCCGTCGGGAGCAACCAGATCAATGTCGACACCGGGAGCGCTGGCGACGCGCAGCTGCAACGTGTCAACGACGTCACCGGTTCGGCCGGCATTCCGGCGCACAGCTCGATCGATCACAGCTCGATCGATCACAGCTCGATCGATCGCCGTGCGGTCGCCTCCGGACGAGGCATGTCAGCCATCTATACCGTTCAGCCTGGTGATTCGCTGTGGTCGATCGCTGCGTCACGAGTGGCGTCGTCCCACGTCGATGCCTACCTGTCGAGTCTGATCGCCCTCAACGGAGCTGCGTCGTTGACGCCCGGGCAGCAGCTGATGCTGCCGAGTTGATCGTGCGGAGATGATCTGGCGAACTGCGATTGCCTGAGTCTGCAGTTCCGTTATTGTGCACGTGTGCGCTGCCCTTCCTGTCACGAAGAAGACACCAAAGTCGTCGACTCTCGTGTCGCCGAGGAGGGCTCGGCAATTCGCCGACGCCGGCAATGCCTGAGCTGCTCTTACCGTTTCACGACGTACGAGCGCCTCGAAGAAGTTCGCCTGATCGTCACCAAGAGTCACGGCGGCCGTGAGCCGTTCGAAGCCGCCAAGCTGGCCGGTGGGATCCGCGCCGCATCCAAGGGCAGGCCGGTTACGCAAGAGGACATCGTCAGGCTTGTCGATGCGATCGAGGACGAGATGCGTGCAGAGGGTCCCGATGTCACCAGCGCTCGGATCGGGGTCGCTGTGCTCGATCGACTGCGGCGTCTCGACGAGGTCGCCTACCTGCGATTTGCCAGCGTCTACAAGGGTTTCGACGGCGCCTCTGACTTTCGACGTGAGCTTTCGCTCTTGCAGAAACTCAGCGCCGAACATAGCGGGTGAATAAGAACCCCTCGTCCTCGAGCACGTGTCGCAGCTCGAAGCGCCGGAGTTGTTCGCTCGCACCTGTGACGACGCGGGCTGAATCGCCCCCGACGACGTGTGGCGACACGGTCAGGTTGACCTCGTCGACCAGGTCGGCCTCGAACAGCGAACCGTTGAGTGCTGCGCCCCCCTCGCCCTGCAGGAAATCGACGTTCAATTGTGCCAGCGCTGCACGCAGGTCGACATGTGCATCGCCTGCGCGGACCGTGTCGATCGTGACGGCCGGCGCCGACGTCGTCGTGATCAGGAATCCACTGCCGCTGGTGAACAACTCGCTCTCGAAATCGAGTCCTGTTGCTGACGAAGTGACGACGCCGATACGCAGTCCGGGCTTCTTCGGCGGTCCGTATCGCTCGGAGCGGATCGTCCCGGCACCGACGACTACCATCTCAGCGATCTGGCGCAAACCGAGCAGGATCGCACTGTCGGTTGCATTGCCGAGCGCTCGCGAGGTCCCATCGACGACCGTGCCGCCATCCATGCTTGCCACCATGCACAGGCCGAGCCACGGGGTGCCGTCGCCGTGCCGTCGACGGCCCGGATCCGAATATGCCTTCTCGATGGTGATGTCATCGACTGGGTGGGGGAACAATTGACGCATCGTGCGATGATCGCACGTACGACTCGACAGACAGGACTCGAATGGCTGCGTGGACCGATGAGCCCTCCACCAGCATCGACGTGAAGCTGGAAGCGACCGCCGCACAGCCGAGTGATCGGCCATGCGAGGGCACAGTGTTTCGTACGTGTCCGTTGTGCGAAGCCGGCTGCGGACTCGAGATCACGGTACGAGACGCACCCTCGAACCCGAGCGCGGTCGTGCGCATCCGCGGGGACCGTGCCGATGTCTTCAGCCACGGCTACATCTGCCCGAAGGGCAGCACGCTGAAGCAGTTGCACGAAGATCCGGATCGCTTCCGGTCACCGATGCTCAAGCGCGACGGCGTCCACGTGGCAGTGAGCTGGGACGAGTCGTGGGAAGCGGTGCACGCCGGACTCAATGGCGTCATCGACCGCCATGGCCGCAGTTCGTTGGCCAGTTATCTGGGCAATCCAGGTGCCCACAGCATGTCGGCGTTGCTCTACAACCGCCCGCTGCGCCAAGCGTTCGGCAGTCACAACCGATTTAGTGCCTCGACTGTCGACCAGATGCCGAAGCAGTGCGCGAATGTCGCGGAAAGCTCGTCGTCGTCGATCCTCGGCGTTCGCGAACCGCAGAGTCTGCCGACGAATGGCTCGCCATCCGCCTGGCGCCGACGCCGCATTTTTCTCGGCATCACCAACACGCTGTTCATCGAAGGTCTCGTCGATCCCGGCGGGCACGTCGCGGCGTTTCTCAACGGTCTCGATGACATCAGATCGGCGGTGCAGCCATTCACACCCGAGTTCGTCGATCGATGGTGCGGGATCGACGCCGCAACAATCCGTCGGATCAGCCGGGAGCTTGCGGGCGCGCCAACGGCAGCGGTGTACGGACGAATCGGCACGACGACGACGAAGTTCGCCACGACGACGTCGTGGCTGATCGATGTCGTCAACGTGCTCACCGGCAACCTCGATCGTGCCGGAGGGGTGATGTTCTGCCGTCCGGTTACAGGGGTCCGACGACACGTGGCGCTGGCCGCACCGGTCCAACATTCAGCGTCGGCAGGGGTCACCGCCGGGTCAGCGGCTTGCCGGAGGTCATGGGCGAATATCTCGTCGCCGTGCTCGCCGAGGAGATCACCACGCCAGGCGACGGACACATGAGAGGTCTGGTTACCGTTGCAGGAAATCCGGTGCTGTCGACGCCGAATGGAAACGCCGACGGTGTCGCCAGGCTCGACGACGCCTTGAGGCAGTTGGAATTCATGGTGTCCGTCGACATCTACCTCAACGAGACAACGAGACATGCCGATGTGATCCTGCCGCCGCCGTCGCAACTCGAACGCGGTCACTACGACGTCGCATTGCTGCAGTTCGCCATTCGCAACGTCGCCAACTACAGCCCGCCGGTTTTCGAGCGGCCGGCCGGGCAGCCGGACGAGTGGGAGATCCTCATCAAATTGGGGGCGATTGCTCAGGGCAGACTGGCGTCCGCCGATGCCGGGTTCGTGGACGAGGGCATGATCGGCTCGATGGTTGCGTCAGCCGTGCGCGACCCCCATTCCATTGTCCACAACCGTGATCCACAGGAACTGCTGGCTGCTGTCGGCGCCGGAGCAAGGACGGGTCCGGAACGCCTGCTCGACTTCATGATCCGCACCGGTCCGTACGGGGACGGCTTCGGTGCCAACCCCGGCAGGGGACACTCGACGAACTGCTGGCTCACCAGCACGGGATCGATTTCGGAGCACTCGAACCTCGACTGCCCGATGTGCTCCGCACGCGATCCGGGATGGTAGAGCTGGCTCTCCGGGTGCTGATCGATGATCTCGAACGCGTGCAGCGGGCCATCGAAGACTCTCGAGCTGCCGTTGAGGCTTCACCCGCAGTCTCTGCGACCGAGATGGTGCTGGTCGGACGACGTGACCTGCGATCGAACAATTCGTGGATGCACAACATCGGCGTGCTGGTGAAGGGAAAGTCTCGATGCACACTGCAGGTTCACCCTGAAGACGCGGACAGCATCGGCCTCGCCGACGGAATGCTCGCCTCGGTGTCGTCGTCTGCCGGTTCCTTGACCGTCGCCTGGAGCTCACCGATGGGATTCGACGTGGGGTCGTCGGCTTGCCGCACGGCTGGGGGCACGGCGTCACCGGCACGCAGTTGCGAGTCACCGCCGGCGTCAGCGGAGTCGATTCCAACGTCCTCAGCGACCACAGGTCGTTCGATCCGCAGTCAGGTACGTCGGTCCTGAGGGCGATCCCGGTGATCATCAGCGTGGATGCAGGGGTCGCGGGGAAGACCGTGTGACGGCATCCCTGACGGCGTCCGCCACGGAATCTGCTGTCTCCGGACCCACCACGTGCCAGCCTGTGGATGAAGATGGCGGAATCCACAACCAATTCACACCCTTGTACCCCTTCCTCCACACAGGCGACGTTGCCTAGGGTGTCCTCCCGTAGTCGGTCACGGTACGAAAGCGCGGATGTCCAGGTTGTACGAGTCATGGTTCTCGAATTGAGAGTGCGACCCGTGTGCCGGATGGGGTGGGGAACCCCGAACCTTCGTTTCTCGTACCGTGACCGCAGAACGTGCTCGACGCCGAGCAGGGTCCCAGGCCAGCCAGGCGGCGGGTGAGGGTGCCCAGAAAAGTATCTCCGGCAAACCATTGACACGGTTGTAATTTCAATGCTGTAATATCTACCCGTAGTGCAGAAGGGGGCCGGGAAGAACCTTCGTTCACTAGATGTTGTGTTTGTTAGCGGTTGGCAATGCCATCATCCCGGCTCCACCGAAACGCTTCGATCGATCACAGCACACGAATGACGCACAGCACCAATGACGTACAGCACGAATGACGCACACACGGATCTCGGCACTCGGCCGACACAAGGAGTAACCATGTCAATTGCACCGGATCGTCTCGCCATCGGAATCGGTCGTCGGTTCACCGAGGCGGGCGTGCATCCCTACGACCAGGTTCTCTGGGAGCACCGCGACGCGAGGATCAGCAACTGGAAAGACGGCACGGTCGCCTTCGAGCAGCTCGGTGTCGAGTTCCCGGTCGGTTGGTCGTTGAACGCCACCAATATCGTCTCGCAGAAGTACTTCCGTGGCACGCTCGGAACACCAGAGCGGGAGTCCTCCCTGAAGGAAGTCGTCGACCGGGTTGCCGACACCATCACGCTGTGGGGTACCGAGGGCGGCTACTTCGACGGTGCTGAGGAAGCGGCAGCATTCTGCGACGAACTGAAGTACATCCTCGTCACCCAGCGTGCAGCGTTCAACAGCCCGGTGTGGTTCAACATCGGCGTCGCCGGTGTACCCCAGCAGGCCAGCGCCTGCTTCATCCTCTCCGTCGACGACACGATGTCATCGATCCTCAACTGGTACCGGGAGGAGGGCGTGATCTTCAAGGGCGGCTCGGGTGCCGGTGTCAACCTGTCGAAGATCCGTTCGTCGAAGGAGCTGCTGCAGGGCGGCGGCACCGCCTCGGGCCCCGTCAGTTTCATGCGTGGCGCAGACGCCTCGGCCGGCACGATCAAGTCGGGTGGCAAGACGCGTCGGGCGGCAAAGATGGTCATCCTCAACGTCGACCATCCCGATCTCGAAGAGTTCATCTGGTGCAAATCCAAGGAGGAGAAGAAGGCCCGCGTGTTGCGTGACGCCGGCTTCGACATGGACCTCGACGGCAGCGATAGCTTCAGCATCCAGTACCAGAACGCCAACAACTCCGTTCGCATCACCGACGCCTTCATGGATGCGGTCATCGCCGACAGCGACTGGGATTACAAGTCGGTGACAGACGGGTCCGTCGTCGGGACGGTGCGCGCCCGTGACCTGTGGCGTCAGATCGCCACCGCCTCGTGGGAATGTGCAGACCCCGGCCTGCAGTTCGACACGACGATCAACGAGTGGCACACCGCTCATTCCACGGGTCGGATCAACGGCTCGAACCCGTGCAGTGAGTACATGCACCTCGACAACTCGGCATGCAACCTGGCATCGATCAACCTGCTGAAGTACCTCGGCAACGACGACGTCTTCGACATCGATGCGTTCCGCCACACCATCGAGGTCATGTTCACCGCCCAGGAGATCCTCGTCGGCCGTGCCGACTATCCGACCAAGGAGATCGGCGAGACGAGCCATCGGTTCCGCCAGCTCGGTATCGGCTACGCCAACCTCGGGGCGATGCTGATGGCCCTCGGGATGCCGTACGACTCTGTCGCCGGGCGCACCTGGGCCGCAGCGATCACCGCGCTGATGACCGGGCACGCCTACGCCACGTCCGCCCGCACCGCCAGCCGAATGGGCCCGTTCGCCGGCTACTCGGAGAATGTTGAGCACATGCTGAGGGTGCTGCGCAAGCACGAGGATGCGTCACATCAGATCGACCCGGCCTTCGTGCCCGCCGATCTGCTCGAAGCCGCGCAGTTGGCGTGGGAGAACGCCGTTCGTGACGGCGAGGAGTTCGGCGTGCGCAACAGCCAGGCCTCGGTCCTCGCCCCCACAGGCACGATCGGGCTGATGATGGACTGCGACACGACAGGAATAGAACCGGACCTCGGCCTCGTCAAGCTGAAGAAGCTGGTCGGCGGCGGCACGATGCAGATCGTCAACCAGACGATCCCTCGGGCGCTGCGCAACCTCGGATACACCTCTGCGCAGATCGACGACATCATCGCCTATATCGACACCGACAAATCGGTCCTCGGTGCACCGCATCTCAAGGTCGAGCACCTGCCGGTCTTCGCCTGCTCGATGGGTGACAACACCATCCATTACGAAGGCCACGTGCGGATGATGGGTGCGGTGCAGCCGTTCATCTCCGGTGCGATCTCCAAGACCGTGAACATGCCGCAGGAAGCGACGATCGAGGACATCGAGGCGTTGCACATGCTGTCGTGGGAACTCGGCCTCAAGGCTGTCGCCATCTACCGCGACAACTGCAAAGTCGCCCAGCCGCTGTCGACCGCCAAAAAAGACCCAACGCTCGGTGCCGCAGCGGTCGAGCCGGTCACCAGGGTGGTCGAGAAAGTGGTCGAGACGGTCGTCGAGAAAGTGATCGAGAAGGTCGTGCATCGCCCGGTCCGCGAGAAGCTGCCGCGGTCGCGCAACGCCAAGACGTTCGAGTTTCGCGTCGCCGATTGCAAGGGTTTCGCCAATGTCGGCCAGTACGCCGACGGCCGTCCGGGGGAGATCTTCCTCACCGTCTCGAAGCAGGGTTCGACACTGTCGGGCATCATGGATGCCTTCGCCAAGTCGATCAGCTACGGCCTGCAGTACGGCGTGCCGATGCGTGCATTCGTCGAAGCCTTCGTCAACATGCGCTTCGAGCCCGCCGGTATGACTGACGATCCGGATATCCGTTTCGCCGCCTCGATCATGGACTACCTGTTCCGCCGCTTGGCGCTGGAATATCTCACCTATGACGAGCGTGCGGAGTTGGGCATCTTCTCGATCGACGAGCGCCTGCAGCCGACGCTTCCCGGTGTCGAGGAAAGCATGATCGTCAATGCCAACGGGCACGACATCATCCCTGACCCGAAGAGCGTGCCGTCGGTCTCGGAGTTGCAGACGTCGATGGAACTCGGCACGGCTCCACCGGCAGCGGTGTCCGACCTCACCGGACCGAACGGGACGGCCCGCCCGTTCTACAAGTCGGATTCGCCGATGTGTATGCAGTGCGGCGTCTCGATGATCCGTGCCGGTGCCTGCCACGCCTGCCCGAGCTGCGGTAGCACGAGCGGTTGCTCGTAGTCGACCTCACTCGTTCGCATCGGTCGCTGCGCTTCGACCTCACTCGTTCGGTCGACTTCTTTCGACGGTCATTCGCTTCCTTGCTCGTTCCTCGCTCGGGTCGCTCCGTTCGGTCGAGTTCTTCGCTCGCTGCGCCGCTTGTCGAAGGGCGGCTCCGCAGCGCTGTTCTGTTTCCGGCGGCCGGCCAGTCGACTTACCGCCGGACGAAGGGGCTACCGCCCCTCGAACTCTTCCAAACGGGGCGCTCGACCACTACGACTCGCGACCGGTACACCTCGTCCTGATTTGTAGTTGAAACGATGAAGCGCACCATCCCTTTCGGGTGGTGCGCTTCAGGTGAACTCGATTGGACAGAGCGAATGACGCGAGGAATGAGTGAGTGAACGACCGAGGGTCGATTACGCAGCGACGGCTTTGTCGAGTTTTCCGAAGGTGTCGGGGACAGGATATTCGCCGAGGACGAACAGCAGGATTGCTGCATGCTGGGCGTCGATGATCTGGATCGATCCGGCGAGCTGGATGGCGGCCGGTTTTTCGAGCAATGGAATCGCACTCTGATACGTGGCCGCAGCCGTCTGTTCGAGCAACAGCGCGAGTTGCGCTGCGCCGGTCACGTCGGTCACCTTGGCGAAGGCGGCGTCGACCATCGGTTTCAGGGTCGCGTTCGGCTGCGTCACGGCCGCTCCACCGGCGCCGGTGAGGAACTTGTTGAGCGCATCGAGCTGCGTCTGATGCTGCGCCATCGCCGTCTGCACGAAGTTGGCGACAGCCGGTGGAACGGCGCCGAGTTTGCCGGCCGTTGCTGCGTCGAGCGCAGCCTTGTAGGTGCCAACGGCGAGGACTTCGAGTCCAGCAGCAAGCGTGGCGATCTTGGCGTCGGTGCCGCTGGGCGCAGTGCCGCCCATCGCTGTGCCGCCCATCGCTGTGCCGCCCATCGCAGTGCCGCCCATCGCAGTGCCGCCGGCGGTTGTGGCCGCAACGCCAGTGGTGCGAGCAGAAGTGTTCCCCGACGTCGCTGCGTCGTTCCTGTCGGAACCGCACGCCGCAGCTACGAGCGTTGCGCCGAGGATGCCGGCACCGGCGAGCAGCCTGCGGCGGCTGAACACGTTGCTGGCGATGTCCGTGACGTGATCGTTGACATTGACGTTGTCGCTGGAATGACTGTCGATGGCTGTGTTGTATGTACTCACTTGACGGCTCCTTCTGCGGGCGGGCTGGCCATCGTGACGGGTTCGAAGGCTGCGGGGAATGCGACGCTTCCGGCGGCTGCCGGCAACTTGGCGGCGTCTGCGCCGATCGGGATCTTGATCAGATCAGGGGCACCGGCGAGCAATGCGCCGACGGCCCGCAGTATGGCGAGGTGCTGGCATTCGACGCCCATGACACTGGCCATCAATGCCTTCGAGGTCTTGTCCTTGAACAGCGTGAGGTCCATCAGATAGGTCTCCGTCGCCACTGTTTCCAGCGTGGCAGCGAGCATCACGACGTCGGCCGGCGTCTTGAGTTTCGGCTTGGCGGCCTCGACGACCGGACCGTACTTCGGGTTCGGATTCATCTGGATTGCTCCACCGAGTGCCTTGCATTGCGCCTGGAAGGCGGCGTTGTGTTCGGAGTGCTGTTGCATCGTCGTCTGGGCGAACTTGACGATCACCGGGTTGCCGCCGGAGATGAACGGCAGCGTCAGCGCCGCCGAATAGGTGGCAACGGCGAGGATCTCCAGCGAGGATGCGGTCTGCAGCATCTGGATGTCGATGGACGAATCGGCGGCAGCGGCCTTGCCGACAAGTGCAGTCATCGCCATGCCGAGCGCGCCGGCGCTGGCGATTCCTCCGGTCAGCCCGAGGCGCTTCAGGACCTGCGCCCGTGAACGCTCCAGCAGATCGATCTCGTCGGTGTTGACGGTCGTGCCGGCATGCCGGTGGTCGGATGCGATGTCCCGGAGATCGGGGAGCGAGGCTTTGCTGTCGCGCATTGCGTCGACCTGCTGGTCCTGTGATTCGTCGATCAGTTCGGTCAATCGCTTGACGTCGATACGCATGGGAACTCCTCTGTCGTTGTCGCCCGTTTGCTGCTGAGTATCCGGTGCGCTGCGTGCTCGTGGACGATGTTTATTCGTCGCCGGGGTTGGGTACCCAACGGTGAATGACGGTGGTGCATCCCGGCAGCGGGCAGAATCACGTCATGGATGAGTCATCGGGAAACGGACTCGTCGCCGATCTGGTATCGGTTTCGGAGGCTGTCGGTGCGACATCGAAGCGGACGGAAAAGGTCCGGCTGCTGGCGGCACTGCTCACCCGCCTTGCAGGTGACGAGATCCCGATTGCTGTCGGGGCGCTGATCGGTGAAGCCCGTCAGGGACGCATCGGTGTCGGCGAGGCGTCGCTGACGAATGTTCGTGCCGGTGCCGATCATGCCGGCGGAGTCTCCACGCTGGTCGAACTCGATCGTGTGCTCACCGAGCTCAGCACCACGACGGGATCGGGGTCTCTCGGGCGCCGAGGTTCGCTGCTCGACGATTTCGCAGCGACGCTCTCCACTGCCGAACTGGACTTCGTCAGGCGATTGGTGATCGGCGAGATCCGCCACGGCGCACTGGCAGGGGTGATGACGGATGCCGTTGCCAAGGCCGCCGGCGTACCGCTGGCAGACGTTCGCCGCGCAGCGATGTTGCTCGGCGACCTCGGTGTGACGGCGCGCATCGCTCTGAACGGCGGCTCTGAAGCGCTATCGCGGATCGGCCTGATCGTCGGGCGGGCGATCGAGCCGATGCTTGCGTCGTCAGCACCGACCGTTGCCGAAGCGTTGGTCGTCACGGGGCGCGCATCCGTCGAATGGAAGCTCGACGGGGCACGGATCCAGGTGCACAGGGCCGGGGGCGACGTGCGAATCTTCACCCGCAACCTCAACGAGATCTCCACTCGGCTCCCACGCGTCGTCGACGCCGTGAGCCGTTTCGAGGCGAGCAGCTTCGTCCTCGACGGTGAGGCAATCGGCTTGGCCGACGATGGCCGGCCGCGGGCGTTCCAGGACACGATGCGCGACTTCGGGGCTGACCTGCAGCCGGCAGTGGAGTTGCAGGCATTCTTCTTCGACATCATCCATCTCGACGGTCGCGACCTGCTCGATGCGCCGTTGAGTGAGCGGCGCAGGCTGTTGGGCGACCTCGTCGGGGGAAGCGTCGTTCCAGCGGTCGAGACCGACGATCCGATTGTGGCGGACCGATTCGCCGCCACCTCCCTCGCCACTGGCCACGAGGGCGTCGTCGTCAAGGCGATCGATTCGACCTACGAGGCCGGCCGTCGCGGCAGCAGTTGGGTCAAGGTCAAGCCGGTCCATACCCTCGACCTCGTCGTGCTGGCCGCGGAATGGGGCCACGGACGACGTCGCGGCTTCCTTTCGAACCTCCACCTCGGCGCCCGCGACGCTGACGACCCGACCCGATTCGTGATGGTCGGTAAGACGTTCAAGGGCTTGACCGACGCCCTCCTCGCGTGGCAGACGGCGCAATTGCAGGCGCTTGCGGTGCGGTCCGACAGCTACACGGTGTACGTCGAGCCGACGATGGTGGTCGAGATCGCCATCGACGGCGTGCAGCGCTCGACGAGGTACCCGGGGGGCGTTGCCCTGCGCTTCGCCAGGGTGCGCGGCTACCGCAGCGACAAGTCAGCAGCAGATGCCGACACGATCACCCACCTGCAGTCACTTCGGCCCGGAAACTGAGTCCACTGATGCACCGCCGGCGGTGCAAATCGGTCCACAGAAACCTGGTCGGCCGCCGGGCCACCGTCAGCGAACGACGAGCAGGGCGACGGCGGCGAAGTGGCAGCCGCCAGCAATTACCGTCAGCGTGTGCCAGATCTCGTGGAACCCGAACTTGCGTGGCCAGGGATCCGGGCGTTCGAATATCAGGATCGGAAAGCCGACCGAGTAGGCAACCCCGCCGGCGACGACGAGGCCGAATGTCCAGCCGCTGACGTGCTGGAACAAGGTCGGCATGGCGATGACGAGGCCCCATCCCATCACGAGGTAGAGCGCTCCGGCTGTCTTCGGGAGACGACCATAGAACACGAGCGTCAGCACGAGGCCGACCACTGCCTCGCACGATGCGAGTACCAGCAGCGGGACGCCCCAGGCCCGTGGCAGTCCGAGGACACAGATCGGCGTGTACGAACCGGCGATCAACAGGTAGATCATGCCGTGATCGAGTCGTTGGAACAGGCGTTGCGCCTGCTCCGTCTTCGTCAGGCGGTGATACGCGCCAGATACGCCGAAGACGGCGAGCACGGTTGCTACGAAGATGGCGACAGCGACCCGAGCCGATGTGGTGCGAGCGTCGAGCAGCAATACGATCCCGGCGGGAATGGCGACGAAGAAGGCGACGAGATGGATCCAGCCACGCCACGTCGGGCGCAGGTGGATCGGCGTAGGGTTTGGATCCGGCATCAGGCGACCTGCCGGGTACGGGTGCTCACGTACGTCACGATCTCGAACACGCAGCCGAAATATGCGCGACCGTGGACCGTCGATTCGCCATCGGTGTGCGTGCTGCCCGTCAAGCCCATCAGACTTTGAGGATAGACGCCGGGTCGTCGCAGCCGATGTCGGTTCCCTCATTGTTCGCCGATCGGCAATCTGATCGCAACGCGGGCAAGTCGTGCGGTTTGCATGGGCGGCGGCGCAAGCGCGGCGTGGGCGGCGCCATGGGCGCTACGTGGTTCGCCGTTGGCGGGTGCTCGGCGGGGTAACGTCGTCGGCCATGGCAATTCTCAGGTTCTCGTTCGGAACGATGGGTTCCGGCAAGAGCACGGTTGCGCTGCAGATCCACCACAACCTGGCCACCCGTGGCCTCGTCGGTAAGTTGCTGACGAAGTTGGACCGGGACGGTGCGCAGGTGACGAGCCGGCTGGGCGTCTACTCCCCAGCGATCGAGGTCACTCCGGACCTCGACATCTACAAGCTGGCAATCGACAACTGGCCGCTGCACTACCTCGTCTGCGACGAGGCGCAGTTCTATACGGTCGCCCAGTGTGAGCAATTGGCGTTGGCCGTTGACGACCTGGCGATCGATGTCTTCGCCTTCGGGCTGCTGACAGACTTCCGCAGCGAACTCTTCGAAGGCACAAGGCGTCTGCTCGAAATCGCCGACGAGCGGGTGCCGATGCAGGTCGAAGCGCGTTGCTGGTGCGGGTCCCGGGCGACGCACAATGCCCGCGTTGTCGACGGCCACGTCGTCTTCGAGGGTGAGACCGTCGTCGTCGGTGACACCGATGAGGGTCAGGAGAAGCTGTTCGGCGAGAACGTGCGCTACGAACTGATGTGCCGCCGCCACTTCCGTGCCGGGGCGTTGGAACCGCCCGAGTAGGAGCAGCGCAGACACGGCGACGCCTCCTACTGCCGGGTCGACAGCATGCTCGTCAGCGGCCTCCGCTGGTCGGCCCGTAGGCTGTTGGGATGCCCGAGGAGACAGCAGCCGAACGTGTTCTGGTGATCACCGCTCATCCTGACGACGTCGATTTCGGTGCCGCCGGATCCGTCGCCGTCTGGACCGATGCCGGGATCGAGGTGTCCTACTGCATCGTGACCGATGGCGACGCCGGTGGGTTCGATCCGGCAGTTGCACGTTCGGCGATTGCCGGAATCCGCCAGGCCGAACAAATCGCGGCGGCAAAAGAGGTCGGTGTGCATTCGCTGACGTTCCTCGGCTATCCGGATGGTGCGCTCGAGGTCTCGCTCGCACTCCGCAAGGACATCAGCAGGGTGATCAGGCAGGTGCGCCCGCAACGTGTCGTCACGCAATCGCCGGAACGGACCTACGACCGCATCTACGGCAGCCATCCCGATCACCTCGCTTCCGGCGAGGCAGCGTTCTGTGCCGTCTATCCCGATTCGCGAAATCCGTTCACGTTCGCCGATCTCGTCGAGGTCGAGGGTCTAGCGGCGTGGACGGTCGACGAGGTGTGGACGATGAACGGGCCCGGCGAGGTGCACTTCGTCGATATCACTGCGCAGATCGACCGCAAGATTCGTGCGCTGCTGCGCCACGAGAGCCAGCACACCGATACAGCGGCGACGCAGCAGGTCGTGCGCGGATGGAACGGCGAGAACGCCAGACGAGCCGGTCTGAGCGC
>JAYTOR010000301.1:0-5158 GCA_043747685.1 Actinomycetota bacterium
TCCATTCGGAGCGGACGGCGTCGATCATGACCGACCTCCCGTTTGCATCGGCGGTGGGGGTGGGAACGATCCGGGTGGAGTTGAGGAATGCCTCCTCCAACGACCCGTATTCGTTCGTCAGTTCGTGCACCACGATGTTGTTCGCTGCTGCCAGTTCGCCGACCGCCTCGACGGGGACGCCGCGCAACTGCGCAGCACGATCGGGTGTCATCGTCGAAGTAGCGCCCTTGGCGGTGACGAGCGCCACCAGCTGTTCGAGCTGTGGACTGCGAACCCTGACGTACTTGTCGGCATACCGGTCGACGATGCTGGCGACGGAACCCTCCTCCATCAACCGCCCCTGGCCGATGACGACGAGTTGATCGGCCATCAACGCCATCTCCGACAGCAGATGGCTGGACACGAACACGGTCCTGTCCTGCTTGGCGAGGTAAGCGAGAAAGTCGCGGATCCAGCGGATGCCCTCGGGATCGAGGCCGTCTCCCGGCTCGTCGAGAATCATCGTGTGCGGGTCGCCGAGCAGGGCGGCGGCGATACCTAGTCGCTGTTTCATACCGAGCGAATACGTCTTGACCCGATGGTTGGAAACCTCGCTCAGGCCGACAAGTCCGAGTACTTCGTCGACGCGTTTCTTGGCGATGCCGTTGGAGGCGGCGAGCCCCCACAGGTGCTGACGCGCCTTGCGGCTCGGGTGGACATAGGCCGCAACGAGCAACGCGCCGACCTCTCGGAGCGTGTGCTGCAGCTAATGATATGGCGTACCACCGAACGTGGAGAACCCCGCACTCGGGCGGTCGAGCCCGAGGAGCAGGCGCATCGTTGTCGACTTGCCGGATCCGTTCGGACCGAGGAAACCAGTGACGTGCCCTGGCTTGACGTCGAACGTCAGCTGGTCGACTGCAAGCGTCGGGCCGTACTGCTTCGAGAGTCCCACCGCTGAGATCATGCTGTGAACGCTAACCGTGGCGGCGGGTCCACTGGCGTCGGTCGGCACGTCCGCCGTCCGGAAACAGATCCGAAACCCCAGACTGTTGGCGTGACTGCACTGTCGATCGAAGCGGCGCTCGACGATGTCCGTCGCGCGCTGATCGACGTCGGCGATGCGGTCGTCGTCTCGCCGCCTGGCACCGGAAAGACGACCCTGATTCCCCTGGCGTTGATCGGCGAACCGTGGGCTGGTGATGGGCGCATCATGGTGCTCGAACCCCGACGTCTGGCGACCCGGGCGGCGGCACGGCGCATGTCGTTCCTGATGCACGACGAGGTCGGTGGCATCGTCGGCTACCGCACGCGCGACGAACGGCACGTCAGCAACAGGACCCGTGTCGAGGTCGTGACGGAGGGCGTGCTGACCCGCCGCATCCAACACGATCCTGCACTGCCTGGTGTCGTTGCGGTCCTCTTCGACGAGGTCCACGAACGCAACCTCCAGACGGACCTCGGGCTGGCACTGACGCTCGAAGTGCGCGCCAACCTGCGACCCGATCTGCGGTTGTTGGCGATGTCGGCAACGCTCGAGACGGACAGGGTTTCCACGCTGCTCGGGAGTTCGCGGCCAGGAACCGACGGCTTTCCGAGCCCGATCGTTCGTGCGTATGCCGAACCGTTCCCGATCGAGTACCGATGGATCCCACGGCGCGACAGGGAGCGCATCGAGCCGGCGACGGCGGCTGCTGTGATGCGGGCCCTGCGCGAGGAGCTGGGAGACGTGCTCGTGTTCCTGCCGGGTGCCGGCGAGATCATGCGGACGGCGGCGCTCGTACAGGAGGCGGTTTCACAAGCCGGCATTGCCGTCGACGTCTATCCGTTGTACGGGATGCTGTCGCTCGCCGACCAGGACCTGGCGTTGTCGCCGAGCGCACCGGGCCGTCGACGGGTCGTATTGGCGACCGACATAGCCGAAACGAGCCTGACCGTCGAAGGCGTCCGCATCGTCGTCGACGCCGGAGTCGCCAGGGTTCCCCGGTTCGACCCGCGCAGCGGGCTGACGAAATTGCGCACGGTCACCGCCTCGCGATCGTCCGGCGATCAACGGGCCGGTCGAGCGGGACGAACCGGTCCTGGCGTCGTATACCGGATGTGGTCGAAAGGCGAGCAGGCGGCGCGGCCGAAGAATCTCGAGGCGGAGATCACCCAGGTTGAACTCGCCGGTTTCGCCCTGGAGTTGGCCGTCTGGGGGACCGACGTGACATCGATGCCGTTGCTCGACCAGCCACCGAAGCGGACGATGGAGGAGGCCCGGTCGCTGCTGCAGTTGCTCGGAGCGCTCGACGACGACGGCGCCGTGACGCCGCTCGGACGCCGGATCAATGACCTACCATTGCACCCCCGCGTGGCGCGGATGGTGATCGATACCGAGGCGCATGCAGTCACGCGGACGTCGCTGCGACCGGGAGCCCGCGAAGCGACGGCCTGTGCGCTGGCTGCGTTGCTCGACGAGCGCGACGTCATGCGCGGCCGGCCGGAGGAACTGCCGACCGACGTCGGCATCCGCTTGCAGTTGCTCGGTGAACCGAACCGGCGGCACCCGTTTGCGGACGGGCGTTCGATCAGTCAGTGCCGCCAACGGGCATACGACATCGCCAGACGCGCCGGTATCGGATCGATCGACCTCGACCTCATCGACATCGAGGCTGCCGGTGGCCTGTTGGCGCTGGCGTATCCCGATCGGGTCGCCTTTGCCAGGTCGCAACCCGGCCGGTTCCAACTACGCAGCGGGGCCGGAGCATGGGTGCCGCCGACCGACGTGCTCGCCGTCGAGCGGTTCGTGGTGGCGGCAGATCTCGATGGCGATCGTCGCCAGGCGCGCATCAGAATGGCGGCACCGATCTCGGCCGACGTCGTCGCCGATCTGTTCGCCGACGATGTGGTCGACAAGGTCACCAGCGGTTGGGACGCCACGCGCGACGAGTTGATCGAACGGGTCGAACGTCGCCTCGACGGAATCGTCCTCGAAGAGATCATCCGTCGCCCAGTGGCGACCGCGGCGACCGACGACGCGCTGATCGAACAGATCCGCCGAAAAGGTCTCGAGCAGCTCTCGTGGACTCCGGCGGCGATCTCGCTGCGTTCACGGGTCCGCTTCCTGCACGCCCGGTTCGGGGAACCGTGGCCCGACTGGTCCGACGACGCGCTACTCGGCGACGCCGCGGAGTGGCTTGCGCCGTATCTGTCAGGGTCGACGGCATTCGGCGATGTCGACGTCGAGCGGGCGCTGCGATCTCGCCTCGACCCGCGACTGCCTGCCGATCTGGCGAGGCTTGCCCCGGTGCAATTGGTGGTGCCGAGCGGCCGGACGGTCAAGCTCGACTACGACGTCGTCGACGACTCCGACGGCAACGCGCGCACCAGCGCGAACGCAGCCGGGGCAACGGCCGGCAGTGAGACGCAACGAGGCCCGCTGCTCGCTGTTGCGGTGCAGGAGCTGTACGGACTGAACACGACGCCGACGGTCGGCGGTGCCGGACGTGACGCCGTGCCCGTCGTATTGCATCTGCTCTCGCCGGCCGGCAGGCCAGTACAGGTGACGAGCGACCTGCCGGGGTTCTGGGCGGGGTCGTGGAGCGAGGTTCGCAAGGAGATGGCAGGCCGCTACCCGAAGCACACCTGGCCGCTCGATCCGGCCAACGCCCAACCACCGACCCGTGGCGATCGCAGCGGGACAGGAAAGGGCGGTGGCGGAGGAGGTAGCGGGACCAAGCCGATCAAACGCCGAAAACGCTGACATCGTCCGCGAGCGCAGAGAGGTTCTGTCACTGGGTACCGTAGGTATTGAGCGATCAACGCGCGTACACAGCACGAGAGCAGAGGGAAACCATGACCACACTCGAGAATCGGCCGAACGCAGCACTCCTCGTCATCGACGTACAGAACGGGGTCGTGTCCGGCAACTTCCAGCGTGACGACGTTGTTGCCAATATCGCCACGCTCGTCGACAAAGCACGGCAGCAGCACGTCCCCGTCGTCTGGGTCCAGCACTCCGACGAGGGGTTGGAAAAGGGAAGCGACGACTGGAAGATCGTTCCGGAGTTGACCCCTGGCGACGCCGAGCCACGCGTCGAAAAGATCTACGGCGACTCGTTCGAGGACACGAACCTCGAAAATGTGCTCGCTGATCTCGGAATCGGGAGCCTGTTCGTGGTCGGCGCACAGACCGATGCGTGCATCCGCTCGACGCTCCACGGTGCGTTCGTCAGAGGCTACGACGCACGTCTCGTCAGCGACGCCCACACGACGGAGGACCAATCGGAATGGGGTGCGCCGTCTCCTGATCAGGTCATCGCCCACACGAACCTCTACTGGAAATACCAGACAGCGCCAGGACGGACGGCCGGCACGGTAGCGACCGAGGACGTCGACTTCGCGACCGGCTGACTGCCCCAGATGGACTCGCACGCACCCACGTCGAGCCGGCGATCCAGTTGGGTTGGAACGCCGCGGTCAACGATGGCTGAGCGTCGCTCACATCGGGTACCCGTCGCCGATGAACGATGAGGCGAATGGGCTACGACGATGGCACGCGAGTCAGACCATCGACGCTCCGGCGAGTGTCGTCTGGAGGTTGCTGACCGACATCAGTTGCTGGCCGCAGTGGGGTCCGTCGATCCGATCCGTCACATGTGACCAATCGACGTTGACGGCATCGAGCCGAGGGGCGGTCCACACGATCATCGGATTGACACTGCCGTTCGAAGTCACCGCCTTCGACGATGGCGTGGCATGGTCATGGTCCGTCGCCGGAGTCCCGGCGACCGACCACTCCGTCCATTCGCTCGGCGACGATCGCTGCATACTGACATTCGGTGTTCCGCTCATCGCGTTGCCGTACCTCGCAGTCTGTCGAGTTGCCCTTCGCCGTATCGACGGGTTGGCGACGGGTGCTCGCGGGGGCACGAGCGGGCACGATTCCGAAGCCGGATAGCCGTCGATCACGCCGCTCACGGTTCGGCGCTGCGCATACGATGCCTCGGTGATCGAGCATATCGACGAGCTCGAAGATGGCGTCATCGGTATCAGCGCCGTCGGTCGATTCACGATCGAGGACTACACCTCGATGCTCCAACCGGAGTTGGAAAAACTCGCTACACGCCACGAAAAACTTCGACTGCTGCTGTTCCTCGGCCCGCGGTTCACCGGGTTCGGTGACGGGGCATGGGGC
>JAYTOR010000302.1:0-11494 GCA_043747685.1 Actinomycetota bacterium
TTGTTCATTTCGTGCGCAGCCTCGAGCACGGCCTCGATCTTGGCCCGGAACGTGGGGGGGTCTGCGATGGCGTCGCCGAACTGCGTGTACACACGCTCCTGCACGTCGTCGTGGACGGCGATGTAGAGGTCCAGCTTCGAACCGAAGTAATGGTAGATCGCCCCCGCTGTGATGCCTGCGTCGGCACCCAGGCTACGGTTGGTCGAGGCGTCGTAACCGCGCGCGGCGAAAGCGAAGCGAGCGATGTCGAGGATGCGCTGACGCGTGTCGGCCGAGTCCGTGGCCGGGGGGCGTCCCAAACGTGGCGCTGCCTGCTTCGTCGTCTTCTTCGTCACCGCACAAGTATGGCTCATTCCATTCACGATTCGAATACTGATCAGCTGATCAATTATTATTTTCCGGATGGCAACACCGACGATCGAGGAATTCACCGAGCGGGCCCGACACTGGCTGGCCGAGCACGCTGAACGCCGCCCGATGGCCACCGACCACGGCGCGCCGCTCTGGGGCGACGGTGATTTCAGCGTCTCGGTGTTCCATTCGCTCTCGTTCGACGACGAGCGTGCACTCCTCGAACGGATCAAGCAGTGGACGACGCTCAAGGCCACGTGCGGGTACCACGCGATCACCGCGCCGGAGGAATACGGCGGACTCGGCCTCGACCGTAGCTACGCCCGCGCCTTCTCCAAACTCGAGGCACAGGTGTTCACTCCCACCACGCACGAGGCGCACAGCGTCACCACTCGACTGGTCGCGCCGACGATCGAGCGGTACGGAACGGATGCCCAGAAGAAGTCGCTGGTCGGCAAGTTCCTCGCTGCCGAGGAGCTGTGCTGTCAGCTGTTCTCCGAGCCGAACGCCGGCTCCGATCTGGCGTCGCTCGGATGCCGCGCTCAGCGCGACGGTGACGAGTGGGTCGTCAACGGCCAGAAGGTATGGAGCTCGGGCGCGCAGTTCTCGGAGTGGGGCGAGCTGATCGCCCGCCACGATCCCGATATCGCCAAGCACAAGGGCATGACGGCGTTCATCATCCCGCTCGACCTCCCGGGGATCGAGATCCGCCCGATCAAGCAGATGAGCGGCGGCTCGTCGTTCAACGAAGTGTTCTTCAACGACGTGCGCATCGACGACTCGATGCGCCTCGGTCCGGTCGGCGAAGGCTGGAAGGTGGCGCTGACGACGCTCGGGTTCGAGCGGGATCATTCTGAATCCGGTGGCGGCGCCGGCACCCGGGTCGGCGGCTCGTGGCAGCACGTGCTTGCGACGGCAAAGGCCCTGGGCGTCACCGATGACGCGATGATGCGCCAACAGCTGATGCGCGCCTACATCCATCACCGCATCGAGGGGTTCGTCAACCGCCGCGCAGCCGATCTGCGACGTTCCGGTGCACCCGCCGGGCCGGAGGGCTCGCTCGGCAAGCTGCTGTGGACCGAGGGCATGCGGCTCACCAGCGACGTCGTCTCGGCGATCCTCGGTCCGCGGCTCGTCGCCGACAGCGGCGAATGGGGCACGTTCGCGTGGGGCGAGCACGTACTCGGCGCGCCGGGCTACCGCATCGCCGGTGGCTCCGATGAGACCCAACGCAACATCATCGGCGAACGGGTCCTCGGGTTGCCCGGCGAGCCACGCCTCGACAAGGACATCGCCTGGCGTGACATCCCCCGCTGAGCGCGTGTCGACTTGACGGCACTCGTCTGGCATGATGAGATAACTGATCGCGTGATCAATTTCACGGGCAGCGCCCGATGAGCTGAACACATGCAGATCACGCCAACACACGCATCGACTCAGGGGGTTGAGATGGATCTCGGATTGCAGGGCAAACGTGCGCTCGTGACCGGTTCGACGAAGGGCATCGGGCGGGCCATCGCCGAGACACTGCTCAAAGAAGGCGCATCGGTGGCGATCTGCGCACGCACCCCTGACGATGTCGACGTTGCGGTGAAGGAGCTCTCCTCGCTGGGCTCGGTGACTGGGTCAGCGGTCGACGCTGCCGACTCGGCCAGCTTGCGCGCATGGGTGGAGCGATCGGCGCAGGATCTCGGAGGGATCGACATCTACGTGCACAACACGTCGGGCAAACCGGCGCGATCGTTCGATGGCTGGGAGAAGAACTTCCAGATAGATCTGATGGCCCTGGTCCATGGCGTCGACGCCGCCACCGCGGCATTGACCGCCGGCGGCGGGTCGGTCATCAGCATCGGAACCACTGCGACAGCCGAGCACTTCGCCAGCGGCTCGAACAGCTACAGCGCGTTCAAGTCGGCCGTGACGAACTGGACGCTGGGTCAGGCCCAGGTGCTCGGCGCGAAGGGCGTGCGCTGCAACGTCGTGTCACCTGGCCCGATCTTCATCGAGGGGGGCGACTGGGACGGCATCAAGCAGCGCATGGCCGCGTTCTACGAAGCGACGGAGAAGGTCCACCCTGGTGGAGCACTGGGTACCGCGCAGGACGTTGCCGACGCAGTCGCGTTTTTGGCCAGCAGCAAGGCGCGACACATCAACGGGGTCAACCTCACCGTCGACGGTGGCTTTCTCAAGCGCGTCGACTTCTAGGAGCCGCTGTTGGAAACCGCGCCCGGAACGCGCATCGACGTCACCCTCGTCGCAGGCGGCAAGTATCACGACATCGACTTCGCCCGTCGCGAGCTGCTGGCCCTGCTCGCCGAGCACGACGAGTTTCGCGTGCGTGTCCAGCCCGACTACGAGGACGCCGAGGCGATCGCCCGAGGGCGACTCCTCGTCAGCTACACGTGCGATGTCCGTCCGTCGCTCGACGCCCAGCAACGCATCCGCGAGTGGGTCATCGCCGGCGGACGTTGGGTCGCCCTCCACGGCACCAACGCCGCTCTCGATCTCGGTGGGCCGGATGGGGTCGGCGCGCCACGCGTCTTCCCGCTCTGGGCGGACACGCTCGGCAGCCAGTTCGTCGCGCACCCGCCGATCCATCCCTACCGCGTCGAGATCAGCGATTCGGCGCACTGGCTCGTCGCCGGTGTCGAGCCGTTCGAGACCGACGACGAGCTGTACCTCAGCGAGTATGCCGACCGGGCCGCGCTGCACCCGCTGCTGCACACCACGTGGCAGGGCACTGCGAAGGGGTTCGTCGAGCACGATTGGACCACGAACGATTCACAGCACTTGGTGATGTACCTTCGCGAGCTCGGCGACGGCGGTGTGCTGTACAACACGCTCGGCCACTGTCGCGGCCCATACGACATGGCCCCGGTGCTCGACTTCTACCCACGCATCGAACGATGCTCGTGGGACAAGCCGGCCTATTACGAACTGCTCCGCCGTTCGCTGCGCTGGGCGCGCGGCGCAGCCGCCTGACGCACATCCCCTGACACACGTCCCCTGACACACGTCCCCTCACACGAATTCTCCGGATCACCGCAGAAAGGCGCACCGCATGGAGCTCACCCGAGAAGTCCAGATGGATCTGCATCGGCGGATGGTGCGCATTCGCCTGTTCGAGGAAGCTGCAGGGCGCTTGGCCGAGGCGGCCAAGCTGCCAGGTTTCTTACACCTGTACGTCGGCCAGGAAGCCGTCGCGTCCGGCGTGTGCGCGGCGCTGAACAACGATGACCACATCACGTCGACCCATCGCGGCCACGGGCACCTCGTCGCCAAGGGTGGCGACTTCAACCGGATGATGGCCGAGCTGATGGGCAAGGCAACCGGGTACTGCAAGGGCAAGGGGGGATCGATGCACATCAGCGATCTCTCGCTCGGCATGCTCGGTGCAAATGGCATCGTCGGCGCGGGCTCCCCCATCGCCGTCGGTGCAGCATTCGCGAACAAGTACCGCAAACGCGGCCAGGTTGCCGTCGCGTTCTTCGGCGACGGAGCAACGAACATCGGCGCCTTCCACGAAGCCGCGAACATGGCGTGCGCACTGCACCTGCCGATCGTGTTCGCGTGCGAGAACAACGAGTACGGCGAGTTCACCCGACGTGACAAGACCATGGCGATCACCGACATCGTCGACCGCGCCGCCGGCTATGGCATGTCCGGCGTCATCGTCGATGGCATGGACGTCGTCGCCGTGCACGAGGCGACGATCGAGGCCGTCGGCAAAGCGCGCGCAGGTGGCGGGCCATCACTGATCGAGGCCAAGACCTATCGGTACTACAACCACCACGGTGTGCAGAACCTCGGTCTCAAATACCGCACGGACGACGAGGTCGCGGTGTGGAAGCAGCGCGACCCGATCTTCTCGTTCGAGGAGCGCCTGATCGATGTCGGCACGGCCACCGCTGCGGACATCGAGGCCGTGTGGGCCGAACTGCGCGACGACATCGCCGCGGCGATCAGGTTCGCGGAGGAGAGTCCTCTTCCGGAACCGGATCAGGTGTTGGTCGACGTCTACACCACCACCCGCACCCATGCACCGAGCACAGACATCCCCAACACCGA
Source organism: Actinomycetota bacterium (assembly GCA_043747685.1). Taxonomy (GTDB): domain Bacteria; phylum Actinomycetota; class Acidimicrobiia; order Acidimicrobiales; family Ilumatobacteraceae; genus JANXUF01. The sequence continues at coordinate 4,420 of JAYTOR010000302.1, forward strand.
TCGGAGTCCCGCGTGAGCGACCGCAAGCTGACCTACGCGGCAGCGTTCAACGAGGCCGTGCGCCAGGCCATGGAGGCCGACGAGAACGTCTTCGCGGCAGGCGAGGACATCGGCGCGTTCGGTGGGGTATTCGGCACGTATGCCGGCCTGCAGGCCATCTTCGGCGCCGACCGTGTCGTCGACACACCGATCAGTGAGCAGGCCATCGTCGGGCTCGGCATCGGCGCCGCTGTCACAGGGCTGCGCCCGATCGTCGACCTGATGTTCATGGACTTCATCTGCGTGGCCATGGACCAGATCGTCAACCAGGCCGCAAAATTGAAGTACATGTTCGGCGGCACGGCGACACTGCCGTTGACCATCACCACCGCTGGTGGCGCAGGACTCTCGGCAGCAGCGCAGCACAGCCAGTCGCTCGAGGCGATCCTGTGCCACATCCCCGGCCTGAAGGTGGTCTGCCCTTCGAACCCGTACGACATGAAGGGCCTGATGACCGCCTGCATCCGTGACGACAACCCGACGGTGATGATCAAGCACAAACGCCTGCTCGGCATGAGCGCGATGGTGCCCGAGGACAACTACGAGATCCCGCTCGGCACCGCTCACATCGCCCGGCCGGGCAACGACGTCACGATCGTCGCCTACGGGCGGATGCTCAACGAGTCGTTGGCCGCAGCCGAGACACTGGCCGCCGACGGAATCGACTGCGAGGTCATCGATCCGCGCACGCTGCAGCCGTTGGACACAGCCACCATCGTGGCCTCTGTGAAGCGCACGAACCGTGTCGTCGTGGTGCACGAGGCGGTGCGCTTCGGTGGCCTCGGTGCGGAGATCGCCGCGCAGATCCAGGAGGAAGCGTTCGACTACCTCGATGCGCCTGTACGGCGCGTCGCCGCGCCGTTCTCGCCTGTCCCGTTCAGCCCAGCGCTCGAGCAGCACTATGTGCCGGACGCACGATCGATCGCTGCGGGCATCCGCGAGGTCCTCGCCCGTCCGCTGGTGGGCAACTGAGCCGTGCTGGGAACTGTCGGCACGGGAACGGTCGGGATGATCGTCAATCCCATCGCGGGCAAGGACATCCGACGCCTCGTCACTGCCGCCGGGCACACCTCGGATGCTTCGAAGATCGATGTGGTGACGCGCGCTGCCATCGCTGCGCTCGAGAGTGGCGCGACGCGAGTGCTGCTCGCATCCGATCCCCATCACCTCGCCGAGCGGGCAACCGCCGGACTCGGCTCGCGTGTCGAGACCGTCGATACGCCGGTCCACGGCGAGCGCGCCGACACGATTGCCGCTGCGGCGCGGATGTGGAAAGAGTGTGTCGGCGCGCTGATCGTGCTCGGAGGTGACGGCACGTGCCGCGATGTCGCGCTCGGCTGGCCCAATGCGCCGCTGATCGCCATCTCGACCGGCACCAACAACGTCTATCCGTCACCCGTGGATGCCACGTCGGCGGGTGCAGCGGCCGGATTCGTCACTACTGGGGCGGTCGACCATGCGGCCGTGTGCCGGCGGAGCAAGTGCATCGCAACGACGATCGCACTGCCGAGCGGAGAGGTCATCGCCGACCTTGCGCTGGTCGATCTCGCGCTCGTCGACACCACATTCGTCGGGGCGCGCGCCATCCTCGATCCGTCGACGGTGCGCATCGTCGTCGCGTCGACGGCGAGTCCAGCGACCACGGGCCTGTCCAGCATCGCCGGCCGGCTGCTGCCGATCGACCGGTGGACGCCTGGCGGCGTCCTCATCCGCCTCGGCCCCGGTGGACGCCGCCTCCGGGTTCCGCTCGCGCCCGGATCGTTCGCCACGGTCGAAGTGCTCGATGTCGTCCCGCTCGCCGAGGGCGAGCGCGTGGATCTGCACGGACCGGGCGTCCTCGCCTTCGACGGAGAACGCGACCGCTGGATCAGTGCCGACACCACCGCCACGGCGTCCGTCGAGATGGCCGGCCCGTTGATCATCGACGTCGAGTCCACCCTGCTCATCGCGGCCCGGCACAACTTGTTCGAAGCACATCCCGCACCACACGCACACACGGAGGGCCGCGATGGCCGTTGAGTTCCTGATGCCCAAGCTCGGTCTGACGATGGAGGAGGGGACAATCCTGCAGTGGTTGGTCGACGACGGCGCCGTGGTCACCCAGGGGACACCCGTGATGTTGATCGAGACCGACAAGGTCGAGAGCGAGGTCGAGTGCAGCGACGCCGGGCGGCTGCACAGGCTCGGTGTCGAAGGGGACACGTTCAGGTGTGGCACGGTCGTCGGGCTGCTTCTGGCCGACGGCGAAGCGCCTCCCGCCAGTTCGCAGGCGCCGCCCGCGAATGCGCCAACCGTGACGATGCCAGCACCAGCACCAGCACCAGCGACTGGGCAGGTCGCTGGCGTTGCGGTGACGAACGGTCAACTCGTTTCCAGCGGAGGCGACGGCACTCGACGATTCGTGTCGCCGAACGCGCGGCGTCTCGCCGCTGAGCGCAACATCGATCTTGCCGCCGTGCGCGGCACCGGTCCCGGCGGACGCATCGTCAGCGAGGATCTCGACGATGTCGCCGCAACGGTTGCTGCTCCCCCCGCAGTGCCGGCGCCACTCCCGACCGGCGCCGGCGCGAGCACCGCACAATTGGCCGGGTCGATGGTTCCCGCCACCGTGTCGGCGCGCCAGCTCGCCGACCTGCTCGGTGTCAATCTTGCTGTCGTGCCCCCGGATCCCCTCGACGGCTACGTCACACGCGAGGCAGTGGCCCGCTACGTACGCATCCGGCTCCAGCCAACCGCCCCTGCACCGACCGCCGGCGCTCCGGCCAGCCAGACACCGACGAGAGTTCGCAAACTGAGCGGGATGCGTGGCACGATCGCCAAGCGAATGCACGCCTCGCTACGGGAGATGGCCCAGCTGACGCTGACGATGGACGCAGACATGGACGCAGTCGTCGCCGACCGCGACGCGCGCAAGGTCGGTGGTGCTGCACCGGCCTACACCGACTACGTGATCGCCGCGGTGGCCGCTGCGCTGCACGAGCACCCCCGCGTCAACGCCCAAATGACCGCAGACGGGATCGCCGAACTGCCCGACATCCACGTCGGCCTCGCCGTCGCGCTCGACGAGGGCTTGGTCGTTCCCGTCGTCCGCCACGCCGACCGGCTCAGCCTGACCGAGATCGCCACGGTCACCGCGCGTCTCGCCGCGTCAGCTCGCGCTGGCACGCTCGGACTCGACGACCTCGAGGGTGGCACCTTCTCGGTCAGCGCGCTCGGCATGTTCGGTGTCGATGCGTTCACGCCGGTGATCAACCCGCCGAACGTGGCGATCCTCGGCGTCGGTCGCATCCGCGACGATCTCACCCTCGTCGAAGGTTCCGTCGAGGTCCACAAGCGACTGACCCTCAGCCTGACGTGGGATCACCGCGTCCTCGACGGCGCTCCAGCAGCGGCGTTCTGCGCAAGCATCGCCACCCGCCTGGCCCGCCCTCGATGACCGGCGGCGACAATGCTCAGGCGAGTGCGTAGACCTCGTAGGTGACCTCACCAGGCGCCGGTGAGCCGAAGCCCACGGCCTGGATGTCGTTGAGCCACGTGTACTGCGCGTCACCCGCCTGGAACAGCGGAGCGACACGAGCGATCCGATCGCCACCGATCAGGCCGCGGTACTCCATGTACACGACAGCATCGTCATCTGTTCGGATCGTCAGGCGCACGTCGAGCTGACCGACACCGGTGGCGCGCATCGTCACCCAGTCGCCTCCAGCGAGCAGCTCGCCGTTGATGCGCGGCCCGCGCACTGTGCCACCAGTGACCGTGATCAGCACGCGTGTGCCGTTGGGACCGTCAGGCACGATCGCCGGCGGCGTGAGCAAGGCGTGCATCGTGAAGAGGTGTTCGACCGGCAATGCGGTGAGCGGTTGTTCGCGTACGGCGTCAGCCACGACCGGCCTCCGCTTCTCCAGCACGGGTGAGACCGCACAGCATGATCAGTTCCTCGTGCAGTTCGAACCACACGCTGTGATAGCTGTCGACGGCGGGCGACGCCATGAACGGCAGCTGTCCGGCGCTCAGCTTCTCCAGCGCCCGGTCGAGCCGTTCGATGTAGCGCGCGTAGCGCGGGAAAGCCGGCGGGAAGGCGTCGAGCACCGCACTGATCTCAGCGTGGATCGCCCGCAACCGGTCGAGCACGGATGCGTCATAGGCCCTGTCGGTGTGACTGTTGACGGTCGGCGCGCCGTCGACTGTTCGTAACTGCCAGTCGGTCACGGTGACCTTGAAATCACCGTTGATTGCGCAGAAATCCTCGTACCCCGCCGCTACGGTCGCTTCGCCGATCGCAAATCGGATGTCGGCGAGCGCGTCAGCAACCGCTTCGGCGCCAGCTGGTGTGACCTTGAAGAACGCCTTCACCTGCTCGATCAGTCCGCGCGTGACAAGGGCGTCGAGCACCTCGACCGCATCGTCGCCGACGGCGTCTTCGATCGCGGCGGACATCGCCCGGCCCTTGAGACGCACGGCGATGAGCACATCAACCTCGCGCGTCGCGGCTCTGTGGGTCGCGGCCTTCTTTGTCAATGCTCTCGTCACCATGCGATCTCCCCCCTGAGATGTCCGTGTCAGAATTGATCACGCGATCAATTCATAGTAGGTTACAGATGCAAGCAATGCAACAGGCACTACGATCGCTGGGGCTGCGATGGACGATGTGATGAAGGGCGTCGTGAGTGACGGGCCGGCCGCTGCGCTGGAACGTCTGGCGGAGCTGCCCGAACGGTGGATCACCGACACGCGGATCAGCCAGCGGTTCCCGTATTACACCCGGGCCAACGCCGATGAGGTCGGTCCCCTGCCGTTCAGCCCCCTCGGGTGGAGCCTGGCGTGGGAGCAGGGCTGCCTGCCCGGCGTCGCACGCGGATTCGTCGATTTCGGTGTCGTCGATTACCACGAGTACGACCTCGATCCACCGCAGATGTTCGGCAACTGGGGCGGCTACTTCTACAACCCGATGTCGCTCAGCCGACTGATGGGGGTGCGCATGCCCGGCGCCACCGCTGAAGCCATCGACAAGGCCTACTTCGGCGATCACCCGGGGGTGCCACCGTACGAGGCGCACCCCGACGACGAGAACCCGGCCGCAACCGCGAAGCTGGCCGAGACCATGGCGTGGGTGATGTCAACGGACTGCTATCCAAAGCAGGAGCAGGCCGAAAACATGGCACGCGCCATCGTGGCCGCGCGGCCGGACTTCGACGCGCTGAGCAGTGCCGAGCTCGTCGCCTACGCCCGCTCGATGGCGCCGCTGATCGTCGACGCATGGGCGCCGTACGCAGTGGTGTGCCTTGCGGCATCGCTCGGTCCCGGAGCCGTACAGGCGATCTGCACGGCGGTCGGGCGGGCCGACGACGCGGTGACGGTGCTGGGCGCAATCGATCACGTCGAGTCGGCCGGGGCGGCGTTCGCGATGTGGGATCTCAGCCGAATGGTTCGCCGCTCTCCGCACCTGACCACGGCGTTCGACAGCGGCGTCGACGGGGCACTCGAGACGATGCGCCTCAACGCCACCGACCACGATGTCGCCGCGTTCCTCCACCGCTGGGAAGGTCTGCTCGCACAGCATGGCCATCGCGGCCCGAACGAGTGGGATGCACGGCCGGACTCGTGGACCACACGACCGGAGATGGCGCTCGGCATGATCGACCGGCTGCGCCATCAAGACGACCATCGCTCGCCACATGTGGCCCGCCGCCGAGCCGTCGAGGAACGGCAACGGATCACCACAGACCTGCTCGACCTTGTAGCCGCCGATCCGCAGACGCACGCGGCGCTCGACGCAGCGATCCGGTCCGCGGCGCTGTTCCTCGCGATGCGCGAACGCGGTAAGTACGCGTGCATCAGGCTGATCCACGAGATCAAGCTGGCTATCAACGCCCTCGGCACACGAATGGTCGCCGCCGGCGTGGTCCGCGATCGGCACCACGTGTTCAACCTGCTCGACAGTGAGCTCGACGACTTCGTCCGCGACCCGGACGCGTTCCGCGATGTGCTCGCCCGGCGCGAACGCGCATTCGCCGCCCTGCACGATGTGGAACCGCCGTACATCGTCGGTCATGTCGATGGCGTCGCACCGATCCACACGTGGAAGCGGCGCAGAACCGGCACCGGCACCGGCGCCGGCGACCACGCCGGCACCGGCTACGTGCTCCGAGGCGGCCCGGGTGCACCCGGGCGGGTCCGCGGCACGGCGCGCATCGTGCTCGATCCCGCGCAGGTTCCAGAAGACCTCGGTGGCGACGACATCCTCGTCGCGCCGACCACCGATCCATCGTGGGTACCACTGTTCCTGGCCGTGCGCGGCGTCGTCGTCAACATCGGGGCGATCGGCAGCCACGCGGCGATCGTGTGCCGCGAGATCGGTGTTCCTTGCGTCGTGTCCGTGATCGCCGCGACCGACCGCATCGCCGAGGGCGCCACGGTGGAGATCGACGGATCGACGGGCACCGTCACGATCCTCGGTTGACCGAGACATTGATGCGGCCCACAGAGACTGCTGCTGCGACGTGCGGAGACGCTGATTGCTGTGTCGGGCGTAGGCGCGTCGACGGCTGAACGCAGTGTCCATTGCATCGGCTTTTCCGGCACTCGTGTCACATGGGCGAACGAACTGACCGCCAATGGCCCGCTGTGGAGGATGATCGTCTGAGTGGTCGAGGGTTGCCGGACGTCGGTACCGGGAACCAAAAAGGTACACAATTATTGGAGGTCATCTCGTGTCTGCTAAAACTGCCGAAGTTTCCACCTCGATCGCCGCCAGCAAGAACAAGGTCTGGCAGAGCCTGACCGACGCCGACGCCGTGAAGCAATACTTCATGGGAGCAACCGTGCGCACCGACTGGAAAGTGGGGAGTCCGATCACCTGGTCCGGCGAGTGGCAGGGCAAGAAGTTCGAGGACAAGGGCAAGGTACTTGCGTTCGACCCGGAGCGCCGCCTCAGCTTCTCGCACTGGAGTCCAATGGGTGGCGCCTCGGATACGCCGAACAACTACCACGTCGTCATCATCACCTTGGACGGCGTCGACGAGTTGACCAAGGTGAC
>JAYTOR010000303.1:0-3547 GCA_043747685.1 Actinomycetota bacterium
GCGGAAGAAGTCCGCTACATCGTCGGGCACTCCGGAGCACGCGTCCTGCTCGTCGATCCGGAAGTCGACGAGGCGTTGGCGTCGGTGACCTGCGAGTTCCGCTGGGTCATCGGTGCCGACAGCGACGAAATCCTGCTCAAACCGGACCACAAGCCGGCGACCGTGTGGGTCCCGGACGAGGACGCGACGGCGACGATCAACTACACGTCTGGTACGACGGCCAGGCCGAAAGGCGTGCAGTTGACCCATCGCAACATCTGGCTGAACGCTACGACGTTCGGGTGGCAGTTGAAGATCGACGATCGCGACGTCTACCTGCATACGTTGCCGCAGTTCCACTGCAACGGTTGGGGCGTCCTGTACTCCATCACCGGAATGGGGGCCAGGCACATCATTATCCGCAAGATCGACGGCGCCGAGATTCTTCGTCGCGTCGAACAGCACGGCGTCACGTTGATGTGTGCTGCTCCCGCCGTGGCAAGCGCGATCCTCGATGCCGCGACGACATGGGACGGACCGATTCCCGGTGCAGGCCGCACACGGATCGTGATGGCAGGAGCGCCCCCGCCTACCAGGACGATCGAGCGGATCGAGACCGAACTCGGATGGGAATTCATCCAGATCTATGGTCTCACCGAGACGACGCCCCTGCTGACGATGAACCGCAGTCGTGAAGAAATCGACGACCTCGCGCCCGATGAGCGTGCGGTCAAGCTGAGCCGTGCCGGCGGTGCCGCCATCGGCGTGCAGATGCGCATCTCCCCGCAGGGCGAAGTGCTCGCCCGTGGCAATCACATCATGGGCGGCTACTGGGAGCAGCCGGAAGCAACGGCCGACGCCGTCAAACCGGCATCGGACGACCCCGACGGCCCAGAATGGTTCCATACCGGTGACGGCGGCTACATCGACGACGACCACTACGTGACGATCTCCGACCGCAAGAAGGACGTCATCATCACGGGCGGCGAGAACGTCAGCTCGATCGAGGTCGAGGACGCGATATTCAGTCACCCCGAGATCAGCGAGGTAGCCGTGATCGGTGTACCGAGCGAGAGGTGGGGCGAATCCGTGCTCGCGCTCGTCGTCAAGACGCCCGAATCGACGCTGACGGAAGCGGACGTGATCGCTTACACGCGCACCAAGCTCGCCGGATACAAGTGTCCGAAAGAAATCGAGTTCCGCGACAGCCTGGCGCGCACAGCGACGGGCAAGCTGCAGAAGTTCAAGCTCCGCGAGCCGTTCTGGGCCGGACAGACCCGTCAGGTGAACTGATCATCCGAGTCTGTCCAGTACGTCGCCGACGATCTCCGACGGAGTGGCATTGGCGTCGATGACGACGTCGGCGGCCGCTCGAAACAGTGGAGAGCGCCGGTCGGAGAGCGCCTGCAGTTCGGCGCGACCGATCGGTCGCCGGTGCCCACCTGATGCTGCTCGCACCAGCGCTTCGCTCAGCGGCAGCTCGAGCCAGACGACGAAGGCCCTCCTGGCGAGCGCGAGGCGACACAGCGCCGATTCGATCGCGAAGCCGGCGACGGAGATGACGAACGGTTCGCTCGATGCGAGCGCGCCGAGCGCCATCGCCTCCTCATACCGGTGGAGCACATCGGTGCCTTGGGCGGCGGCGATCTCCCTGCCGGTCACCCCCGTCAGCGTTTCGATGTCACGGTCCGAGTCGCGATGGGGACGACCAAGCCGAGCAGCCAACAGTTCGGCGGTGGTCGTCTTGCCGACGCCCATCAAACCGACCACGGCGATGTGCATCGTTTTGCGGCCGACGATCCCAGGTGGCGAGGTGGCACTGCGATCTTCGGGTTGCTCAGACAACTGCGGTCAACCCTCCGTCGACGAAGAGGATCTGACCGTTGATGAAATCGGAGGCCGCGCTGGCGAACAGCACGACTGCACCACCGAGGTCTTCGGCGGTGCCCCAGCGACCGGCGGGCGTTCGCTTGACGAGCCACGCGGAGAACTCGGCGTCGTCGACCAGCGCAGCGGTCAGGTCTGTGGCGAAGTAGCCGGGGGCGATGGCGTTGACCTGGATCCCGAGCGGGCCGAGCTCGGCACACATGCCACGCGTCAACATCCGCAGACCGCCTTTGGTTGCGCTGTACGGAGCGATTGTCGCCCTGCCGAGCTCGGCCTGTACCGAGCAGATGTTGATGATCTTGCCGTGACCACGGGCCGCCATGCGTGCACCGGCCGACTTGGCGACGATAAACGCCGATACGAGGTTCGCTTCCACGAGCCGACGGAAGTCGTCGACCGCGAAATCGAGGAATGGCCCACGTTGTTGGATTCCGGCGTTGTTGACGAGCACCTCGATCGGTCCGATGCCGTCCTCGATCGACTGGATCGCAGCGACGACCGCTGCCTCGTCACAGACGTCGAAGGCGAACTGATGAATGCGATGCCCTTCGTCGCGTAATCGCCGCGCAGCCTCTGCAAGGCGATCCTCTCGACGCGCATTCAGTACGACCGTCGCCCCGGACTCCGCCAGTGAACGTGCCAGTCCGAATCCGAGCCCCCGACTCGACCCGGTGACGAGGACGATGCGATCGGTCAGGTCGAGTGCCGTCGGTGATGTCATCAGGATTCGGCGGCGGCGGCGAGTCCTTCGAGGGTCTTCTCCATACCCGCCCGATTGTGTGATTCCCTGTCCTTCACACCGGACGCCGGGCCGCCGACCAACATCGCGACCTTGCCGCGCTTGTCGATCCAGGTCTCGGTGACGATCGTGCCACCGTCCTGAGCCTCGATCTCGTAGCTCCAACCGGCTATTGCCAGTCCGAGCACCGACACGTCGAAGGCAAACGATCGCGGAGCTTCGAGCACGGTGACCTTGCTCATCGTCGACCACTTCTTCTTGCCGTTCGAGTTGAGGCCCTTGAACTTCGCCCCGACGGCGGCCGCCGACGCCCCACCGGTCCATGATCCACCGTCGTTTTCCGGCGACCATTCGCCCATTCGCGGCAGGTCGGTGACCAATGCCCAGACTTTCTCGGGGGAAGCATTGATGTGGCGGCTGACGACGATGTTTGCTGGCATTTCGTCAGTATTCACTACGCAGTGGACGATGTCACGCCTTGTCCGTCCATTCGAAGCTTGCCTTCGCAGCGGCGGCACGCATATGATGTGTCCGTGCTCAAGCAGATCGGCCTCCTCCTTACATAGGGCGAGCGTCAGATACACGCGCTTGCCCGCCCCCTGCCCTCCGGCCGGGGGCTGTTGTGTTTTTCGGCCACTGTCGAGTATGCGACCGGCGTCCTCGCCGATCCCTCCTTGTCGTCTCAAGTTTCCGTCTCACATTTCCCGTCTCACCCCACTCCACTCGCGTCAGGACCAGGTCATGCCTCCACAGTCAGTCATCCCGAAGCAAATGCCATTCGAAAAATACGTACCGTGGCTGCCGCTCGTGCTCACCGACCGCACGTGGCCGAACCAGACGATCACCAAAGCGCCACTGTGGTGTTCGGTCGATCTGCGCGACGGCAACCAGGCACTGATCGAGCCGATGGACCCGGAGCGCAAGCGGCGTATGTTCGACGCA
>JAYTOR010000304.1:0-19225 GCA_043747685.1 Actinomycetota bacterium
AGACGCCAATCTGGAGGAAGGTTTTTTCGGTCGCACCCCCAAAAATCGTCCTCAAACCATGACAAAACACCTGATCAGAGACTATTTCCGGGGGAAGTAGCTAGTCGGATTTGTTGAAGGGCACCGCCGGGTTCGTCAGTGACCGGGTGGGTGTCGATTCGATCTGGTCGGTGTTGCATCGTGAGGGGCGCCGGTTGTTCCCTGACGAATTGGTTGCTGATTTGTTCACGGTGACGGGTCGTCGGTCGGTGCCGCCGCAAGTGCCACCGACACGACCGGCGAGCTTGACGGTGTCGTCGATCATCGCTTCCAGACCGAGCCGATCCGACAGCGTCGCGGTCAACAACAGCCCCGCGTTGGCGACCAGATTCGGATCATCGAAAGACACTTCGAAGGCGGTCGATGGCGTGCGATACCCGTGTCACTGAAAGTTGCTCCTGCGGTTGGGATGCTGACGATGTAAGAGACCTTCATCGTCCCAACCCAGGGATCTTTCACGTGGATACGCGACCTGCCTCACGCCCGGCCAATCGGTGGATCGAGGTTGAGAGCTTGCAATGCCGTTCAGTTGGGTTCGTTGGATGATCGGGACGGGTGGTTGGTTGGGTTGGGGCCAGTTGGCGTGTCGGGCGCGTTTGACGTGCCATTTGGGCATTTTGCGTTTGATCAGGCGAGGGCTCGAGCGGAGCCCTCAGAACCTGTCCCATCACGCTGTGAAGCGACATGTGCAGGTGACGGATTCGTTGTCGTTGCGCAGGTTCTGTCGTATCGGTCTCGAAACGTCAGTCCCGGACGAGTCCACGATGCGCGGATTCACCCGCCCGGCTGGGCCCTGATCTCGTCGACGAGTCCCGATACAGCGACAACAGTCCGACGAGAACCAACTCTTGGGACGGGCTAGGGCTTTTGCACGTCGGGGTCGATCTCCTCAGCGTGTGCTTGAAGCTCCTGCGCTGTCGAGTGACCCTGCGTCGCTGCGAGACGCTGCTGTTCGGCGGCGATCATCTCACGCTTAGCGCGTGCTGCACGTTCTTCCGCTTCCGCTGACTGCCGGTCAGCTTCGAGTCGGCTGGCCGCCGCAAGCTCGCGAGTGTCGCTCGCCTCTCGACGAAGCTTCTCTTTGTTGGCTTCACCGCGTCGCTTCGCAATGAGCAAGAACCCAACGGTCAACACAACGATCGCGGCAACGATGACAATCACGACAGCTACCTTCATGGCCCGACAGATACCCGTTCCACTTGCGCCACAAACCTGTGCGCACCCGTCTCGTCCCCTAGCACGAGAGGCGAAACGTCGCAGCGCGAAGCAACTGAAACCGATCCGGCAGATCGTCGAGTCAGTGTTCGACACCCTGAAAGGCCAGCTCAGCCGCTCCTCAGAGTCCTCCAACGACTCCTGGCGCTGACGGTCGCGATCGAGCACAACCACCACCCAACGCGCACAAACCCCACCCCTGGGACTTTGGTCATCTGGTCGGTATCTAGTCGGCGTGTGAGCGATTGATTCTCGCGATCGGCGATCAGAGCGTCAGCGACGTGGCACCGGGTTTTCGGAAGTTCGCGATGATCGGCGTCGATGACCGAATTTTCGCGAACGCCGTGCGAAGCAACAATGTTGCCGCCGATCGTCGTCCCGATTGCAGGACGCTCGCCTCGGTCGGCCTGTCAGGTGAAATGCGCGCTGCAGTCGGTCGAGCTGCCCGATGGATCACTCCATCGTAGATAGTCGGTGCTCGCACCCGGAGACCGGGCGCGGTCTGCAGATGTGACCGGCTCGGTTGCAGCGCGATCCGCTTGGGCGATCGCCAGGAGTGCTCGGAATACGACACGAGGGGTGATCAATCGGCGCTCGGCGTCGTCGACCAATGCGATCTCCCAGCCCGTTTCGATGACCAGCTTGGCGGCGTTTATCAACGTCGTCGCAGGGGCGAAGACGAGCAGCTGCGAATAGTCCTCGGGATGCAACGGTTCGTCAGGCGACGACGAGCGCACGACCGCACTGCGAACCAGTGCCGTCGGCGTCACCAGTCTTACGTGCTCGCCGTCGAGCAGCACGCAGTTGGCGAACGGCCCGAACAGGAGCAGTTCCCATGGGACCTGCCACATCGTGCCCGGCGAGAGCGTGACGACGTCTTCAGCTGGCAGGGTCGCCAGGCACCGTGGTAGTTCGACATTCTGTGCCATGGTCACGGCTCTCCATTCGAGTGGTTGCCCCGATGTCGCCCAATCGCTCGAGCGACGCGTCGGGCTATGCGGGTCAGCGAACCGGTGATCCTGTGGGTGGCGGCAGATCGACCGTGATGATGGCGGCATATGACCCGATCACCCGGAGACGTTCACCGGCAACTGTGTCGCCAGTGTCGAGAACGATGTTCTCGACACGGCCGGCGCCAGACAGCGTCAGATCGGCAATCACACCGAGGAGGTCTCCGTGCATATCGATCACCCGCGTGCCTCGAGGATCGGTCGCTGCCGAACCTCCACCACTGTGGTTCGCGAACAGGTCGTCATAGGTCAGCACGTCGCCCGCAAAACTGCGCACGGCGCCAGCGTCGATCGTCGTGTCGGAAAGTTTGACGTTGACGATGTGGTCGCCGTCGAGGGCGATACCGGTGACCGTTCCGGTCGTGACTGCACTGCTCAGGGCAATGGCGTCGCGGCCGATGAGTTTCGAGAGCAGCGTCATACGAAGCCGCTGTCCATCAGCGAGAGTTCGGCAGCGAGACCGGTCAGATCCTCTCGGATGCGCTGCTCGTACTCGTCGGGAACGATCAATGCGTTGCCAGAAACGGCGGCCTGGGCCCCGAGCGGGACGAGACCATTGCCTACCGGCCCACCGCCGACTTCGAATCCGACGATCCGGGGCGCAGGGCCTCCGAGGATGATGACGTCTCGAAGCGCGCCGAGTTTCCTGCCGGATTCGGTGATCACCTGGACGTCGAGGACATCGTCGGACTTCGCCGCAGCCATGTTGGCCGGCGCTTCATCGCCAGGCGTGAGTGCCTCGTCCCCTTCGACGATCACCGCATCGGTGCCGACAGATACGACGGCGCCTATCGGCAGCACGTCGTTCAGGCGTCGACCGAGAAGGCCGGGGTTGCGCAACGTCAACCCGGTGATCGTCCCGAGGCGGGCATCGAAGACCACGTCCTTGATCTCGGCGAGCCTCTCACCAGTCGAGGCGTCGACGACCGGCCGACCGATCAGATCGGCGCCACGCATCAGGGCGAGGGTCATCGGTGCCACCACTTCGTGTCGAGCGGTGTGCCTGGACTGGAGGCGACGAGCACCCTGCCACTGCGACGCTTGCGTAGCCACTGAACGACTGCTGCGACGACTGCCAGTACGAGGAGGACGAAGACAACGATGAGGAGGGTCATCACGAGCGGCCGTTACTCGTCGGGGTCTGCTGGCCTGCGCGGTGACGGTCGAGCCGGTGATGCGCCGTCTGGCTGAGGAGCTCCCGTGCACGTGCGGCTGCAGCCGGCGCGCCATGGGCGGAGGCCGACGCTTCGTCGCCGGTGTCGGTCGAACCTGTGTCGGTCGTGATCTGTGCACTCATCGGACTCCTCATCGTTGTTGCGCCGGACGATCGCACTGGCGAGGTACCGGAGTGAAGTTCGCGATCCCCGGTGTCGTCTGCTCCTTCGAGTGTGCGCAGCCCGATCGTTTCGTTGCCAGGGCACTACGTCACAACGGTCTCCTCGACGCCATCAGGCGGCTCCGGCGATGGAGGAGGTGGAATCGCCATCTCGTACACCATCCTGATTCGGTTCAGGACACCGGCGTCGGGCAGACGGGCAACCTGCGAGCTACCAGCTTTGGAGCACCTCGATCTTGCCCTCGATGATGGCCTTTGAGGCGCCGACATTGAGGTAGTAGCCCTTCATGTCACGAAAGAGCTTGACAGTCCCCATGGAAGACATCCCGGATGTGCGGTGATCGGCAGAGTGAACGCATTGGGAATGATCGTCGCGCTGAGATAGCCGGACGCTTCCGGAACCGGAGCTACAGGCCGGCCGGTCAGATGCCGAACGGGTAGGTGTCCGGTGCTTCGCCCTGCTCCCACAGCGCCGTGATCTCCAGCGGTTCGAGCGCACGCGTGTGATCGATGTGCACCAGGACATCGAACTGGTCGGCCACACGGGTTTCGATGTAGTGGCTGACTAACTCGGTCTCGGGCCGGTAGATCACCCCGATGGCACGGTGCAGGCGCGTCTCGCGGAGGTTGTCGGCCAATGCCTCGTCCAGACGGGTCCGCAGCGAAAAGCGCTGATGACCGACATCGTGGAACAGCGCTTCGACGCTGCCGGGCAACGCACGCCGGACGCGCTTGCGCTCGGCGATACCGCCCCAGTTGCTCGCTGCGGTCACGGTGCCGTGGTACGTGGTGAAGCCCACGAGGAGTACGTTCTCGGCGCCGTACTGCTGACGCATCAGTTGACCGACATTCAACTCGCCGCGCCGCGACATGCCCGTTGACCGGGCATCACCCACGTGCGAGTTATGTTCCCACACCACGATCTTCGCTGGTTGGTGACCTTTCGAGAGGTGTTGCACGAGCGCTTCGATCGTCTCGGCCATGTGGATATCACGGAGATTCCACGACGAGACCTCGGCCCGGTAGATCTCGCGATAGTACTCCTCGGCGTCACGAACGAGCCGAGCGTTCTGTCGTGCGAAGAACAGCTCATCCCTCCCCACCCAACCGTTGCGGGTGAGGTATGCAGTTGCGGCCTCGCGTAGCTCGATCAGTTGGGCGACCACCTCGCGTTCGCACGACGCGTCGCCACGCTGCCTGGCCCGTGCGCCATAGGCCTGCCCGTCTCGATCGACGCGATCGAAGCATGCGTAGCGCTCTCGGGCTCTTGCGGCTGCGGCGGGATCGATCTGGTCGAGGTAGCGGATCACTGCCTCGATCGATGCGTGCAAGCTGTAGAGGTCGAGGCCGTAGAAACCCACACGATCTCCGGCGACGAACTTCTGGTTGTGCGCACGGAGCCAGTCGACGAAGTGCACGACATCGACGTTGCGCCACATCCACGCGGGGAACCGCCGGAAATCACCTAGGCATTCTTCGGCAGTGTTGTCCTCGGAGACCCCGGTCACGTACCGGTGCACCCGATACGCGTCCGGCCAGTCACCTTCGAC
Source organism: Actinomycetota bacterium (assembly GCA_043747685.1). Taxonomy (GTDB): domain Bacteria; phylum Actinomycetota; class Acidimicrobiia; order Acidimicrobiales; family Ilumatobacteraceae; genus JANXUF01. The sequence continues at coordinate 5,151 of JAYTOR010000304.1, forward strand.
TGCCACAGCCGTAAAGCCGCGCTCGTCGATGAGTCGTGCGGTGATACGCGCCCGCTCCGTGTAGAACTCGTGCGTTCCGTGAGTCGCCTCGCCGAGCATCACGATCGAGCGGTCCCCCACGGCGTCGAGCAGATCGTCATGGTCATGCGCATCACCGTGCATCGGGATGCAAACCCGGTCGATCTGGCTGGTCAGCTCCTGTGTCGACGTCAGGATCATCACAAACTCCTCCCTGCCGACAACGACTCTCTGCGTCGTGACGGCCTCTGGTATTCAGCTCTGCTCGGCGTCAGCCGATCTGAAGTTTCGTAGCGTTGCGGCACACGATCGAACGCATGCTGGGAGAACAGCAGTATCGGCCAGCGGTCCTGCGGGCCACCGTTCGGGATGGTCTGTCACGTTGACCGGGGACGCCAGGCTTCGAGATAGGTGCACCGACGACGTCCGAACCGACGGGCGAGGACGCCCTTCCACCCGGCGTGTCGCTCTCACGGCTGCGAGCCGGTGCGTCAACTTCTGCTCAGCACGATCAGTGGGCGATCGCGATCTTGCGCGACTCGGCTTTCTTGGTGTCGACCGGCACGTGCACTTCCAGAATGCCATCGCGGTAGGAGGCCTTGAGGTCGCTTTCCTCCACGCCGGTGGGGAGCTGCAACGAACGGGTGAAGGAGCCGTAACGGAACTGGGAGCGGTAGCGGTCCTTGCCGTCGGTCTGCTTTTGTTCGCTGCGTTCGACATGGATGCGCAGCACCTCACCCTCGAGGGTCACCTCGATGTCCTTCTCGGGGTCCACGCCTGGTATCTCGGCGCGCACCACGACGTCACCGTCTTGGCGATATTCCTCCACCTTGATGTCATCAACACCGAGAAGCGGCCAGAACATCCGGGATCCGAAACCTTCGAACCAGTCAGGTGTCAACTGTCGAAACGGTGTGAGTGCGGTCTTCTTGCTCATCAGAACACGTCCTTTTCCAGACAGGCTCATCGTCCGCCCGGCCGGGTGAACAGGCAAGAGTCGAAAGTCCCGGATCTTGCGGCCGTCGGGCTGACTGGCGCCGGCTCACGAGCCTGCAGCCTTGGTCCCACATCGGCCAGCCGGTGTTTGCACCATTTTGGATCAGTGGTGCAACGGCGATTGAGCGCCGAGGATTCGGAATCCCGAATCTGTGAAGACAACGAGACAGCATGTCGATGGTACACACCATTGTCTGGCTCGCCCATCGACAACCGCACTGCGCGACAGCCTCGCGGTCCACAGGTTGGTCGCCCATCGCGGCCGTCACGGAAATCGGATGTCGGGGTCTTCGCCGACCTGCAGTGCCGGGACGACGACGACCGGCGCTACACAGCGTTCCAACACACTATTGACGGTGGACCCGAACAGGCCGGACTTGACCGCGCCTCGTCCCCGTGACCCGAGGACCAACAGGTCACCGTCGCCGACGCTGTCCACCAGCGCCGACGCCGGACTGGCCTCGACCAGATGACCGATCACCTCAGCCCCGCAAAACTCCCTGGCGGACTCGACTGCATGATCGAGGACGCAAGCAGCGTCGATTTCAGTCAGATCGCGGGCCTGCGACGAGCAAGTGTCATAAGCCAGATACTCGTACCACCAACCGTGGACAACATCGAGCACGACCTGGTTGCGGTCCGCTTCGTCAGCGGCCCACCGTAGAGCCCGATCCGACGCCACTGACCCGTCGACACCGACGACGATCCGGACCGGGCGGCCACGGCCTGTCACCCCTCGTACCACCACCACCGGGCACGGACTGTGCCGGACGACATGGCGGGGGGTGTTGCCCAGCCAGAACGCTGCTGCACCCTCGTGGCTGCTCGCGCCCACGACGACAAGATCGTCGGGCTCCACGCCGTCCAGCAAGGCGATCGAAGCGGGACCAGCCGACGCCTCCGTCGTGATCACGAGGCCGGGATAGGCCGTGGCGATGAATTGTCTGATGCCGGTGAGGCTTGACTCGACCGCCGCCATGGGCGATGTGACCGAGTCAATCGTCGGCCAGCCATCCATTTCGTCAGCGAGGAAGACAATCTCGTAACAGGACACGATCCGCAACCGAGTACTTCGAACGGTCGCTTCGTGGGCAGCCCACTTGACTGCTTCCGACGAGGACCCAGAGCCGTCGTACCCAACCGTGATCTGGTTGCTCATGATCCCATGATCGCCCGAACAACTCAGTCTGCATAGAGCCCTCAGTCCCAATCTGTCTCTCCTGGAATTGACCCCGACGGTCAGCGAGGCTCGTACACGACGTTGCGCCGATGCCGAGTGAGCAACAGCCTCGGCGGTGCCGACGGGCACGAACGACGCAACCGGACGGCGATCCCAGGTGCGTCACTTGTTACAGCCCTGAGTCGTGGCCTTCCCAGTACGGTAGCGGAGCTCCCGCTTCAGGGGCTTCAGTGCGCCGGACAGTGGGATCGGTACGATTCGGAACTCGACGGACTTGGGCCACCTTCTAGCCGCCGAATGCAGTTCGACAGGTACAGTGCGCTTCTCGTACCGACACCAGCGGTGACAGCAATCGGGTCGCCGGAAACGATCGTGAACGGCTCCGCCCGTCGCCTCCATCGGATCGCCCACGGCTGACCACACTGCGGCGTCGACGCTGATACGTCTGGCTGTGAGGGCGTTGGCGACGAGTTCGGTTACAGCACGGGTGGCCTCGGCGGAACCGTCGCAGGTCCTTCGGGTGCGCCATATTCTTCTCCAGCGACGCCGAAAGTGTCTAGGCCACCGATGTTGCTCGTGGTTGAGTGAGGACATGACCGAGTTTCAGACTGATGTGCATCAGTGCCCGTTCTGCAAGTTGCGGTGCCTCGACCGTAATGTTCTAAGCGATCACGTTATCGGTGATCATCCCAGCCATGCTGATAGTTGCGTCGTCTCCGAACGAGTCGCGATGATTGCGTCATCGTCATCGCCGCCGTCATCGCCGGTCGGATTTATTATGACTTTTCTGTACAACGGCCTGATCCGCTCGCCAGGAGTGGCAGCAACGCGCGCCGGCAGACAAGGTCCTGATGGCGCCGCCGCGCCGTTACGGCGGGTGGGCGTGCAACGACGTCGCCCGCGTCGACCCGGGTCGCGCGCTCGTGCTCGTCGCCCCGGCGATCTGGAGCGGCTCCATCGCGGCGATAACGCCGACTGGGTGTGGCAGTTCTTCCTCCAGCCCGAGGGCAGTGGCACACGGCTGATCGTGCGCAGCCGGTACCGAAGGCATCAACTGCTCCTCGAGCTGGTCCACTTCGTGATGGAGCAGAGGATGATGCTGACGATCAAACGCCTCAGCGAGCAGAACACGGGCCGGCCCCGGGCGATATCAACGATTCCCAGGACTTCCGCCGCCTGAGTGGATTCAACGCGCCGCCGGGGCGGGAACGAGGTGCCGCAGGAACCAGTCGCGCGCCGCCTCGGCAGCCACGGCGAGGGTGCCAGGCTCTTCGAAGAGGTGCGTCGCCCCGGGCACCACCGTCAGCTTCGTCTCGCAATGCATCCGCGCCTGAGCAGCGCGATTGAGGCTCAGCACGGTGTGGTCGTCACTGCCGACGATCAGCAGCGTCGGTGCGATGACCGCGCCGAGCCGGCCGACAGCGAGGTCTGGCCGACCACCTCGGGACACGACGGCAGCCACATCCGCCCCTGGTTCGGTCGCGGCCGAGAGCGCAGCAGCGGCCCCGGTGCTCGCTCCGAAGTAGCCGACAGGCAGGCCGTCGACCTCGGGTTGCGTGCGCATCCATCGGGTGACCTCGACGAGGCGCCGGGCGAGCAGATCGATGTCGAAGACATTCGCCCGGTCGAGCTCCTCGTCCGTCGTGAGCAGGTCGAACAGGAGCGTCCCGAGGCGTGCCTGATGAAGGACCGAGGCGACGTAGCGGTTGCGCGGACTGTGCCGGCTGCTGCCGCTGCCGTGGGCGAACAACACAATGCCGAGCGGCTGCTCGGGGATCGTCAGGTGTCCCCCAAGACGAACCACTCCCGTGGGCACGACGACCTCGTCATCCCTGAGGGGCGGATCGTCGACCGGCAGCCAGGAGACCGCGTTCACCCCGACCGGCGCACCCGCTCGCGCGAGGCACGCCACCACCTCGTCGTCCGTCGTCTGCGAGAAATCGACGTAGAACTGCCCGACCGAGTAGAAGGGATCTGGCGTCTCGAGCGCGATCAGCTCGTCGGCATCCGTTGCGAATCGGGCCGTCCAGCCTGGAGGCGCAACGGGCACGGCGAGCACGACGCGGGTGGCGCCGTGTGCTCGTGCCACCTGGCATGCCGCACGGGCCGTCGACCCGGTGGCGATGCCGTCGTCGACGATGACCGCTGTCTTCCCCTCGAGCGGCAGCCGGGGTCGGCCACCACGGAATCGCAAGGCCCGCCGTTCCAGCTCCGCGCGCTCACGGGCCTCGACCGTGGCGAGCTGCCGTTCGGAGACCTGCGTGAGACGGACGACCTCGTCGTTGATGACCCGCACCCCGTCCTCACCGATCGCGCCCATCCCCAGCTCTGGCTGGTCTGGCACGCCGAGCTTGCGGACGACAATGACATCGAGCGGCGCACCAAGGGCACTGGCGACCTCAGAGGCGACCGGAACGCCGCCACGCGCAAGACCGAGCACGACGATCGCTCGACCGCGGAGGTGCCGCAACCGCTCGCCTAGACGACGTCCCGCATCGACACGATTCACGAAAGCCATGACGACCCCCTCGCCCCTGCGATCGTCTCTCCCGAGGCGAACCGCGACCAAGACCGATCGTGCTCGATCACGACGTCACGTGTTGCCTGAGGAGGTCGGCGAGGTACTCGTCGCGACGCAACCCGCCCGACGGTGCCAGCGACCAAGGCGGCGATCGACTGAACCTCGTCCGGCAGCGCCGCGTCGGTGCGACTCGATGCCGACGACACTGGGGACAGCGTGGACGGCGTGTTCGATCTCCGCCATTTCCTCCACCGAGGCGACATCGCCGTGGAGCAGCGCCGTGTGGTCTTCGACCATCACATGGACGTGCGGGAGGTCGAGGCGAGTTTCGAGGGGCCCGATCGAGGAGCGGATCCGATCAGCGAGCACGTTGTCGGTGACATCGGGGTCGGGCCGCCTACCGCGCAGGCGATAGCTGACGCCGCTCCACTGCCCAAGTCTGTAGCGCGCGACGCGGGCGAGGCGGTCACCACGACGAGCGAGGGCCTTGCGCGCTGTGGTCTTGGGGGCGAACACCGTGCGCGCTCCGAGTTCGGTCGTGGCGAGAGCCGCCGTGGCCATCAGGAACGGCCGTGCGATGCGGTGCACCTTGATGATGATGCGGTCTCCGACGTTCGCGTGCATGGCGCCTCACTCTCACGGGACGACTGTGACACCCGGCCCTGGTCGGGCGTTCCCATCCTGCGACAGCCGGCGGATAGGCGGCAGGGCCGAAGGTCCTCATCTGCGTAGTTTCGCCGACCTCCAGCCCTTGTCTGTTACGAGTTGCGGTGTCGACGACGTGCGCGCCGGCCATGCGATCCTGGAAGTCGCGGAAGGGACCAAAGGCCGTGTCCCCAGATCGGTGCGACGTGGCGAAGTGAACGAAGAATCCGCGACCCGGGGGCGAACATGACGATTCACGTGAGAACACGCGTTGCCACGGCAGACGAACCGACGATTCTGATGCTCGAAGGCGCCGCCGACAATGCCCTGCTGGCGATGCTCGCGGACGGCATTGTGAGCCTCGTGTCGCCGGTGCACGCTCGCGGTCGATATCAGTAGCCTGACGTCGAGATCACACGCGGACGGACCCGCCATGCTTACCCGTCTGCTCGACGGACGGTGCCAAGGGCGCGTCGCGCTGCGGTCCGGCAGCAGTGGTGGGTGACGCTCACCCACCACAAGGGGTGTCGGATCGACGAGGCGTCGCTTGGTGCTACAACAGGATATGCGCTGGTTCCCCACAGTCCGGTACTTCGCCCATCGCCGGCTCTGGTACCGGTCGGTCGACCCAGACCATCGGGCGGCATCGATCGGCCCCGGCGTTCGTACGACCCGAGCGCTCGATCGGCACCCGTCCCGGGGAGGCGGCGACGAGGACCTGGTGACGATGACATCAGCGGATCCCGTCTGGCCAGCCCAGGCAAGATGACAGGGCTGTGGGCGGCGGCCAGAGGTCGGGACCTTTGGCCCTATGCCGTCAGGGCGGGAAGTGGCCTACTGGACGTTGGAACCGCGTGGCAGAGGATGAACCGAAAGGCGAAACCCGCATGACGATCGATGGACTGCTGCACCGAGAAGCGCCCGGCGACGCTCGCTCGGCAGGCCGACCGGTCGAGCGACCCGACGTCGGCGAGCCTGGCTGTCATCTCCGCCTCGCCGGTGCACAGGAAGCCGTTCCGGCCGCGCTCGACGATCTCCGGCGCCGCCCCTTCCGCAAACGTCCGAGGCGAAGAGCTCGACCTGATGGTCGACCGACATTAGGCCCAGGGCCAATTCGCTGATCACAGCTCGGTGCCCCCGTAGACCGAAAGCGGGACCGGCACCCACGCGGGGCGATGATCCCGCTGCGTAGCGTTGTGGCACCTCTCGATCCTCTCACCGCAACAGCCTGCCGCGATCCCTCGTAGGCGGCTAGGGCCCAAAGTCTCTACCCCACCCGTGGTGTCGAGCGATCGGGATTTGTCGGAGCTGATCGACCGAATCGCATGCGTGATGGCGACGTGAATCCCAGCCCGACGAACTCGCGTCCAGCCGCCAACGCTCGGGTTCGGGCGGCGGCGCGGGTGGTGGCGATCTGGCGGTGTTGGTCCGGGCCGATTTGATCGAAGGTGCGCCACACCGTCGCGGCGGAGGGGACCGGCCCGAACATCGAGGGCTGCGCCCGTAAGCCAGCGATGTCGGACAGGCAGGTTGCGCCGGGCATGCCCCAGGAGGGCACCCTGGTCGATGTAAATTGGCCGCTCGTAGTGCCGGGCTCCTCTCTTTCCATCGAAAACCTCGCTATTCACGTGGCAGCGGTCGCGTTCCCCACGTTCCCGTTTCACGCAAAGTGATAGGTTCGCCGTTTTTTGTCGTCTTTGATCGTATGTGGGACCGACGTTGCCGATATAGTCCGTGAAACTGTGGGCGCTCGTGCTGGTCCGTTCAGCCACGAGAACGCCTCGGCTACGACCCTGCTCTGCCGGGTCATGACGATGAGGAGTTCCTGTGACCACAGTTCAATCCACGCCCGCGCCGAGTCGCTCGGGTCTTCGTGAGCCGACATCGTCACGCTCGCGGCGAGCCGTGTTCGGGGGCGTGCTCATCAGCGCCTTCTGCCTGCTGCTGAGTTGGTCGCCGGTGGCGCCTGCGTCGGCCGCCAGCTCTGTAAACCAGTGCAACGGGACTGACAACGTCGGCGGCCAAGAGGCCGCGTGCACGGTCACGGTCACCAACAACCTCGACCTTGCCAGCGGCGCGACCAGCTCCTCGCTCACCATCGTGGAATGCCACGGGGCGGCAAACACGACTCCTACCTGTATTACGACCCCGTCGTCGTCCGGGTCGTTGACGACGACGGTCACGCAGTGTGATGGTTCGGGCAACGGCGGCGGCGGAACCGTCACCTGCAGTGTGGTGATCGTGAACAATATCACTGGCGCCGCCTCTACAACACCAGCCTCGATAAACCAATGCATCGGTTCCGGCACCGGCGGAGGCACCCAGCCGACCAAGTTGTGCTCCCCGATCGGCTCAACCACCAATGCCACTGTCACACAGTGCAACAGCTCCGGCAACGGCGGCGGCGGAACCCGCCGGGTGCAGTGCACCGTCCCGACTTCCACACGGACCGCCGCACTGCCTGTGTCGGTCCACCAATGCAACGGCTCAGGCAACGGCGGCGGAGCCGTGGTGACGTGCACAGTGAGATTGACCAACAACATCTCTGCAGCCCCGGCTCCGAGCACAGCGCCCGGCGCCACGACCCAGCCCGCCGGGGCAGGACCACCCGCCACAACGCGGCCTCGCGCAGGCACACCCACGACGCGGTCCGGCGCAGGCACACCCACGACTGCGCCACGGCGTCCCCCAACGTTGGTACCGACCGGCAGCAATTCCAAGGTTCTCGGCTTCACCGGTGCGCTTCTCATTGGCCTCGGGGTCACTGTCAAATTTGTCAGCCGCCGCCGCCGAGCGGTATGAGCGCCGTCGGACTTTAATCCAACGGTGGGGTAGGTCTGAGGCGGCCCGGGCCGCAGAACTGCTCAGGTCCGCCTTCGCATGGCAGACCGTAGAGACTTTGGATCACGCTCACCGATAGCAGAACGTCGTCGCTGGGATCGGCCAGATGAGGACAAACTTCATCACATCGATTGACCGGACAAGACACGCCGCCGGGGTTCCGGTCTGCGGAGCAGGGCGCAGTTGCCGAGCGATCCAGCTGAACCACCTCGTGTCCCGGCGTCACTGGGCTTGGATGCCGCTGCACGTCAGACTGATGGCGGAGGTGCCATCAGTGGTCTACCGCATCCCCGAATACGCACAGATCTACATCGACGACATGTCCATCGGCTCGATGTCGCTCCCCGCGAGGAAGCAGGTTCGCGAGATGACGGTCTGGCGATCGCCGACGACAACTGTGCCCCACTGCGCTCTCGGTCGAGTTCGAAAGGGACGTTCGGCCCTTGAAAGGCGGGTGACCGTTCGGCGAGGATCGCATCATGCGAGGCAGGCAGATTCGACGACAACGCGATGATGTCGAGGTCGGCTCGCGTCTAGACTCTGACCTGGCCGAAGAATGCGAGGCATTCCTTGCGGGCCAATGGGCTGAGCAGCGGCGAGCGAAGGGGCTTGTCGTACCAACCTGGCGTCGCTCAATCAAGCAGCCCACGCGAGCGTCGAGATCCTCGCAGTAGTTGCGATCCGACCCGCCAACCGCACACCGTTGAGCGGCACGGACTTTCCAGCGGCATCAGAATTCTCCGCTGAAGCCGAGACAGGACGAATCGTTGAGTTGGCGATCAACGCCCTCTTCCACTGAACAGCCGATGCCACCACGTGATCGTAGAGAAAAAGCGGCCGCGGGCTTCGAGCGAATTCGGCAGTGCCGGGCTCGCTGTTCGGCCAGCGTGCGACCCGACCGGGTCAGCCAGGGAATCATCGATGGATTGCGATCGCGTTGGTCGTGCGGTTGCAGGGCGATGTGTCACGCGAAGCCGGATTTGGCGCCGTTCAACCCGCAGCGACGATGAGCACGGCCGCGCCGGTGACACGATCGTGGGCGAGGTCGCGCAGCGCCACGTCTGCATCCTCGAGCCGATACGGCACGGTCTTCACCTGGATCGAGATGCGCGAAGAGATGGCGAGGAACTCCTCGCCGTCTCGCTGGGTTTTGGCCGCGACGCTGCGGACCTGTCGTTCATAGAAGAGGTGGTCGGCGTAGTTCAGCACGGGAATCTCACTGAGGTAGATCCCGGCGATGGCCAGTGTCCCGCCCCGGTCGAACGTGTCGCCCGCCGAGGTCGCTCCGAGGTCGAGCGCCAGGCGACGCGCAGCAGGCGAACGGGTCATCACGTGGACGGTCGCACCCTCGGCCAGGGCCACCTGCGCAGCCAGGTGCGCCGAAGCACCGAAGCCGTAGATGCCCAACCGTCCCCCCGGCGGTACGGCGGCCCGACGTAGCGCCCGGAAGCCGATGATGCCCGCACACAACAGCGGCGCTGCCGGGTATCGCGTCTGAGCCACGCCCGCCTCTCCCCGAAGGCCATCAGGCGGGCACGATCGTTACCGTCGGCCGCACTCGCGTATGACTCCTGACGCAAGCTCGTCAGTCGTTCAGCACACCATCAATGCACAACGACAACGGGTACTGCTGACTGTTCGACGACGCTGTTGACGGTCGAGCCGAGAAGACCGGCGGCGATTGCTCCCCGTCCTTCGGCACCGAGCACCAGGACATCACCGTCACGCACCGAATCCAACAATGCGGAGGCTGCGCTCGCTTCGACAAGCACGTCTTTGACCGTCACGCCACACCGTTGTCGAGCGAACTCTGCGGCGCGATCGAGCACGATGGCAGCATCGATGCGTGTCAGGTCGCGCGCCTGTGCGGCGTGCGTATCAACGCCCAGATACGGGTAATCCCAGGAATGTACGACAACGAGATCGACGCCGTGCAGATCGGCCTCGTCGGCTGCCCACAGCAGCGCTGCGTCCGATGAGACGGAGCCGTCGATGCCTACGACGATCCGATCGGGCCGTCCACGCGACGCAGCCCCGCGGACAACGACGACAGGACAGGGACTGTGGCGCGTGGCCCAACGAGAGGTACTGCCGAGCAAGAAACCCGCTGCACCTTCGTGGTTGCTCGTTCCAACGACCAGGACATCGGTCGGATCGAGGCCCTGGATCAGCAATGCTCTTGGCGGCCCGAGGCACGCTGCGACATCGATCTCGAGTTCGGGGTATCGCAGGGTGAGGACGGCCTTCACCGACTGTGCAGACTCCAACGTCGCCTTCTCGAACGTATCGAGTACGTCGCCGGTCGACCACGCTGCCCCGACACCGGTGCCGAGTGGAATTTCGTAGCACGCCACGATCCGCAGCATTCTCCGACGAGTAGCCGCCTCGGACGCAGCCCAGTGCGCTGCCTCGGTGGACGAAGGCGACGTGTCATATCCGACGACGATTCGATTGGTCATGAACTGATCGTGCCGCGCCGAGCCGCGTGCTGGATAGGGCCGATCGTCACCGATCACTCGACGATCTCATTCGGAGGACCCCGTCAACGGCTCACCGACGAAGGGCTAGGGACGACCAAAACCGGGATATGCGAACGTTCGACGACTTTGGCGCTGGTGCTCCCCAACGCGCCGGCCGGGAAGTTCCCTGAGCCCCTGGTACCGATCACGATCAGGTCTGCGTCCAACTCAACGGCGAAGTTGAGCAGCGTGTCGGCCGGAGGGCCATCGCGTAGCTCCAGACGCCAACGAGCTCGGGAGTGCCTGAGCGATTCACTCCACGTGGATTCCATGAGCTCGCGGACTCGTGCATGGGAGTTGCGCTGCTGCGGCACCTCGTCGGTGGTCGGCCAAACATCGAGCAGTCCAGTTGCGTGGAGCGCGACCACCTCTGCACCGAACATCTCGGCCAAGACAACCGCGTGATCCGCTGCGTATTGTGACTCGATGGACCCATCGAGCCCGACGACGATGAGCCGAATGCCGAAGGCCTGGCCGGCGCCAGCAGTCGCTACCTCAGCACTGCCCGACGAATTATCGGCGATCTGATCTGTCACGATCCCGACCCGCTTGACGGCGCCGCGTTCGGCGACTCGGTTCTCGATCGAGACGGCACGATCGACGCAGTGGTGTCGGTTACGGTGCCGGACCTCTTCCTGGTTGGCGTGCTCATCTTCGTCGCTCCTCAGCAAACCGTTGGCTCACGTCAGCATTGTCGTCCCACCACCTCGGGATGCCCAGAGTCGTTGGACCCGAACACTCCTGATCAAACCGGACAGGACCATCAGGCCATCTCCGCGATTCCGTGAAGCGCCCCGGTGCGCTTGCGACTCTCGATGGGTCGAGCTGCGTAGACGGCGGCATCCGGCGCTCGGGCTGCTGGGCATCGGTCTGGCACTCTTCGCGTCATGGAGATCGCAGGCGTAGCGATGACGATCATGATGTGGGCGGCCGAGTGGCACTCGCACGCCATACGTTCAGTGGAGCCCTCACCGGATCGACGAGTCCGTTCGCCGATTACCACCTGATCGACGCGATGGTGATGGTGATGATCGCACTCGCCCCGGTGCCGGCAGCACTTGGGGCCTCGCCGATCGCTGGGGTGAGCCATCGTTCGTCAGGCGACACCCGTCGCTGAAATGACTTCCGCCCCCGGAGCGGCGCCGACCCGCCTCACCGAGCATGAATGTACGGGTGCCTTCGATAGTAGGCGCGACTCGCTGAACGTGTGATACACGTCGGGAATCTCGCGTTTTCTTTGCAACGGGCGCAGGCCATCGAGGACACCGCTGCGCGGCGGCAGAACGGGTTCAGTCGCGACGTGTCAACTACAGCCGGGTATCGGCGCGGTGGCACCAAGGGTGATCAGCGCGCAGAAACTCTGGGCTCCTACCTTCCAGACGCCGTCTTGTCGTACGGCGGTGCCTTGTGCGTCGGCGAGGGCGACGGTGGCATTCAACAAGACGTCGTAGGTGACGGTGGCGTGTTCGGGATCCGTCAGTTCGACGCTCTTGACATGGGCACTGGCCTGCTGTTGGAGGGGGTCCGTGGCTCGTTGTTCGAGGGCCGTTTGGAGCGAACGAGTTCGTGCATCAGGCCGCCGACGTCGTGTACGTCATGGTCAGTGGGCGGATGTTGGCCTCGGGAACTCCTAACGAGGTGCTCGGCCGCTCCGACGTTCGAGCGGCGCTATCAGGGCAAGCTCGGTGAGCACGGGCCTCGATATTGTCGGCGTTCGCGCTGGCTACGGGGCGATCGAAGTGCTCCACGATCTATCGTTACGCTTTCCGTTGGGTTCGATCGTGGCGTTGTTGGGCCGCAACGGGGCCGGCAAATCCAGCCTGTTACGAGTCGCTGGCGGCACCCTGCCGGTGACAGCAGGACGGGTATCTTGGCTCGGGCGCGATATCACCGCGTCGTCGCCGCACGAGCGGGCCGCCGATGGAATCACTCTGATACCGAACGAACCCAACGTGTTCCTCGAAATGTCAGTGGCCGAGAACCTGGCGATGTTCGGAAATGGTGCGCCGGCTGACGCGGTGTATGCGGCGTTCCCGGCGTTGGCTGCAAAGGCCCATCGACGCGCCGCCACGCTCTCGGGCGGCGAACAGGCAGTTGTAAGCGGTCGTCGAAGGTGCCGTCTCGGCGACGAAATTTCGTGGCGTGAACACGGTGTGGCCGTCGTACGGCTCTGGGCGGCGAAGGTACCTTTCGACACAAACGCGGGACAACGCTGCTCCACATGAGGTCATTGCGTCCGTGAGCCATTGCGCGCCGGCCCACCCTTCGAGTTCCCACATCGACATCTTCGCCTCCCGCTGCGGAAACGCCGAGCGCATCTCGGATCGGAACGTGGCGATCATCGCGTTGTCGGTGTCCATGTAGTTGCGTGTCGTGGCGGTGGCGTAGAGCGAGTTGCGACACGTCCGTGAACTCTGGTAGCCGGTGCGCACGGATTCGCTCCATGCTTGCACGGTGACGACTTTCGCCTTGACCCTCATGCCGGCGCCGTCCATCGCCTTGCACAGGCTGACGTTGCCTGCCGAGTCCAGCGCGTCGAAGACGATGTCGACACCGCGGGACTTCATGTCGACCACGGCGGAGTCCCATGAAGGCACCGCGAAGTTGAGTTGCTCGCGGACCACTGTGTATCCCTCGAGGCTCAGGGCGGTCGCAGTCAGGTTGGCGAAACGCTGCGAATCCGCTTGGTTGTAACCAACGACGGCGGCCGTCTCGGCACCGAGGGTTCGGGCGAAGTACCGGTAGACCTCGCTACCGCCGTACAACGTCCCGTTGAAACCGATGGTCCCGTTCCTCGGCGATCCACTGCCATAGATCGACCACAGGTGTGGATATTGATCGTACTCGTTGCCAATCGGCTGCCCGCCGACATCGGGCACACCGGCATCGTTGACGTACGATGCGCCCGCATATTCGAACACGGTGTTGCTGACGAACGCGAAGATCTTGTCGTCGTCGATGAGCTTGGTAACACAACTACGGTTGCCTGCACCGGTCGCCCCGTCATCGCAGACGACGAGGTCGACGTGGTGCCCGTTGACGCCCCCGGCAGCGTTGAGTGCGGCGATAAAGGCCTGCGCGCCGTACATCGGCGGGCTGAATGTTTCTGCACCGAGCGGGCTGGTCTTGCTGACGACGAGACCGAGTTTGATACTCGACGCTGTCAGGCCGGGGTCGCTCAACGCCGCGACTGTTACGCCTGTCGTCTCGGCAGCCGACACATTTGCGGTGGTCGACGCCGTGGAGAAGGAGGTCTCTGAGTTCGACGGCTTGATTTGGCCCCATCGCGACGGGCTGTTTTGGCCCCATCTGGTGGTGATGTTAGCGGTTGTTTGTGAGGTCGGTGATGGTGACG
>JAYTOR010000305.1:0-12945 GCA_043747685.1 Actinomycetota bacterium
CCGAGTACCAGCCGCGCCAGCCGAGTACCAGCCGCGCCAGCCGAGTACCAGCCGCGCCAGCCGAGTACCAGCCGCGCCAGCCGAGTACCAGCCGTACGCCCAGAGGACCGCACGTACGCCCAGAGGACCGCACGTACTCGGGCGGACCGCACATACTCGGGCGATCACCCGGTGAAGCAGACGGGGACTACGGGCGCGCGAGGGTAGCGACGGCGCCGATGACGAAGACCACTGGCGGGTGGACGTCGAGCGCATCGACATTGCCGAGGACACCGGTGACGACGCGCTGATGCTCCGTCGTCGCGCTCTCGATGAAGGCGACCGGCGTGTCCGGAGAAGCACCGGCGTCGATCAGCGACCGGGCTATGAAACCCCGTTTACGGGCACCCATCATCACGACGAGTGTGTGGTGCGGACCCATGGCGGCAAACGGTTTCCAGTCGATCGGCTCATTATCCGTCGCATCGTGACCGGTGATGATCGTCACTGAGCGCGCGAGATCGCGATGCGTCACCGGGATCCCGACAGCGCTCGGTGCAGCCAACGCCGAGGTCACCCCTGGCACGACCTGATAGTCGATACCGGCCTCTGCCAGCGCTTCGACTTCCTCGCCTCCTCGCCCGAACAGGTACGGATCGCCGCCCTTCAACCGCACGATCACTCCGCGAGGATGCAGCAGAGCGGTCTCGACGAGTTGCTCGTTGATGCGTGCCTGGATCGAACTGTTGCCAGGCGATTTCCCGACATCGATCATCTCAGCGGATTCGGGTGCCAGCGCCAGTGTCTCGTCGGCGACAAGACGGTCGTAGAGCACGACATCGGCGGCCCCAAGCAGCCTGGCGGCTCGCACGGTGAGCAATTCTGGATCCCCCGGGCCTGCACCCACGAGATAGACCGTCATTCGGCGGCGATCATCGCCGCGCCCACGGTGGCGTTCGTTCGTGCATCGATGACGATGAAGCTACCGGTCCGGCGGTTGACCGCATACGCATCGATCGCCAGCGGAGCGCTGAGCGTGAAACGGACGGTGCCGATTTCGTTCGACGCCAGCGAATCCGCCGGGCCGTGTTCCAGGGTTGTGACGTCGAGACGAGCGTAGATCTCGCCGACCATCGCTTTGGCGACCCTCGACAGGTGTTTGACGACGTATCTTCCGCCGCTCGTCAGCGGCTGGTCGCCCAGCCAAGCCACTGTCGCCGTCAACTCGGTGGTGACCTGCGGCGGCAGCACGACGGACGCGAGCACGGTGCCACGACCGATATCGAGTTCATCGGCGAGTTGCACCCGCACCGCCGGTGGGTCCCCCTCGACAGCCACGATGGTCGACGATCCGCCCGCTGGGAGCGCAACGACCTGCTGACCCACCGAGACGGAGCCAGAGGCCAGTTGGCCGGCGTACCAACGCTTGCTGTCAGCCGACTGGGTATCTGGACGAACGACCCACTGGATCGGGAGGCGGAGTGCGTCGTCGATCGTCGACGTCGTCGGGATCGGCACGGTCTCGAGATGTTCGAGCAACGAGGGACCGTCGTACCATGGCATCGACGCCGAACGCTCGACGACGTTCGTACCGTCCAGGGCGCACAGCGGAATCGCCTGCACACTGTCGACGCCGAGCCCACCGGCGAGGGCAACGAATGCGGTGCGGATTTCCTCGTAACGCTCCTGCGACCAGTCGACGAGGTCCATCTTGTTGACCGCCAACACCAGGTGGCGGATGCCGAGCAGCGCCGACAGAGCAGTGTGCCGGTGCGACTGCTCGCGCAACCCATGTCGAGCGTCGACGAGAACCACGGCGACATCCGAGGTGGAGGCGCCGGTCACCATGTTGCGCGTGTACTGTACGTGGCCCGGCGTATCAGCGATGATGAACGAGCGTTGCGGTGTGGAGAAATAGCGATAGGCGACGTCGATGGTGATGCCCTGCTCGCGCTCGGCACGCAGGCCGTCGGTCACGAGTGCGAGGTCGAGACCCTCTCCGCCTCTGCGAGCCGTGGTGGTTGCCAGTGCCTCGATCACATCGTCGAACAACGACTTCGAGTCGTGGAGTAGACGTCCGATCAATGTCGATTTGCCGTCGTCGACGGAACCGGCGGTGGCGAAACGGAGCAGATCGGCCTCGACCGGTTCACTGCCGAAGTTCTGTGGACCGTTTTGCACCGCCGGCGGTGCACCAGTGGACTCAGTTTGGGGGGTTGGCATCAGAAGTAGCCTTCACGCTTGCGGTCTTCCATCGCCGCTTCGCTGAAGCGGTCGTCGGCACGGGTCGCGCCGCGTTCGGTGATGCGCGTCGTCTCGATCTCGGCGATCACGTCCCATGCGTTGGCTGCGTACGAACGGACGGCGCCGGTACACGTCATGTCGCCGACCGTGCGATAGCGGACCGTCTCGAAGAAGGGAACCTCACCGTTGCACGGCGGTGTCCACTCCCCCGTCGCCAACAGCATCGAGTCACGCTCGACGACTTCACGTTTGTGGCTGTAGTACATTTCCGGCAGATCCACGCCGTTGTCGGCGATGTAGTGCCAGATGTCGAGTTCGGTCCAATCGCTGAGCGGGAAGGCCCGCAGATGCTCGCCTGTCTTGATGCGGGCGTTGTAGATCTGCCACAACTCGGGGCGCTGGTTGCGCGGATCCCATTGACCGAAGGAGTCGCGGAACGACAGGACACGTTCCTTGGCACGAGCCTTGTCCTCGTCACGACGAGCACCACCGAAGGCAGCCTCGAACTTGTTGTCGGCGATCGCTTCGAGTAAGGCAGTCGTCTGCAGCCGGTTGCGCGATCCGTTGACACCCGGATCAGCCACAAGCCCGTGATCGATCGCCTGCTGGACGCTGGCGACGACGAGGTCGAGGCCGAGTTCGGCGACAACCCGATCGCGAAATTCGATGACCTCGGCAAAGTTGTGGCCGGTGTCGACGTGCATGATCGGGAACGGCAACTTGCCCGGCGCGAATGCCTTCAGCGCAAGGTGCAGCATGACAACAGAATCCTTGCCACCCGAGAACAGCAGCACCGGCCGGTCGACCTCTGCGGCCACCTCCCGGAAGACGTAGATCGAGTGCGCCTCGAGTGCGCGAGCCAGGCGGTTCACAGGTGCAAACCGCATTCCGTCTTGCCGTGGCCGGACCAGCGGCCGTCACGTGCATGCTCACCGGCGGCCGGCTTCCGGGTGCACGGATAACAGCCGATCGACGGATACCCCTGATCGAGCAGCGGGTTCATCGGCACCTCGTTGACCATCGCGTAGGTCGCCAGATCGTCGTCCGTCCACGCCGCCAACGGGTTCAGCTTGACAAGGCCGCGCTTGTCCCGGTGGACGAACGGCGTGTCGGCCCTGACAGGCGAATCGCTGCGGCGCACGCCGGAGACCCAGGCGTGCTTCGTCGACAGCGCTTCCGCCAGCGGCAGCACCTTTCGCTGGTTGCAGCAGCCGTTGGGATCGGTCTCCCAACGATTCAGTTCGATGCCGGCGGGTGCCGCCATGATCCGCAGTTCGACCGGATATTGACGACGAACGTTCTCGACGGTCTCGAGTGTCTCCGGGAAGTGGAACCCGGTGTCGAGGAAGACGACTTCGATGCCAGGGACCGCCTTCGAGGCGACGTCGACGAGCACGACATCGGACGTCATTGCCGACGTCACGCAGATGTTCTCCACGCCGTGAGCCTCTGCGAGCCACTGGATCATCTCGATCGGCGAGAGCGATGCAAATGACACATCGAGCTCGCTGAGGTCGTCCGGAACAACGAGGGCGGTCATCCGCTCGAGGGTATCCGCCGAATCCAGAGTAATCAAATCAACTTTGACGTGATTTGCGCCCGTGCTGCTGATCGACCCGGGAATGGCGTGGCCTGATTGCGCGGCGCGAGGTCTCGCCTCTTACGATCGTTGGTGTATGGACTTTTCGTGGACTGACGAGCAAGACGAACTGCGCAGCCGAGCCAGGGCCGTGGCCCAGCAGGCCGTGACGACCTACGGGCGTTCCAACGACAGCTGGATCAACGGGTACTCGAAGGAGTTCGCCAAGGAGATGTCGGCGAACGGTTGGATCGGCATGACGTGGCCGAAGGAACACGGTGGTGGTGCACGGCCCCCGATCGAACGGCTGATCGTCGCCGAGGAGATGATCGCTGCCGGCGCACCGATCGGCGCGATGTGGTTCGGCGATCGCCAGATGGGCCCGACGCTCATCGCCTACGCCAACGCCGACCAGCAGGCCGAGTTCCTGCCGGGCATCCTGTCAGGCGAGACGACGTGGTGCATCGGGATGAGCGAGCCGAACGCCGGCTCCGACCTCGCCTCGCTGACGACGCAGGCTCGCCTCGACGGCGATGACTACGTGATCAACGGGCAGAAGATCTGGACGAGTTTCGCGGCGGTCGCCGACTACTGCTACCTCATTTGCCGCACGTCGACAGACGGTCCCCCGCACGCCGGGATCTCCGAGATCGTCGTCCCGATGAGCACTCCCGGGATCGAGGTCCGCCCGATCACCGACATGACCACCAACCGCCATTTCTGTGAGGTGTTCTTCACCGACGTCCGCGTGCCGGCTGCCAACCTCGTCGGCGTCCCCGGCGCAGCGTTCAAGCAGACGATGCGCCAGTTGGAACACGAGCGCGGCGGAATCGACCGGCTGCTGTCGAACTACGCGCTCTACAGGATCGCCCTCGAACGTGCCGATACGAAGGACCCGTTGGTCCGCCAGCAGATCGCTTCGATGGAGATCGGCTTCCGCATCGGCAAGATCCTCGTCACGCGTGAGGTGTTACGCCAGGCACCTGCGGGATTCTCGGCGGCGACGAAGTGCTTCTGTACCGAACACCAGGTCCGGGTCGCCGATTTCGTGTCGCAGATCCTCGGCCCAGAGGCGACGATGTTCGACGACATCACGCGCGGTCTCCTCTATGCCCCCGGCTACACGATCATGGGTGGCACCTCGAACGTACTGCGCAACATCCTCGGCGAGCGCGTCCTCGGCCTCCCCAAGTAGCCCTCTCGGGAAACTGAGTCCACTGGTGCACCGCCGGCGGTGCAAAACGGTCCACAGAACTCGGCGGAGCGATCTGCGAGGCCCGGCGTCGAGCTGCTGCCCGCGAGAGCGAGGCGATCAGCAAAGTCATCTGACGATCATCTTCCCCTTCATGAACACTACCCAACTCGGAGCCTTGTAGGTCACGTTGACGACCTGGCCAGGGGCCACCGTCACGGACGCGGAACCCTTGCCCGCCTTCTTCGGGATGAAGTAGGGAAAATAGGCCCCGACCTGATGGGCGCCTGGACTGGTCGGGAAGAACGTCGGCGTCTTCCATTCGCTCTTGGTTTCCACTCCGTCGATGACAATGGTCGGTTTGATGATGTACAGGATCCACATCAAGGGGAAATTTCGCCGTTACAGAGATTCCTGTCTGCCCGCCAGGGATGGTGTTTGTCACAGAGCGAACCTTGCTCACGATCGTCGACGCACCCCAGCTCTGTGCCCACAGCGTCGGCGCTCCGAAGTTCGTGGACTCGTCATCTGTTGCACATGGGTCGGGGACGGCCCGTCCCGTGAACGACTAACGTTCGATCGATGATCAAGCACGGCGCGCACGATGCTGCGCCGGACATCGAGATCGAGATCGAGCTGCCGGGCGGGATGGGCTCCGGCGGCGGAGTCGTCCGCGTTGGCGACACCGTCCGGCGTCCCCAACGAGGCTTCACCGACTCCGTCAACCGCTTCCTGAGGCACCTGCAGGCGGTCGGGTTCACCGGTGCACCACGAGTCCTGGGCACCGACAGTACGGGGCGCAGCGTCCTCAGCTATATCGACGGCGACGTCGGGATTCCGCCGTTTCCGTCGTGGACCGCCGGGGAAGAACTGCTCGTCAGCGTCGCCGACCTGCAGCATCGTCTTCATGCTGCTGCGGCGGGGTTCGTCGTGCCGTCCGATGCAGTGTGGGATCGGATCAACCTCGACGATCCTTCGTCATCGGCGATCGTCTGCCACAACGACCTGTGCATCGAGAACGTCGTCGTCCGAGACGGCGTAGCAGTTGCGTTCATCGATTTCGACTTTGCCGCGCCGAACGACCCGTTGGTCGATATCGCCATCGCTGCGCGGCATTGGATCCCATTCCGCGATCCGGTCGACCTCGACCCTGGCCGCGCCGACGTCGATCCGTTGGCTCGGTTTGCCGCATTCTGCGACGCCCACCATCTCGTCCCCGGTCAACGGATCGCGGTGGTTGCCGCAGCAATCGACTTCCTCGATCGCGCCCTCGTGTCGATGAAAGCCAAGGCCGACTCCGGCCTTGTCCTCTATCTACAGGTGTGGGAGCAGGGGTATCCGCAGCAGAACCGCCGGTCGCACGCCTGGCTGCAGCAGCACGCCGACGCGCTTGTCACGACGTGAGCTCAGCCACCGATGTCGGCCTTGAGAACGACATCGCCCGATGATTCTTGAGCGACGTCATCAGGCCCGGCAGCGTGCTCGCGGGTGACGGTGAATGTCGGGTAGTCGCCCAAGGAGACTCCAGCCCACAGCGTGACCTTTGCACCGGTGTGAAAGGTTCCGACCGGAACGAGTTTTTTTTCGTCGGCGCTCTTCAACCAGGCCTCATAGAAGTCGTCGTGATCGAGGCGAGGAAGGCCGATGGCGTCGAGTTCGATCCGCACACCGGAGTTGGTGGTGAAGACCGTCACCTTACCGGTGGCATCCGCCAGGGTTCCTTGGCCGCTCAGCGCTGACGTCGTCCCCTGTGCACTGTTGGGAAAATGCTTCACGATCAGGACGCCGCCGACGATCACCGCTGCGACCACCAGCCCGGCGGCGAAGTTCCCCCAACGGCTTGCCGGTCTGGCACCGTAGCGCAGGCGACGTGAGTCGATCGACACGACGTTCGTGGGTGGCCCGCTGGTGTATGGCGCTGGTGGGGACACAAGCGCGGGTGGAGAGGCGATCGGCTGCGCTGCTCCGGCGGCGTGCGGCACCGGCGGAGCGAAAAATTCGGTGTCGATGCGATGTCCGCCGGCGATCGCCGCAACGACGCTGTCTTCGAGTGAACCGGACGGTTCCTGCCACAGGCTGGTGTCGCGCAACAGGGCGCGAAGCGACTCCATTTCTTCGCGCTCGTCGATGTTGAGGTCGATGGGCTCGCCATCGTCCCCGAGATAGTGCGCCACGGTGCTGTCGCTAGCCACGGTCCACCTCCTTCACCGGTTTTACGTCGTAGACGGGAGATCGGTTCATCGTCGGTTCACGAGACAGCGTCCTCGCGCAGGTGACCCAACTTAGCGGCGAGCAACTTGTGGATTCGGAACGACCGCGACTTGACGGTACCGATCGGGACACCGAGCATCTCGCTGATCTGCATGTGGGTGTAACCCTCCAGGTGCTGCAGCCGGACCAGTTCCCGGTCCTGCGGATTCAGGGTGTCGATCGCCTCGCGGACCTGCCAGACCGTATAGGTCTGATCGATGTTCGGACCGGCAACAGACAGCGAGGGTTCGCCAGCCTTGACGCTGTCGAGGTCGTCGTGGGCTCGCCGGGCTTCGCGTCGTTGGACGTCGATCGCCGCGCGCCTGGCGATGGTCGCCAACCACGGTCCGAGTTCCCGGCCGGCCTCGAACGACTTGGCGGCCTTCCACGCTTGGAGGAACGTCTGCTGCGTGGCCTCTTCGGCGAGCGCCCGATTGGACAGCACACGGTTGGCGACGACGAACACGAGGCGTCCGTATTCACGGTAGATCGTCCTGACCGCGTGCTCGTCTCCGGCGCGGAAGGCGTCGACATCGCTCGCTGTGATCACTGGACAACATCGTAGACGGGACTGCACGTTGCGCGATCGATTTGGTGGTCAACTCCCGCGGTAGAGCACCTTCGGATTCCCGTCCGTCCAGGTGACGCTCAGTTCACGTCGACGGATACGCCAGCCAGCAGCCGTGCGCAGCAATGTGTCCTCGTAGCGCCCGGCGACGATGAAGTTCGGGCCGCCCTCGGTGCCGGCGACGGTGTGCTGGGCGACGAAGTAGCACCTGCTCGTCGCCACGTCACCATCGACGCGGACCTGATGGTTGCTGACGACATGTTGACTATGATCGAGCGGTTTCAGCGCGTCGGTGACGCGTTCCTGGATCGCCTCGAGTCCGATCAATTCGGATCCGAGCGACGCAGTCGCGTCGGCCAGGAACACCTCATCGAGCGCATCCCAGTCCCTGGTGTCGAGGGCCCAGCAGTAAGCAATGGTCACATCGACGATCGCTTGTCGATCTTCGAGGGAATCTGAAACAGCGAAGGCCGTCATCGCTGCTCCATCATTTCCCAATGTACTTCAGCCAACCTCGCTCACACCGATCCACTGGACGATCCAGCAGTGCCTTCAGTGCCGACCGGATCGGTTGTTCCCGAACGGGCGGGACTCGACGAGTTCGTGAAGCGCCCGCTCGACTTCCTGGGCGAGGATCAGGCTGCTCATCTCCCTGGCGATCGGCCGAAGCGCTCCAAGCGCGGTTGCCAGTTCCTCGGCGCTGGCAGCTCCTGCGAAACCGGAACCTGCTCGATCGACGAGCAGTTTGACAGTGTCCTCGACGGCCTTGGAGAGCCGCCCGCGAAGTAGATCGCGGATCCTTCCGGCGATCTCGATATCCACGCCGGCAGCACGGAGCTGCAACGCCAGATCGAGCAGCGCCGGGCTCGGCACGTCCCAACTGCCGTCGTGGTTGCGCTGCGCATAGCGGGCGTCCTGCAGTTCACCGATGACACCAGCCGCAGTATTCGCAACGGTCGCTCGCAACTCGTCCTGGGTGAGCGTCCTCGGCCGATCGTCAGACCATGGTGCACTCAACGTCGCATCGACACCCAACCATGCCGAGACGGTTCTGGCCGGATTGGCGTTGACGACGAGTTCGCGGATCGTATGCAGAGACAGGCCGCGGTCACGCAGTTCGTTGATCAATCGCAGCCGTTCGAGGTGATCGTCACGGTAGATACCGTCACGTCCCTGCTTGTCCGGCTTCGGCAGCAGTTTTTCGTTCTGGTAGTAACGGATCGTCCGCTCACTCACCCCGCTGGCGTCGGAGAGTTCGCCGAGGCTGTACGAGGGCTTCGGCGCGACCTCGTAACCTGTCAGCTCCTCCACGACGTTCTGTTCACTGGTCGACACATTCTCAGTCAACCACATCCGATCCGATCGTGACAGTGATTACTGTGACAGTAATCACTGTCATTCAACGTTGACAGCAATTACTGTCACTGTCATAGTTGGTCCATGACCGTTTCGACGCTGCCTCGCACCGCTCTCCGTTCAGCGCAACTCGTGGCCGCTTCGGAACGAATGACGCTCGATCCGTTCACCGACGTCGACTGGGATACCCCGATCGACGATTCGGCTTTCCACCTGCCGCCGGAAGTCCTGCCGCTGTTCGGGACGCCCGTCTGGCAGGCAATGACGCTGGACCAACAGATCGCCTACAGCCGCCATGAGACTGCTGCCGTCTTCGGCGCAAGCATCTGGTTCGAGAACGCGTTGATGCAGATCGTGCTGCGCGACCTCGTGACGATCCCGGTCACCGACCCGAGCCACCGCTACCTGCTGATCGAGATCGCCGACGAATGCCGCCATTCGATGATGTTCGGCGAGTACATCCGTCGGGCCGGCACGCCCGCCTACGGCCCCAAGCGAGCCTCCGGGTCGTCCGGCGGCACTGATGGCGGGCGGGTGCTGTCCTACCTGCTGATTCTCGCCGTCGAGGAGTTCCTCGACTACGTGAACCGCTTGACGATGCGTGACGAGCGCATTCATCCCGTTTCCCGGCAGATCGCCAAGTTGCATGTCCTCGAAGAGGCTCGCCATGTCAGCTTCGCCAAGACCTTCCTCGCCGAATTCTGGCCTACCATCGACGCTGCCGATCGCCAACTCGTACTGGACAATGCCGCCGAACTGGTCGGCAGCATCGTCCACCTCAACCTCGATCCGGCGTTGTACGAACACCTCGGCATCGACAACGGGATGGCCATCGCCGAGTCGAATCCGGCGTACCGTGAGACGCTCATCGCCGGCCTTGCTAAACTGGTGGTCTTCTGTGAGGACCTCGGCGTCATCGACGAAGCGCATCGCCAGGACTGGGAGATCCTCGGACTCGTCGCCCAGCGCACGGCGTGAGTCGAGAAGACCTGCGGCACCTCAATAGGCGACCTTGGCGCGTTCGAAAATTCGGCGCGGGTTGTCGATCAACATCTGGTCGACCTGCGCATCGGTGACACCGCGCTGCTTGAGCGCCGGAACGACGTCACGGGTGATGTGCAGGTAGTTCCAATTCGGCGTGACGATCGGCAGCTGGTCGTCCGGCAGCCAATCGTTGAAGCACGCTGCGTCGTGCGAGAGCACCATCTGGTCGGCGAAACCCTGTTCGCAGAGTGCAGCGACGGTGTTGACGCGATCCTCGAACGGCAGCAGCACGTCGATCCCGAAGCGGTCCATACCGATGAACGAGCCGCGATTCATGATCTCTTTGAGGTAGTCGAGATCGGTGGTGTCACCGCTGTGGCCGATGACGACCTGCGTCGGATCGACACCCTCCTGATCGAAGATGTCCTGCTGCTCGAGACCGCGTCTGGTGTGGGCATGGGTGTGTGTGGAAATCGGCACGCCTGTGGCGCGATGGGCCTGGGCGACAGCCCGCAGCACGCGCTCGACGCCGCCGGTGACACCGGGTTCGTCGGTCGCGCATTTGAGGATTCCTGCTTTGACGCCTGTCTCTCCGATGCCGACTTCGATGTCGTGGATGAACATCTCGGTCAGCAATTCCGGCTGGTCGAACAGCAGACCGGGACCACGGAAGTGGAAGTAGTGCGGGATCTCGTTGTACGTGTAGAGCCCGGTGGCAGCGATGATGTTGATGTCGACGGCCTCGTTGACACGCTGGATGCGCGGGATGTAGCGGCCGAGGCCGATCACCGTCAGATCGACGATCGTGCTGACACCGTTGGCCTTCAGGTCGGTCAACCGCTCGATCGCGTCGGCGACGCGGGCCTCTTCGTCCCACCCCGTCTCGTAGTTGTTCATCATCTCCGGCGAGAGCACGAACACGTGCTCGTGCATCAGTACTCGCCCCAAATCGGCGGTGTCGACAGTTCCGCGAACGGACTCGATGGCTGCCATAGCGGTGTTCTCCTATGATCGAGAGGCTGCGGCGCGAAGTGCGGGCATGACCTCGGTTGAGAAATGGGTGATCTGGTCGAGTACCTCCGTACGCGACATCCCGGGGTACTGCAATCGCACGCACAGGCGGTGGTCACGGGAATCCGAGAACTGGGCCGCCAGCGGGGCGAGGGCGGCGACGACCTGTTCGGCTGATCCCGACACGATCGTCGGTGGCAGTTGATCGCTCGGCAGTCCGAGGATCTGGGCGATCATCTCCCCGACTGCTCGACCGCCACCGACGTCGGTCGACGATCCGTACCAGTTGGCGTAGCGGTCGTAGAGATGAGCGACACCGCGCAGGATCGACGACGTGTCGCTTTGCGACGACGCCTTGGGCGTCAACGCGCACCACGTCGCCGTGCCGATCGGCAGCGGGGCCGCTCGCCCCAGACGCTCTGCAGCGCCGTCGAGCACATCGACCCGTCGGATGGTGTCATCCAGGTCCCCGAGTGGCGAAATGTAGCCGTTGCCGAGTGCAGCGGCCCGTTCGATCGCTGCGTCGACCCAACCGCCGAGCCATATCGGCGGCGGAGATGCGGGAGTCGGACGAACGACCAGTCCGTCAATGGTCGTCGTCACCCCGCTGTGGCTGAATCGTTCGCCTGTCCACGCCTTGCGACATACCGCGACACACTCCTGCAACCGGGCGACACGCTCGCGCTTGGGAACACCGAGTGCAGCGAACTCCTCGTCGCGGTAACCGATCGCCAGGCCGAGCAGCAATCTGCCGTGGCTGAGAACGTCGACGACGGCGGCGTCCTCTGCAAGGCGCAGAGGGTTGTACAACGGGGCAAGCGCGACGTTGGTACCGAGCGTCATCCTCTTCGTCACACTCGCCAGTGCGCCGAGCACGGGGAACAATCCGCTCATGTAACCGTCATCGGTGAAGTGGTGTTCACTGACCCAGAGCCCGTCGAATCCTGCAGCCTCGACGGCAGCGGCGACTGCCAGCACGTCGTCGTAGACCTCGGTCCATGGTGTCGCATCCTCCGGTGCCCGTTGGGCGGTGACGAGGCCGTAGTCGATCAACAGTGCCATGATCAGTCATCTCCATCTGCCGGGAAACCGGCTGCGGCAGCGACGCTGGTCGAGGGACCGATCGGCACGCCCATGTCGCCATTCCATTCGTCCCACGGCTGAGGGTTCTGGGCGTAGCCCCCGCTGGCGCTCCATCCGCCGTCGACGTTCAGCACAGTGCCAGTGACGAAACTCGATGCCGAGGAAGCGAGGAACAGCAGCGGACCGACGAGTTCAGGCAACTCCCCCATCCGCCTCATCGGAGTCCGGCTGCGCATCCAGTCGGCCATCCCGGAATCTTCGAGCAGGGTGCGGGTCATCTCGGAGACGAAGAAGTTGGGTGCCAGGGCGTTGACCCGCAGACCTCGATCCCCCCATTCGCATGCCAGCAGCTTCGTCAATTGGTTGACGCCGCCCTTGGCAGCGAAGTAGCCGGCGGTGCGGTTCTCCGAGCCGGCGTTGCCGAAGATCGACGACAGGTTGATGATGCTGCCACCGCCGCCGCGCAACATGTCAGGTGCAGCGGCGCGTGTCATGTAGAAGAGGCCGGTCAGATCGGTGTCGACCATCTTGGCGAACATTTCCGGCTCGCAGTGCTCGGTGCGGACCAACCGCCCGTCTGCCCATCCGGCGTTGTTGACGAGGATGTCGAGCCGTCCGAACATCGCCATCGTCTCGGCAACCACCCGCTCGCAATCGGCATACACGGTGACGTCTCCGCCGATCGCCAGGCATTTCCGC
>JAYTOR010000306.1:0-1613 GCA_043747685.1 Actinomycetota bacterium
TGGAACGAACCGGGCGAGGATTCCTTCGGAGCGCTCGCTCGCGGCGAACGAATTGTCGCCGCGGCGACGGAATTGCTCGGCGGCGAGGTCTACCACTACCACTCGAAGATCACCATGAAGCGGCCGGGTTCCGGCGGGACGTGGGTCTGGCATCAGGACTTCGGCTACTGGTACAGCAACGGCTGTCTGTTGCCGGACATGCTGACGGTGGCGATCCCGCTCGATCCGATGTCAGAAGCAAACGGGTGTCTCCGTGTCCTGGCCGGCTCTCAGCGGATGGGGCGAATCGAGCACGGTCTCGTCGGGGCGCAGACGGGCGCAGATCCCGCGCGTGTCCGACATGCGCAGGAGCGTTTCGAGGACGTGCCGTTCGAGGGTCAGCCCGGAGACGTGATGTTCTTCCACTCGAACACGCTGCATACCTCGGCACCGAATCGATCTGCCAACCCTCGCAATCTCCTGCTCGTCGCTTTCAACACCCGCGAGAACGATCCGTACCTCGAACATCACCATCCGCGTTACAACCCGATCGACGTGCTTGCGGATAGCGCCATCGTCGAACGCGCAGGTGTGAGGGCCGGCGAGAGCCGCTTCTTCCACAGAGCCGCCGACGACCGCAGCACCGAAACGTTCCAGACCCTCGGGTGATGCAAGACTCGCCTGAACCGAGTTGTCTCCGCTCGTGCAGCGGTAGCACTGCCGCTGCACATATTTCGAGGAGACAGACCCCATGACGGATGACGTCGGCCTGGAGCCGCACGCCTACGAGACGCTCCGCCTGGCAATCCGTGAACGCCGCCTCGCGCGGGGCCTGACGTTGACGACCCTCGCTTCGCAGGCGGAACTATCTCAACCGTTCCTCTCACAGATCGAGAACGGCAGGGCGCGTCCATCGATGATGTCGCTGTACCGCATCGCTTATGCGCTCGGCACGACGCCTCAGGCGTTGTTCGGGGGAGTGCTCGACGACAAGTCGGGAGCGGCGTTGGTGAAGGCGGACCAGGCTGGACGTGCGGTCGTCGTTGATGGAGAGGTCGCAGAATCGATGTGCCGACTGCTCCTCGCCGGTGAGTCGCCGTTCCACGTCCTCGAGTTCGTCGGCCTGCCGCACGAGTTCCTCGACTATTGGGAGCACGAGGGCTTCGAAGCTGTCTATGTGGTCAAGGGTGACATCGAAGTGGATGTCGCCGGCACCCTCACACGGATGAAGGCCGGTGACTTCCTTTCCTACCCTGCGCGCCTGCCGCACCGCCTCCGGGCACTCAAGCTCAAACCCGTACGGGTATTGCTGATGGAGATGAAGATCGGATCGATGCCTGGTCAGAAGGCGATGAATCACGCCGGCAGGAAGACGAAGCGGGCACTGTCGTCACGCACTCGCAAGACCGTGCTGCCATCGACGACGGCAACCGTCAAGCCGGCGATGCGAGCGACGAAGAAGCCGACAGTACGCAGCCGTTGATTCCGGCCAGGTGGCTCGGCGTCGGGATCACCAGCCCTGCGTTGCGCCACCCCGGTGCGATCGGATCGACGATGTCGACGCTGGACGAATTGAGCAACGCAAGGGCGATCCTCGGATTCGGGGTCGGCGGAGTTGCTTCGCTCGGCCCGTT
>JAYTOR010000307.1:0-2183 GCA_043747685.1 Actinomycetota bacterium
CCAACAGGGCGAGTCCCTGAGCCAGGACCGACGCGGCGATACTGCACAGCGCGAGACGACTCTGCACGAGCTCTGGCGTCGATGCCTTGAGCACCGGACAGGCCTCGTAGAAACTCGAGAATTCCTGGGCCAACTCGAAGAGGTAGGTGCACAGGCGATGTGGGCTGTAGCGATCGGCGGTGTCGTGGACGACGGTGTCGAAGGCCAGCAGCCGCAGCGCGAGCGAGTGTTCTTCCGGCGCACCGAGCGTCGGGACAACGGACGCGACAGTGGTTCTATCGAAGCCGCCCCGCCGGAAGATCGAGTTGATCCTTGCGTGGGCGTACTGCAGATACGGCGCTGTATTGCCCTCGAACGTCAGCATCCGATCCCAGTCGAAGACGTAGTCCTTGATGCGGTCGGTCGACAGATCGGCGTATTTGATCGAGCCGAGACCGATCATCCTGCCCACCCGCTCGAGTTCGTCAGGCGGAAGGTCAGGGCTCTTCTCCCGCGCCTTGTCGGTGCCACGCTGGATCGACTCGTCGATCAGTGCCTGCAGTTTGACGTTCTCGCCCGAGCGGGTCTTGAACGCCTTGCGGTCGGGCCCGAGCACGCTGCCGAACATCGCATGGACCGCCCGAGCTGGAGGCACCAGCCAACCGGCCATCTCGGCAACTTTGAAGACCATCGAGAAGTGCAGCGCCTGTGGTGCACCGACGATGTAGAGCAGCAGCGTGGCATTCAACCGTTCCCGGCGATCGATCACCGAGGCCAGGTCGCTCGCCGCATAGTTGAACCCGCCGTCGCCCTTCTGGACGATGAGCGGCAGCGGCTCACCCTCGCGATTGGTGAAACCCGGTACGAAGACGACGTCGGCGCCGTCGCTCTTCTCCAGCAACCCGAGCGTCGTGAGCCGCTGGACGACCTCGCCGAGCAGCGACTGATACTGGCTCTCCCCCATCAGATCGTCGTCCGTGAGCAGGATCCCCAACGACCGGTAGATGGTGTTGAAATAGGTGGTGCTGGTATCGACGAGTTGCTGCCACAGGGCGATCGTCTCCGGGTCGAAGCGCTGCAGCTTCACGACCCGCTCCCGCGACCGAGTCTTGAAGTCGTCGTCGCTGTCGAACTTCGCCCGGGCCGCTTGATAGAAGGCGTTCGGGTCATCGTTGTCGACGACGGTCGAGGCATCGGCACCGTTGTCGATCAGGAACTCGATGAGCATGCCGAATGGCGTGCCCCAGTCACCGATGTGGTTCTCGCGGATGACCTTGTGGCCGAGGAATTCGAGGATGCGGACGAGTGCGTCACCGATGACTGTCGTGCGCAGATGGCCGACATGCATCTCCTTGGCGACGTTCGGCGCCGAGTAGTCGATGACGACCGTCTCGGCGAGCGACGCCGGGCGGACACCGAGATGATCGTCGACGGCCATCTGCTGCAGGGCTTCGGCGAGAAAGCCGTCGCGGAAGGTGATGTTGATGAAACCGGGGCCGGCGACTTCGAACGTCGCCATGTTGTTGCCGTCGAGGTTGGCAACGACATCGTTGGCGATGTCACGCGGATTGCGGCCGACCCTTTTCGACAGTGCCATCGCCCCGTTCGCCTGGGCGTCTGCACGGTCGCTTGGCCGGATCGTCGGATCGATCTCCGAGATCATCAATCCGGTCGCGGCCGCAAATGCCTCGCCCAGTTTCGATTCGACAGTTGCCAGGGGGTCAGCCATCCGTCCAATGGTAGTGGTGACCCTTTCAAGCGCTCCTACGGGTTTGCCACCTGACTCGTTTTCCTCGGCGGCCGATCCGACGAGGTACCGCACTTGGCGCTGTGCCGCTTGGCCGACCTGGCGATGTAGCTGGTATGACGACAGGCTGGCGCGGGTACGGCTATGCCGTGTCTCTCCAGAGGGTTGTGCCGCTTCGGCGGAAATGTCGATGAATGCTCCTTCCAATTCGGTGGCAGAAGCCATCGAGCGTGTGCGATCCGCCCCGCAGATCACCCGGGCGTTGCGCGCTGCAGAACTCGTGTCGTTCGCCGCAGCGATGTCGCTCGATCCGGCGTCCGACGCTCGGCTGCTGCGAGATGTCACCCGGGAATGCACGCCATACGGGAACCGGGACGGCGACGATCTCACGACAATTGCGGCGATCCACGCCCTCGGGGCGATCTCTGATCCGTTGGCCGATCGGGCGCTGCTCGAC
>JAYTOR010000308.1:0-5986 GCA_043747685.1 Actinomycetota bacterium
ATCCATACCGAACTGATCTCCGATGGGGTCGTCGACCTCGTCGAAGCCGGCGTCGTCACCGGTGTCGACAAGCAACTGAACCGCACCAAGTCCGTCGGCACGTTTGCGCTCGGCACGAAGCGCTTGTATGACTTCCTCGACCAGAATGCAGCGTTCGAGTTCTGGCCGGTGCGCTACGTCAACGACCCGCGAGTGATCGCCCAGGAGGATAGCTTCGTATCGATCAACGCGACGATCGCCGTCGATCTGCTCGGTCAGTGTGCCTCCGAGACGG
This sequence comes from Actinomycetota bacterium, assembly GCA_043747685.1. Taxonomy (GTDB): domain Bacteria; phylum Actinomycetota; class Acidimicrobiia; order Acidimicrobiales; family Ilumatobacteraceae; genus JANXUF01. The sequence goes on from JAYTOR010000308.1 coordinate 275, forward strand.
TGGCGGGCCTGTATTACTCCTCGAGCGGCGGCCAGGCGGACTTCGCAAGAGGAGCGATGTACTCCAAGGACGGCCAGGGCTTCGTGGTGCTGCACTCGACCACGAAACGAGGCACAGTCTCGAAGATCATCCCGCGTCTCGCAGCCGGCGACGTCGTCACGACCTTGAAGAACACCGTCGACAAGGTGGTCACCGAATGGGGTGTCGCCGAGCTACGCGGCAGGACGATCAGGGAACGGGCGACGTCGCTGATCTCCATCGCCCATCCGGATCATCGCCAGTCGCTGAATGCCGAGGCGAAGGTGCTCGGCTACCTCTGACAACGCCGCCGGTAAATTACCCACGTCCCGGGTTGACAGCGGTCAGCTCGGACTGGCGAACGATCGACCAGTGATGTCGGCGATCTCGATGGCGATCCAATGACCTTTGTCTCCCGAGGCGACGATCGGGATCTGAGTGCGACGCAATTCCTCGTAGCGGGCCCCAAGCGCAGTCGTGACCTCGCGGGCGTGGCCGCGAACGAGGACACTCCAGACATACGAACCCTCGTCTCCATCGACCTCGAAGGCGACTGGGTGCATCGGTATCTTCGAAAGCTTCGTGCCCGCGCCGGTGCGAAAGACGACGAGCCCATCGACGTAGGCATAGTTCACCGGCAGGATCATCGGGAATTCATCGTCGGCAAAGGCGACGCGGCCGGTGGATTCGCGCACCAGCAGGCTGTGACACTCTTCGAGGCTCAAGGTTTCCATCGACGACGTGAAATCGAATGCTTTCATCTGCCCCATCATTATCCGGCCGACCGACGTATCGGCTAGGGCCGTGAGTCCCAATGATGCTGCTCGCCATTGTTTCCGGGGCGATCTCGTTTCTAGGGCGATCTCGTTTCTACGGCTATCTCGTCGAGGCAATCACCGAGTGCATCGAGTACTGCCGCCAGCTGCTCGTCCGTGTGCACGAGGCTGAGGTTGATCATCCCCCTCGCCGCTGTGTAGACACTGCGTCGGAGGAGCCCGAAGAAGACGAGTTCGAGCAGCGCTGGATCTCCGTGCATCGAGGCGATGACGTCGGTCGGCGGTTCCGCCACGGCGTGCAACGACATCATCGATCCGAAACCGGTCACGCTCATCGGAATGCCGCTGCGAGCGAGCACGGTCGCGACCGCGGCGCGGAATTCGTCACCTCGTGTCGTATGGGCGACGGCGATCTCCGGCGTGAACACGTCGCCGAGAACGACCGTTCCGGCGGCCATCGAGGCAATGTTGTTGTTGAACGTCCCGGCATGGCTGATGCACGGGCGGGGCCCGCTCGGCGGATTGCTGTCGTACTGATCCATCAGCTCAGCAATGCCTCCGAACGCCCCGAAGGAGAAGCCACCGCCGATGTATTTGCCGTACGTCGTCAGGTCCGGTTCGGCGCCGAGCAACGCCGCCATGCCACGCGGACCATGTCGAGATGTCATCACCTCGTCGCAGATACACACCGCCCCGGCTGTCCTCGCGGCAGCGAACACGCCCGCCAGAAACCCGGGTGTCGACGGCAGGCAACCACCGGAACCCTGCATCGGTTCGACGAGCACCGCCGCCAATTCCCGGCGGTGTTGTTCGATCAGCTCTAGCGTGCCGGTGAGGTCGTTATACGGGGCGATGACGAAGTCGTACGGAGCATTCGTCGTCGGCGACCCGGTCACGAAGTACAGCACTCCGCCGTGATAGCCGCCGTTGAAGACCATGACCTTGCGACGCCCGGTTGCGTGGATCGCCGTCGTGATCGCCATCAGATTGGCCTCCGTCCCGGAGTTCGTGAACCGCACCCGGTCGATCCCGAAGCGGACGCACATCAGGCGTGCCAACCGTTCCTCATACGGATGGATCCCGCCCACACTCGTGTTCTCGACGAGCGCCCGCATCACGAACTCGCGCACGCGCCCATCGCTATGGCCGAGGAGCCCTGCGGTGTAGTCGCCGAGCGCATCGATGTAGGTATGCCCGTCGAGATCGGTCAGTGTGGCGTCGATCCCGCTGGCGAAGGTCAGCGGGAACGGAGCGTGCGTCAACACCGTCCTCGTATGGCCGCCAGGAAGCACCTCGCGCGCACGCGCGTACTGTAGACGGCTCTGCGGATTGCGGTCAGCGAAGTCCCGGCGTGCTGTGTCGGCGAGTTCGGAGAACGGAGTGTTCGGCGCAACGATCATGACTCATGTTGGCAGAGCCGCCGTCGCCGACCGGGCCCGGGTCGACGATCATGGACACGATCGAGTTCGACGCAGCAGAGCCACCGCATATCGGCGTCTGGCATCAGTGGCGGTAGGCGGTGCGTGATTTCACCAACCGGCGGGGTGGATGAACGCAGCGGCCGGACGGCCGAGCCATTGGGTGACGCGCATCACCACGTCCATGTCAGCGAGGCGGGCCGTGCGAAGATTGGTCAATCTGCTCGGCGTGCACTGGAGAGTGTGCGCCAGGCCAACCCACGTCAGACAACGTTCTCGGTGCTCGTTGTCAAGCGCGGTGTAGAGCTCGTTCAAGTTCCATCGAAGCCGGCTGCCGGGTCCCGCTTCTGGCAGTCGGACATCGCCGACGTCGACGTCCGGACCAGTCAAGAATTCCTCCGGCGCACGATCGAGCCAACGCAACATGAACAATGCGTACTGGCACGAGATCGTTCCGCGCGTGTGCACCCTGACGACTGCGCCTGGACAGATGGCGTGATCCATCAGCTCGGCGTTCAGCGCGAACGACTGGCCGTACAGCTCGACCGCCACCTCGTTCCAGTCGAGGCCACGCACGCGACGTTCGTCGTCCAAGGCGGCGAAGAAGCTGTCGCAGTCGAACACTCGTAGATCGTGGATCTCGGTTCGTGAACTGCTCGTACTGGTGACCAACTATTCCTCCTCGGTATTGTCAGCTGCTCGGCTGGATGATGGGCACACCGTAGATCCCCGTGAGGACAGTTTGCGTCCGGAACCGCCGACATATCGTGTGCCTGTACGGCCCGGCTCCGCTCTGGTGTGCTTGGCCCCCCGTTGCCGTGATGGCAGACTCTGCTGGTGGCATCGATCGCGCAGGCTCTCGAAACCGGCACGGAGGCGCCGACGCGGTTCTACCGGGTACCCGAACTGTTCGCCGACGAAGCTGGGAAGGTCGGATGACGGCGCGCGAGCCGACTTCGAAGCTCGTCGCTGTCTGCATCGATGCGAACGATCCACCCAGCCTGGCGCGTTTCTGGGCCGTCGCGCTGGGCTGGAAGATAGACGACGAGACCGACGAGGTGATCAGTCTCACCCCGACGGATGACACGAGATTCCGGATCGATGTCGCGCCGGTGCCGGAGCGCAAGCGAGCCGGTCAGAATCGTCTCCATCTCGATCTGACAACGACGTCGATCGATGACCAGCAGGAATCGGTCGCCTCGTTGGTCGAGCTCGGTGCCCGCCACATCGACATCGGTCAGCGCCCGGACGAGGGACATGTCGTGCTTGGCGACCCCGAAGGAAACGAGTTCTGCATCATCGAGCCTGGCAACAACTTTCTCGCCGACTGCGGACGTCTCGGATCGATCACCTGTGACGGGACACGGGACGTCGGGTACTTCTGGAGCGCAGCACTGGGATGGCCGTTGGTCTGGGACCAGGACGAGGAAACAGCGATCCGTGCGCCGGACGGCACGGGTCCGCTCATCACCTGGGGTGGCCCGCCGCTTTCTCCGAAGGTCGCCAAGAACCGGCTGCACCTCGATATTGCCCCGTCAGCGCACGTCGATCATCGAGCGGAGGTCGACCGTCTCGTCTCGCTCGGGGCGACTCGCATCGACATCGGCCAGGGCGACGTCGATTGGGTCGTCATGGCCGATCCGGACGGCAACGAGTTTTGCGTCTTGACTCCTCGATAGCCGCTCTGTGCGCGATCGTGACGAGGCCCGGGCTTGCAGCCGACACGCGACCGGGTTCGATGCCAGCTGCGTGGCAGCGTCAGACTGCGGTATGGCAGACGACACATCGAACGACGACGTGCAAGGCGACGATGACGCGAACGACGACGTGCCGGACGATGACGCCAGCGCCGACGGCGATCGGGCCGACGGCCAGCATCGCCTCGATCCTCATGACCGGTTCCCGAAAGGTTTCTTCGACCGCATGGATCCCGGCGACGACGCCACGTTCTATGCCGCCGAACGTTTCGTCACACATATCGACGACGGAGCCATCGTTGCGGTCGGCGAGTTGTACCGAACACTCGGTCTGCGAGGACAGGTACTCGACATCATGTCGTCGTGGATCTCCCACTTCCTCGATCAGCCGGAGGAACTCGTCGTCCTCGGGATGAACGAACGCGAGTTGCGCGCCAACCCGATGGCCACGGCGAGCGTCGTCCACGACCTCAACCTCGATCCGCGCCTGCCGTTCCCCGACGACCGCTTCGACGCCGTCACGTGCTGCGTGTCTGTCGACTACCTCACCCGCCCGATCGACGTCCTCGCCGACGCCGCGAGGGTGGTTCGCCCCGGCGGTCTCGTCGTATGCACCTTCTCCAACCGCTGCTTCCCCACCAAAGCAATCCGAGGATGGCTGTCGATAACCGAGCCGATGCGGCGCGACCTCGTCGCCACGTACTTCAGCGTCACCGACGCGTACGAGCCGGCCGAGCAGCGCCGCTGCACGCCGCCGGACTCGCGCGGCGACCCGCTCGACGCAGTGTGGGCGACCGTGCGTTGACCGAGCAGGCGCGCCCACGGGATCCAGTTCGAACCGGCGTCAGAATCGGAGCTGCAGATCCCGTCGCCTCGCGGTCACGCTCACACCGCCCTCGCGGAATCCTCGTGACCGCGAGGCGACGAAGGGCCTGCTGCCGACCCGGTGAGGAGTCGGGCTGTTCGGGGCGGCCCTCCCCCGTAGCCGACTGACGCGCTATCGGGAAATTGGCTGTGCGTCAACGGGATCGCCGAGCTACAACGTTGTCGTGGATGAACTCGATGTGCCTGATCTTGTTCGGCAGCGAGCGATGCGCAACGGCGCTGCAGGAGCCAGATGGCTTGGCGATCTTCCGGGAGTCGTTACCGAGCTGGCGCTGCGTTGGAACCTCGAACTCGGCGGATCGTTCACCGGCGGCACGGCCGGCTACGTCGTCGCAGCGAAGGATGCGACTGGCCTGGCGCGCGTTCTCGAGGTGGCGATGCCGCTGGATATGGACGAGCATGACGCCTTCGCTCGAAGTGTGAAAGCGCATCAACTCGCTGCCGGTCGCGGCTGTGCCGAGCTTCTCGCGCACGACTCATCAGCACCGGCGATGTTGCTCGAACGCCTCGGCCCGAACCTTGCCGACGTCGGGCTGACCGTCGCGGAGATTCTGGAAGCCATCATGACGACGCTGCGATCGTTCTGGCGACCGGTCGGCCCCGATGAAGGTTTTCGGAGCGGCCCAGAGCAAGCACGTTGGCTTTCTCGCTACATCGCTGATACCTGGGATGAGCTCGGGCAGCCGTGCGACCGGTCGGTGGTCGACCAGGCGCTCGTGTTCTGCGACCGACGCATCGCCAGGTTCGATCCGACGAACGCGGTGCTCGTGCACGGCGACGCCCACGGCTGGAACACGCTCGCTGCCGGTGACGGCGCGTACAAGTTCGTCGACGTCGAAGGCCTCTACTCCGAGCGCGAGCACGACCTCAGCGTCGCAATGCGCGAGTACAACGAGCCGCTCATCAACGGGGACACAC
>JAYTOR010000309.1:0-11454 GCA_043747685.1 Actinomycetota bacterium
GTCCGCTGTACCTGACGAGGGCCGGCGACAGCGCCGGTCACGTGGATTCCGCAATCACGGAATCCGGGTGACCGCGACCTCAGACCTGGACCTCACCCACATCTCGCGCTGTCACGTGGATTCCGCAACCACGGAATCCGGGTGACCGCGACCTCAGACCTGGACCTCACCCACATCTCGCGCTGTCACGTGGATTCCGCAATCACGGAATCCGGGTGACCGCGACCGGACCTCACCACATCTTGCGGTCACGCCGACGGCGGAGGTAGTGCCTATGTCGCCGGAGGCGTTGTCACAACCGGAGTAGTCGAAGTCGTCGAAGTTGCCGCCGCCGGGGTCGTGGGCGCAACCGCTGGCGGGACCGTCGCCGGCGCCGTTACCGGCGCCGTCGCCGGCGAAGTGGCGGGTGGAGGCGTCGCCGCCGGAGCGGCGGTCGTCGTGGTCGCGAACGCGGGATCGGGCTTGTCGTACGGTGGGGCTTCGTTCCCCTGCGCTGTCGGGTTGGTGTCGGTGAAGACGAAGATCTGATCGCCGTTGCTCACGAGCGTGGGGAACATGTCTGCCGGATTCGGCCCCTTCGGCTCGTTGTTCCCGTCCGTCGCCCCCATTGGCAGGCGTACGCATCCGTGCGATGCCGGATACCCCGGCACATCCGTCATCCCGTGTACGGCGACACCCTGGTTGAAGTACATCGGCTTGTACATCTTGCCGAGCTTGCCCGTGCGCCATCCGTCGCCGGTCGTATAGCGCCAGACGAATTTGTACGAGCCACCCGGCGTGATCGACGAGCCGAGAATGTGCTGCGTCAGCGGGGTCGCCCCCGGGTTGTCCGGGGTCCCGGGGTCGAGCACGATCGCCGCTTTCCACGACTTTCCTGATCCTGTCGAGATGTGGCTCATGAGTACCGGAACACCTGCCTTGAACACGACCAGCACCTGCTCCGGTACGTAGACCTCGACATGCGCCGCGGTGCTGGAGGGCTTGCGGGCGGCGAGCGTCACGGCACCCTGCATCGCCGTCCACACATCAGGTGTGACAATGCCGTTGGCCTTGCTCGGCGGGATCTGCATGACGAGTTTCTGGAACGCCCACACGGCTTGCGTCGTCAGATGATTGAACGACCCCGAGGTGCCACCGGTCTGCAGACGAAGATCCGTCAGTCGTTGCTGCAACAGGGTCACATCGGCTCCTGAACTGCCCTCCTTGAGATTCCTGGTCAACGGCACGGGCGGCGACGCTGCAATGACGTTCTCGACGACCGTCGACGGCGGCGCAGTCGCAGGATCGGTCGGCGGCGCAGTCGCAGGATCGGTCGGCGGAACCGTGGGCGCGTCGGTCGCCGGTGCCGTCGGAGTGGCTGTCGTTGCAGTGGCAGTCGTCGCTGACGTCGGCGTTGCAGAGGTCTGCGCAGGATCCGTCGCAACATCCGTGGTGCTGGTACCTGCCGTTGTCTCTGGCGACGCAGTCGTCCTGCTGCGTTCGCGATCGCGGTCGACGAGCGCCCATCCGACACCACCGAGGATCGTGACACTTGCCGCAGCGGCGAACAGGAGCGTCCGCCGGGATGTACTGCCGCCACTCCCGCCGCCCGAATAAACGTGTGCGTCTTCGTAACCGTCGGCGACTTCGTGACCGGTTGTGGCTTCGAAACCGGTTGCATCGTGCTCCACGCGCTGAGACGGGGTGCGAGGCGTTCCGACAATCAGCGGCGAGACGTTCGCGGTGTGTTCACCGACATACGCCTTGCGCTCGAGGTCGGCCCGGATCGATTCCTCGATCGCCGGCTGGAAATCCCACAGGCGCTGTTCCAGATCATCACTCATGACTTGTTCTCCAACAGATCTCGCAGCTTGCGCACACCGCGGTGCAGGTGATTGCGAATACTTGCTTCTGACACATTCAACGACTCGGCGACTTCGCCGTAACTCCATCCGTACACATGCACGAGCACGACACACGCTCGTGGCACCGGCGCCAACCGCATCAGCGCCTGCGCCAGTGCCGGATCTGCGTGTTCCACGTCCGGGGGACGTTCGGCGAGGAACGGTACCGGTCGCTGCCGGCGGCGACGGTTCCGACCCGATGTCTGAGCGACGCGGTACAGATAACCAACCGGATTCGTCAGCCCGCCGACCCGGTCCCAATGCTCCCACGCATAGGCGATTGCATCCGATGCCAGATCGTTGCCGAGGTCGACGCCGTGCTGAGCGACGAGCACGCGGCGGAGCCGTTCGGCCTCGGTTCTAGCGAATCGTTCGAACTCCGCCTCGTGCGACATCGTCCGGGAGGTTTCCACAAGTCCCACGTCTATCAAAGGCAGCGGCCGACGAAATCCTCTCACTTTCGTGTTCTCGGGGCTTCGAGTGGCAGGTGGACGCTGACGATGGCACCGCCGAGCTCGCCGCCGTTGTCGGCGCTGATCGTGCCGCCGTGTGCCGAGACGATCGCGCTGGCGATCGCCAGTCCGAGGCCGGTGGACCCGCTGCTCCCGCGTCCCCTGGCGCGATCCGCCCGGCGGAAGCGGTCGAACGCGCCCGGCAGCATGTTCGCAGGGAAACCCGGACCGTCGTCGGCGATGACGACGCGTTGACCGGCCGCATACTCGTCGAAGATCTCGATTCGCACCTGGCCCCTGGCGAACCTTCTGGCGTTGGCGATGAGGTTGGTGAAGACCTGCTCGAGCCGGTCGGGATCACCACTGATCAGGTTGTGGTCCCCGTTCACGGTCACTCTGGGAGCGATTGCCCCGAGTCTGGCAACGACGTTCTCGATCAGCGAGAGGGTGACGACGGCACGGTGGCGCATCGTCAGCTCACCGTGGTCGAGACGAGCGAGGACGAGCAGGTCCTCCGCCAAGCGGGTGAGGCGTCTCGCCTCATCGGCCGCTGCAGTGACCGAGGCCTTGACGTCGTCGAGATTGCCATCCGCCAGGGACATCAACGCCAGATCCAACTCACCGCGCAGGATCGCCAGCGGTGTACGCAGTTCGTGGCTCGCATCGTCGACGAACGACCGCTCCGAATACAGCGCATCGGATGTCCGCGCCAGCAGCTGATTGAGCTGCCTCGTCAGCTCGGCGAGTTCGTCATCGCGGTCCGGCGTTCCCAACCGCCTGGTCGGCTCGTGGACCGAGAGGCGCGCCGCCTCCCTCGTCAAGTTGGTCATCGGCCGCAGCGCTGCGCCGATCAGATTCCAGCAGGCGAACGACGTCAGCACGACGATCGCCGGCGGGACGATCCACAGCACAGTCGGCAGGTGGGTCGGTTCCCTCGCTGCCAGCCGGTTGAGCAGGAAGCCGCCAGAGACGGTCATCAAGCTGATGAACACGCCGAACAGCAAGGTGAGCTTGCCGCGCATCGACCGTGGCAGACAGCGCATCAGACGCCGGGTGGTGTGTCTGGAGGCGACGACCGGAGACGGTAGCCAACACCCCTGACCGTCTCGAGCATCGGCCAGTCAAACGAACGGTCGATCGCATCCCTGACGCGACCGGCATACACGTCGACGACATTCGATCCACCCTCATAGGCAACGTCCCAGACGTTGTCGAGCAGTTCGGTCCGCGACACCACCTGTTCAGGCTTGCGCATCAGATATTCGAGGACGGCAAAAGCTTTGGTGCTGATCTCGACCCGTTGCCCGGCGCGCACGACGATGTGCGTCGCCGGATCGAGTTCGAGGTCAGCGACCCGGAGTATCGTCGGCCTTTTCTCCGGGGCACGGCGCACCAGCGCCCGAACGCGGGCGAAGAGTTCGGCAAGATCGAAGGGCTTGGTCAGATAGTCGTCCGCACCGGCGTCGAGCCCGGTCACGCGGTCGTCGATGGCATCACGGGCGGTCAGCATCATCACCGGGACCCATTGGTCGCGGCGCCGCAACCGGCGACAGACCTCGAATCCGTCGGGGGCGGGAATCATGCCGTCCAGCAATACGCCTGCGTAGTCGTTCTCCTTCGTCGCCCACAGTGCCTCCTCGCCGGTCGTCGCCACATCGACGACGTAGCCGGCCCTGGTGAGGGCGCGCGACAGGAAGTCGGCCATTTTCGGCTCGTCCTCGACCACCAGCAATCGCATCACCACCTAGGGTACGCCCGTCCACCGACCGACCCCCGGGAAACTGAGTCCACGGATGCACCGCCGGCGTTGGGGGCCGCATTCTTTCGCAGCGACGGCGGCGCAGCGGTGAGACGGAGGACACGTCATCCAGCCACGAGCTGTCATCGTCGTGTCATCTTCGGTTCGGCACACTACGAGTTATGAGTAGCACGCTCGAGGACTCTGCCTCGACACCCAAACCGGCGATGACCTCGGCGGCGGCCCCACCCGCAACGGTGACAGCAGCAACGGCGACGTCGACACGCGGAGACTGGCAGCCAGCTCAGACCAACCGGAGCCGCAAGGCTGTGAAGCAGTCGTTCGGTGCCAGGGCCAAGGACATCGCTCTCGGCAAGGCGCTCCACAACGACGACCTCGCGCATGAGCGCCTCGGGAAGCCGACGGCGCTTGCCGTCTTTTCTTCAGACGCCCTGTCGTCGACCGCCTACGCGACCGAGGAGATCCTCAAGACGCTGCTGCTCGCCGGACTCGGTGCTGCCGCCTTCGGCTATGCGGTCCCGATCACGATGGCCCTCGTCATCGTGTTGGCAATCCTCATGTTCAGCTATCGCCAGACGATCAAGGCCTACCCGTCTGCCGGCGGCGCCTACATCGTCACCAAGGACAATCTCGGACTGCTTCCTGCGCAGGTCGCCGGCGTCGCCCTGCTCACGGACTACGTGCTGACGGTCGCTGTGTCCGTTTCAGCCGGCGTCGGAGCGCTCTACACCGCTATCCCAGCGACGTATGCATGGCGCGTACCGATCGCCGTCGGCTTCATCATCCTCGTCGCCTGGGGCAACCTGCGCGGCGTCAAGGAGTCCGGTAAGATTTTCGCCGCACCGACGTTCGGCTTCATCGTCATGGTCCTGCTGCTGATCATCGTCGGTGTCATCAAGGCGGCGACCGGCAACCTGCATACGCTGCCGGTCGACCTCAAGCAGTCGAGTGAACTGAAGAGCGCCGGACTGTTCCTGCTGCTGCACGCTTTTGCATCAGGTGGCGCCGCCATGACCGGTGTCGAAGCCATTTCCAACGGTGTCCCGGCATTCAAGCCGGTCGAGTGGAAGAACGCCCGCTCGACGCTGATGATCATGGGAACACTGCTGGCGACGATGTTCCTCGGCATGTCGTGGCTCGCTTCCCGTTTGCATCCCTACCCGACCGATAAGGCAACCGTCATCGGCGCACTCGGCAAAGGCGTCTTCGGCAGCGGGTTCCTTTTCTTCCTGCTGCAGGCGATGACACTGCTGATCCTCGTACTCGCCGCCAACACATCGTTCGCCGACTTCCCTCGACTGGCAAGCTTCCATGCCGAGGACGAATTCATGCCGCGACAGTTGACCAAGCGCGGCCACCGTCTCGGTTTCTCCAACGGCATCGTCTTCCTCTCGGTGTCGGCAACCGTTCTGGTGATCGGTTTCCGAGCGAGCGTCGACCACCTCATCCCGCTCTACGCCATCGGCGTGTTCACGAGCTTCACGCTGTCACAGGCCGGGATGTCGAAGCACCACGTCACGCACAAGGAAAAGGGTTGGAAGCTCGGCCTGGTGATCAACGCCCTCGGCGCCGTCGCCACGGGTCTCGTCACCATCATCATCGGCATCTTCAAGTTCACCCACGGTGCCTGGGCGATCATCGTCCTCGTTCCGGTCATGGTGACGGTGCTCGTGCGCCTCAACCACAAGTACGAGAGCGAGAAGCACGAGTTGAGCGATGACGTCGTCGAGGCACTTGCCGCTCCGGCCGCCTTGACCACCGTGACAATCGTGCTGCTCGACCACCTCGACAACGCCGCAGCCAGGGCGCTGACCGTCGCCAGGTCACTCCACGGAGACCGCACCGACGCCGTGCACATCGCCATCGACGAAGGCCGAGCACATCTGTTGCAGGAACGTTGGGACGGCGTGCGCCCGAAGCACATCGGCCTGCGCATCATCGATTGCCCTGACCGCAAGCTCGAAAGCCGTGCGCAGTCGTACGTCGCCGACCTGATCGGGGATGGCCGCACCCAGGTCAATGTGCTGATTCCGCAGCTGACGCACAAACGCCGCTGGCACACCCTGCTGCACGACGCGACATCGCAGTCGCTCGCTGACGCGCTACAGAAACTACCGAACGTCAACGTCACTTTCGTGCCATTCCACTTGGGCGGCGAAAACGAACTGATCGATGCCGCACCGCAGGTCGAGCCGAAGGTCCCCGTTTCCAAAAAGGCTGCTGCCGCTGCACTGAGGGCACCCGTCCCAGTCTCGACAACCTCGCCGATCGGAGATCTCGTCTGGCGTCAGCCTGGCGCCATCGCCGGCAGGGTCGACGAGATCGCCATCGAGACGTCGGCGCACACCTCGAGCCTCGTCGTCACCATCGTCGACGGTTCCGGGTCGATCGATCTGCAATTCCTCGGCCGCACGAAGATCGCCGGGCTGCAACTCGGATCGAAAGTCAAGGCCTCCGGCACCACCGTCGGGCATCGCGGCCGGATGACGATGGTCAACCCGGTCTGGGAGCTGACCGCACCGAACCCGATCCACCACGTCGTCGATCACCACTGACCTGGCGCCACTGATCGAGATCCACTGATCGACATCCACCGCCCGAGCGTTTGTGCACAACAGCCACGCAGGCTGGCTCAGCTGCACAAACCTTCGGGTGGACGTCGGTGTAAGACGTCCGCGTGGACGTTGGTTGGAGGGGCCGATCAGTGGGTGTGGTGGAAATCCTCGGCGACTGCTGCGGCGAGCGGACGCTCATAGGCGAGCGCATCCGGGCCTTCGTGCGCAAGGACGAACTTCGTCTGCTCACGAATTGCCGGACCGACGAGGGTGAGGCCGGACAAGCCCGGCAGCGCTTTGACACGCTCGTCGACGCGTTCGATCAATTCGATCCCTTCGCCCTCACCGAACAGGAAGGCGCAGGCGAAGGCGGTTTCTATCTCCGGGACATCGTCGCTGCCGACGGGGGCCCACTGATGGCGGAGGAACCATGAGGTCACCTTCTGCGCACGTGTGCTGTCCGCAAGCAGGTCCCGGGCCCAGTTGCCGTAGAACGCCGCGTGGCGTCCCTCCTGGCGCATGATCCGCCCGAGCAACTCCGTCAGGACCGGATGGTCTGCGATCTGTGCGAGGCGGTTGTAGGCGGCGTTGGCCGTCCACTCGTTGATCGCCCCCCAGGTCAAGTGCACCGCTGGGAACTGCCGCACGCCGTGGCCGATCGCCCAGAAGATGACCGGGCTGACGGTGAGCATGCGCTTCTTGTAGACGCGCATCGCCTTCAGCCGCTCGTCGTGAGCCGGCATGTCGTGCATCGCCAGAATGCGTCCGAGGGCCTGGCCGTGCCAGTACTCCTCGTAGTTCCACAGCGTGAGGAACGACGTGAACTGTGGGTCCTTCCACGCAGGTGTCAGCAACAGCTCGCGGGTGTACATGACAGTGTGGTACTCGATGTCGTGCATGTAGGCGATACAGCGCAGCACTTTCGGGTCGAGCGGCTCCGTGCGGAAGCGCTCGAAATCGATGTCGTCCGTCTTCAGCCGGCCGCCCTGTTCCTGAAACTTTTCGATCGTGGTAGCCATCACTAGTCCTTCGGTATCGAGTCTAACTTTGGATCACACACGAGTTCACGGCTCCTGAAGCGCTGCTTCGATGGCCGCAAGCATCGCCGATCCGTAGTTGTCGATCTTCGCCGGGCCGATTCCATGGATCGCTGCCAATTCAGCGGCGTTTCGCGGCAGCGCCCTGGCCACGAGATCGGTCGTTGCGTCGTCGAGCACGACGTATGCCGGACGTCCTGCTGCGAGTGTCTTGCGCACTTGGCGCAACAGATCGTCGGCTCTGACCTGCGCCGCAATCAGCTCACCCGGCGGCGTCAACGCACCCTTGCGCGAACCGGCAGTTGTCACGGACTTGCCGAAGGCGAACCGGCGGGTCGCTTCACCCTGACTGGCAACGACGCCGTCGTCTCCAACCGCCTCGATGTGCCATTCCTTGCCCTGATCGACGAGCACAAGGCCGACGCCTGCGAAGACGAGCCTCTTACCGGGGCGATCCGGCTTCGACGACGACCCGCCGGGGGTCGATGAGGACGGGCGCGACGGGTACGTCGAAGGGGTGCTGCCCGAAGCGCTGTGCGCGCCTCGTCGGTCCGATGCATCGCTTCCGGCATGCTGACGGTTCGAAGCGCCTCCGGGGCGCGTCGGCGGCGCCGTGTCGAGGGGCGGTTCTTCGACGAGTTCGGCGAGGAACGGCGTGCACTCGGGCGGCGAGACGATGGTCGCCCACTTCGATGCCCGGGTCAGCGCGACATGGAAGAGCCTGCGTTCTTCCTCGTGGTCCTCGGCGAGCCGGTGGGGGAACTGATCGGCCGCTGCGTGGTGGATCACGACGTGCGGCCACTCCTGACCCTTGACGCGGTGAACCGTCGACAGCGTGACTCCTGTGCCTGATCTGGCATTGCGTTGGTCGAGTTGTTCAGCGAGCCATCCGGGGAACGTCGCCGGATCCGGTTGCAGCGAGGCGAGTTGGATCAACGCTGTCAGGTCGTCGTTCTGCGACGCTCGGTTCATGCCCGTACGGTGCGTGTCGAGGGTGGCGACAGCACCGCCGAGACCGACCTGGTCGCGCAATTCGACGAGCAGTTCCGCTGTCGTCGCACCGCTGGCGGCCAACGACCGCAGTCGTTCGAGGTCGCCGACGAACTCGCGTACGCGTTGTGCATCGCGTTCGGTCTGTAGACGGTCGGCGAGACGCAGGAGTTCTGCGGCGGACTGCTGTTCCGCAACCCATTCGGCGATGCGCGGGTGCAACGGCCTCGATGGACGTCGGAGTGCCTCGGCAACATCGTCGCGGTTCATGCCCCCCCGACCGGCGGCAATGCGCAGCCATGACAGTGCAGATGAAATCGACGTGCGGTTGAGGAACTCCCTGCCGACCCCGCCAGCCACCGCGACGCCGGCGCCGAGCAACCCGACCTGGACCGGCGCAAGTAGCGAGTTGACGCGCGTCAGCACGGCGATTTCTTGCGCATCGGCACCGCCGGAGATCGCCTGCAGCACTGCGTCGAGGGTCGCCGTCAGGGTGTCGTCGCCGACGACGGCTGACCATCCGTCGAGCGACGGCGAGGCACTGCGGATCGTCTTGGCGATACGACGACGGTTGTGACGGAGCAGGCGGTCCGCAGCCGAAACGATGCCGCCCGGGCAGCGATAGTTGACCTCGAGTGGATGATCTCCTGCGCCTGGGAAGAGATCGGCGAAGTCGATCAGCCAGCCTGGATCAGCGCCGTTGTAGCCGTAGATCGTCTGGTCGTCGTCGCCGACGGCGAACACAGCACCCTGCGGACCGGCGAGCAGGCGCACCAGTAGCACATGCGCAGGCGTCAGGTCCTGGAACTCGTCGACGAGCAGCATCCGCGACGCCATCTGCGCCGTTGCTCTGGCGACCGGATCGACGAGCAGCACCTCGATCGCGCGGTAGATCTGGTCGTCGAAGTCGAGCACTCCGCGCTCGTAGCACCGCTGCCGGTACAACGGGAACATCGCCGCGAATCCGTCGATGTCCCCGCCGTATCGGCGTTCGACAGAGATCGGCGAGACGAGCCCCAAGCGGCACAGAGTCAATGCTTCGATCCACGGGGCGACGGGGTCGGTATTGCGTCGCTTGGGGAACTGCACGAGTTCGCTGATGAGCTTGCGGACCTCCGGCTCGTCGATCGTCGTAAAGCGCTTCGGCTGCGCAGCGAACGGTCGGGAACCGTTGACGATGGCCAGCGCGATGGCGTTGAGCGTGCGGACCTGCAACCCGACGAGGTCGCCGGTCCGCTCGCTCATTTCCTGCTGGGCACGCTTGTTGAATGCCACAAGGCTCACCGATCCTGGCGGGAGTTGCCAGACTTCGAGCAGGTGGCGGGCGCGCTCGGTCAACACCCTCGTCTTGCCGGACCCTGCCGGCGCGATGATGCGCGCCGAACCACTCGGGTGGGTCACCGCAGCGCGCTGATCGGGTGCCAATTCACCCGCAGAATTGTCGTCGCCGAAAGCTCGCGAACTGCCGTGTTCGAGAGCAATACGATGAACGACGGCGACATCGTCGTTGAGCCTCCATGATGTGATCGCGCCACCGTCGAGCCACAGCGGCGCACCGCTGCGATCGACGACATCGCCCGTCACACCAGGCCCGGCCACAGTGCATCCAGCAGCCGTGGCCAATCCGATCAAGGACCACGTCGCCTGATCCGGCACCCTCGCATCGACGCTGTTCGACCAGATCAGCGCCGACAACTCGTCAACGTCGAAGGAGAACATCGGCCCCAGCAGATACGGCTCGCGCCGCTCCGAAACAGCGGGTAGCTCGAACTGCTCATCGACTTCGAACGTCAACCGTTCGCGCCTGATCGCCGCCTGACGAAGGGCGGTCAGCAGCTCGGCGAAGCCGGATGAATCAGTCAGTATCTGCGAGGTGATCCGATATCGCCTGGCATCAGTCCAGGTCGTTGCGACGACCGGATTCGCAGCGTCGACGACGAGGTTCCGCCCGAGCACATCGGGCCCGGCGATCCCGTCGGCCGACGCGTACGTCGCGCGATTGTCAACCGGTGACGGACGGTTTCGTGGCGACGAAGAACGCTGAGAAGGCCTCGACAGCGGACGTTCGATCTCTTCGAAGTCGAACGGATGCTCAGACGGCGGCTCGAAGTCATCCCTCCGGTCCTCGACTGCCTGACCCTGGGCAGTGTGCCGCTGCCAGCACTCACGCACCTGCGCGGCGGTGTCGTGGTGCTCTCCGCAGTACCTGCAACGCATCGCCATTCTCGACAACCGGTCTCTCGATATCATCAGGTGACTAGAGCCAACGAGTGTAGGAACGGTCGAGCGTCGGCGCACCCCGCAACGGTGATCAGCCGCCAATGGCTACGGCTTGGTGTCCGCAGGGGGCCCGAATGGCCTGAGGTGGGCGTGCTCACCGTGGCGGTCGAAGATCGTCAACACCTCGACGGGACCGCCGAAGCCGGCGATCCAATGCGGTGTCATCGTGTTGAACTCTGCGGCCTGACCGGCTTCGACGAGATACTCGCGCTCACCGAGCACTAACCGCGCTGTGCCCTGCAGCACATAGAACCAATCTCGGCCAGGGTGGACCTGCGGGTCAGGGCGCCTCTTCGATACCGGGATGCGCATCTTGGCGACGGTCCGCCCCGACGGATCGTGCAGCCTGGTGAGCGGCCATTGCACCGCCCCGTTCCAACCGCTGCGGCGCGTCGGACGAATGACGACGTCTTCCTCGTTGTCGTCACCGAGGATTTCGTCGACTGTGGTCTCGAGCGCCTTCGCCAAGTCCGCGAGGTTGTCGATCGCCAGCCTGCG
>JAYTOR010000310.1:0-5985 GCA_043747685.1 Actinomycetota bacterium
TGCAGATGCGGCACAGGTTCACGGTCCGGCGTGATGCGATCGACGACTTCCAACAGCGCGAGGCCCTGCGTCAGACGGTCGAGGTCGCCGTACAGCGGGCCGAGCGAATCGATCGTCTCCGCCTGACTGATGGTGTCGAGCTCGCGGCCCTCGTACACCAGCAGGCTGACGTTGCTCAGCGGTTCGAGGCGTCCACCGAAGCGACTCTTCGTCTTGCGGACACCCTTGGCGACGGCACGGATCTTGCCGTGGCCGAGGGTGAGGATCACGACGATGCGGTCGGATTCGCCGAGCTTGTATGTGCGCAGGACGACACCGGAATCACGGTAGAGGCTCATCGTCGTCGCCTGCAGGGAATCACGAGTTGGCGTCCAGCACGGCGTCTTGAATCGAGTCTGGCGTCGGGTCGAAATCGGGCGCCGAGCCGCTCTCGATGCCGCCGAAGCGACGGTTGCGGTCCTGGTATTCCTTGATCGCCTCGAACAGGTTTTTCGCCCTGAAGTCCGGCCACAGTACGGGCGTGAAGACGAGTTCGCTGTAAGCCAGTTCCCACAGCAGGAAGTTCGACATGCGGAATTCGCCGCTGGTACGCACCATCAGTTCCGGGTCCGGCATGTCCGGGAAGTAGCAGTACTTGGAGATCAGTTTCTCGGTGACATCGTTGGATTTGACACCGTCGTCGATCATCCGTTTGACGGCGTCGATGATCTCCGCCCGACCGCCGTAGTTGAAGGCGAACGTCAGCGTCATCGTGCGGTTTCCCTGGGTCAGCGACATCGACTCGTCCTGCTCGCGCAGCAACTTGCGCGGCACGTGCCAGTCACGACGACCGGCGAAACGGATGCGCACCCCCTGGCTGTGGAGATGGTGCTTGCGACGCTGCAGGATCTCACGGTTGAAATTCATGAGGTAGCGGACCTCGTCGACGGGCCGGCGCCAGTTCTCTGTCGAAAAGGCATACACCGTCAGCCATTTGACACCGAGGTCGAGGGCTCCTTGGACGACATCCCACAGTGCTTCCTCGCCGGCAGCATGTCCCTCTGTGCGCTTGAGACCTCGCCGTTGTGCCCAGCGCCCGTTGCCGTCCATCACACAGGCGATGTGTGTGGGGATGCGTTTCGGGTCGAGCCCGGCGGCGTTGGCGGCAGCAGTGGCGGCGTTGGACATAGCCTCTCGACAGTACCGCCGTCTCCACCCTCCGCTGTGGTCATTGAACGCCGATGCCACCTCCAGGGTCTGGGCCAGGCGGTCTCTACCGCTGCGCTGTCATGCCTACGTGGCGACTCGCAGTCACCCCAATTCCGCCATCACAGAATCCACGTGACCGCGTCGGGTTCCCCGATGCCGACAGGCGACCCCAGTAGCGTGAACTCCCCATGGCTCCCGAGGACAACGCGCCGCTTGCCGCAAGAACGTCAGCCGTGGCCAGGGCAGCAGAAACTGCAGAGCGGACGATCGCTGAGGTCACAGCGACGATGGCCGGCTCGGAGGATCGCCCAGGTCAACGGCAGATGGCAGGTGCCGTCGCCACCGCCATCGCCGAACGCCGGCATCTGATCGTCGGTGCGCCGACGGGCGTCGGCAAGTCACTCGGCTATCTCGTGCCGGCGATCCTGTCCGGCAAGACGGTCGTCGTCACCACAGCGACGAAGGCGTTGCAGGACCAGCTCGCCAACAAGGACCTGCCGTTCCTCAAGGAGACACTCGGGCGGGAGTTCGAATTCGCCGTCCTCAAGGGGCGCTCCAACTACATCTGCGTGCAGCGCTTGAGGGAGGTCCATCACCCCGACCAGTCGCAGATCGAGATGGAGGGCCTCGCCAGTACCACCAAGCTGGAGATCAAGCGGCTGGCGGAGTGGTCGGCAACCTCGACGACCGGGGACGCCGCCGAACTCAGCTGGGTACCGACGGACAGGGCGTGGCAATCCGTCAGTGTCTCGTCGGACGAGTGTCCCGGCGCCAAACGCTGCCCGATGGGAGACGTCTGTTGGGCAGAGGCCGCCCGAAACCGCGCCGCTGCGGCCAATGTGATCGTCGTCAATACATACCTCTACGGACTCGACGTCGCCAGCGGGGGCGTCATCCTGCCTGACCACGACGTTGTCGTCATCGACGAAGCCCACCAGCTCGAAGACATCATGAGCGACACGGTCGGTATCTCGATTTCGGCAAGCCGGTTCACCCGCACCGCACAGACGGCTCGGCGAATCCTCGATGACACTGCCGTGACCGGCGCGGTGATCGACGCCGGTGTCGCGTTGCGAGAGACGATGCAACGAGTGCTCGGCAAACGATTGCCACGGCCGCTCCCAGACGACCTCGTCGAAATCCTCAACGAGGGTCGGCGACGGATCGACGCGCTGCAGGCCGCGCTGCGCAAGGTCGACACACCGGTCGACGATGCCAAGCAACGCGTGATCCGGGCGCAGACGATGGCGACGTCGTTGATGGAGGACATCGATGCGGCGCTCGAATTCGGCGAGCAATCGGTTGCCTTCGTCGAAGGCACCGCAGAAGCTGCATCGTTGGAAATCGCTCCGCTCGACGTCAGCCCGATCCTCCTCGCCGGAATCTGGAACAAACGGACGGCGATACTGACCAGCGCAACGATCCCGAGCTCGCTCGCCCATCGGGTCGGTATCCCCGGCACGGCCGTGTCAGAACTGAACGTCGACAGCCCGTTCGACTATGCGGCGCACGGGTTGATCTACTGCGCGATGCACATGCCGGACCCGCGCCACGCCGACTACCAGAAGGCAATGCACGACGAACTCGAAGCCCTGATCGCTGCAGCAGGCGGGCGCACGCTGGCGTTGTTCACCAGTTGGAGGGCGATGGAGGCAGCCGCCGAGGCGATCAAACCGCGTGTGAAGGTACCGATCTTCACCCAGCGCGATCTGCCCAAGACAGCACTCGTCCAGGCGTTCAGTCAGGACGAATCGTCGTGCCTGTTCGCAACCGCCGGGTTCTTCCAGGGCGTCGACATTCCCGGCCGTACCCTGTCGCTGGTCACGATCGATCGAATCCCGTTCCCGCGACCTGACGATCCGCTGCTGTCGGCCAGGCGCGAGCTGCTCGGGTCGGCAGCGTTCAGCGAGATCGACGTCCCACGAGCGACGATGCTCCTCGCCCAGGCTGCAGGCCGGCTGATCCGTTCGACCACCGACAGGGGTGTCGTCGCCGTCTTCGACAAGCGCCTCGGTACGTCGAGCTATCGATGGAGCATCGTCAACGGGTTGCCACCGATGAAACGAACCCGGAGGCGGGACGAGGCCGAAGCGTTCCTCAGGGCGATCACCGAGTAGCAGCGGCGCAGGGTTCAGACGGCGAACTGCCCGCACTGCGCAGAACTGCCCGCACTGTGCAGAAGTTCCCGATATTCGGCGCTGCGGGGTGTGTAGTCGATGTCTGCTGGGTATCGCACGTTGATGGAGATTCTCATCGCCGGAGGGAGCGGATTCGTCGGCTCGCACCTGACCACCGAACTGCTCGAACGAAAGCATGCCGTGCGGGTGATGACCCGCCATCCCAAGACACGCACCGACGGCGCGACCGACGTCTTCGGCGACGTCGCCGATCGATCCTCGCTCTCCAAGGCCCTCGGCGGAGTGGACGCCGCCTACTACCTCGTGCATTCCCTGGACCGGGGCGACTTCGCCGCCATCGATCGTGAGGGCGCGATCGCCTTCGGACGCGAGGCTGCATCCGCTGGTCTACAACGCGTTGTCTACCTCGGCGGGCTCGGGGACGAGAACGACGACCTCTCCCCGCACCTCCGCAGCCGCCGAGAAGTCGAACAGATCCTCATGAACGAGGCGCCGACGACGGCGCTTCGCGCCGGCATCGTCGTCGGTGACGGGAGCGTCAGCTGGGAGATCCTCTGCCAACTGATCGAACGGCTGCCGGTCATGATCACCCCGCGTTGGGTGCAGACGAAGACGCAGCCGATCGCCCTCAGCGATGTCGTCACCTATCTCGCCGACAGCCTCGAACTGGATGTTGCCGGCCAGCACTTCGACATCGGCGGCCCGCAGGCGATGACCTACAGAGAGATGCTATTGAAGGCGGCCAGGCAGATGGACCGCCGACTGCTGATCCTGCCGGTGCCGCTGCTGACGCCGACACTGTCATCGCACTGGCTACGGTTGATCACCGATGTCGACCTGCAGACGGCCCGTTCACTCGTTGATTCGATGACCAACGAAGTGGTAGTCACGGAACGAGGCCTCGAGCAGTTGACCGGTCATCAGGCGATGCCGTTCTCCGAGGCGTCGAGCCGAGCGCTGAAAGATCGCCAGGCACGAAAGATGCGCACCAAGCGTGACGCCGTCTCAGTCTGAACGCTCGGTCGAATCACCGACAGTCGTCAAGAACCCAACAGCACAACGCCGCCGGCGCGCAGTCGCCCTCTCCGCGCTAATCGTCGGAGCCGCGCTGATCGGCGCGACGCTGAGGGTCGAACGGGGCAGTGCCACTTTCTACATCGCCGGGTACGCACTGGCAGCCGTCTGGGTTGTGGCTGCGTTGCTGAGCTTGCCGATTCACTGGACCGGCGCCATGTTCCACCCGAGGATCGAATTGGCGATCGGCACGGTGGTCGGCACGGCGATGTTCGGGGTATTCGTCGCCGCCGACGAGATTGGGCGTCACATCTCGTTCATCGCCGGCCCGACCGTCAACCTGCTGGCGAAGGCCGATGCCGGCCCTGTCGTTGCTGTGCTCGCACTTGCGTTGGTCAACGGTGTGGCCGAGGAGCTGTTCTTCCGCGGCTCGCTTCCTGACGCCGTCGGCGGCCGCACGCCGTTGGTCATATCGACGGTCGTTTACATTGCGGTGGCGGCCACCGCCGGCAACACTGCGTTGACACTGGCAGCGATCGTGATGGGTGTCGTCTTCGCGCTGGTCAGAAGTCGCACCGGTGGCCTGATCGCCCCGATCACGACCCATCTCGTGTGGTCCACACTGGTCGTCCTTGCACTACCGCGATGACCCAGTCAATGACTCGACGTCGTCCGCAAGGCGCCGCAGATCACGTTCTGCTGCTTCCAACTCGCAGACCCGCCTGGCCAGAACATCCTCCGCCTTGGCAAGCACGTCCTTCGCAACGTCGACCTTGGCGACTCCGGCATCGACCGCACCACGGGCAGCATCGAGCGAGGTCTGAGCACGGCCGTACTCCGCAATCAGACGCGTCCTCCGACGCATCTCGCCGGCCGTCGGGCGGGGCTCCGGTTTCGTCTCGATCTCCGACACGGTTTCCGGCTCGATCTTTCGCGCGATCGGCGGCTCCGGCCGTCGCCCTTTCACTCGTGCCGACTTCGGTGGGCGATTGATCGCCAGGCGAAGAATCGGTTCCGGAGCACCGGCGAAGAGGTCTGCCGGTTCGAGCACGCCTTCGGAACCGACGACGCCGCCGACCAACATGTCGGTCGAGTCGGCGGCGATCAGCGTTCGCAGGACGACCAATACGTCGTTGCGTTTGATGTCGCTCTCGAGACCGAGGGCAGCATCGGCGATCGCCCGTGTCGCTGCGTTGAGTTCGTTCGTCGCCACCCGGAAGTCGTCTCCCGATGCGCCGCCGATCGCCGCCGACTGGGCGCCGCGTGCGCCAGCAACGGACGTCGCCCATCGCTCGACGACCGCCGGGTCCTCCCTGGCGAGCCGGTTCAGCAGCCACTCTGCTGCCTTCGGCCGGCGCAACTTGGCGATCGCTGCGGCGTGCGCTGCCCGCTTCTCGTGTTTCAACCGTCGCACGACCAGTGTGCGTTCGGCAACGAATTCGCCCGGCGGCAAGGCGTAGAGCGCCTTGACCTCATCGACGACCATCACGTCACCTTCCCACGAAGCAGTGTGCGCCAGCCGAATTGAGCAACTCCCAAACATTTCACCGTGTTGAGCCCGAGAGGATGCCCGCCAATACCACCAGGGCCGCAACGGCAGGGAGGTACGAGCACGGCCACATCGCCGCCAGTACCACGGCTCCAG
>JAYTOR010000311.1:0-1828 GCA_043747685.1 Actinomycetota bacterium
CCGGTACCGAGGTCGGCGTCACTGACAAGACGATTTCGATCGCCGGCGGCGACGACGCCGGCTATGCCGGTGCGCCAGGTCTCGATCACGAGATCACCGATGCGATGAAGGCGCTCGTCACGAAGTGCAATTCGCTCGGCGGCATCAACGGCCGTCAGATCAAGTTCAACTACTACGACGCTGCATTGCTGAACGTCGGCCCGGCGATTCAGTCGGCGTGCGATGACAAGAACTTCTTCCTCGTCGGAGAAGGCTGGGCTTTCGACAGCAATCAGGAAGAGACCCGCCTTGCCTGTGGACTTCCCGCTGTCCCGGCCTACAGCACGAACGCTGCGTTCGCGATGGGCAAGGACGTGTACGTCGGTGTGCCGAACCCAGCCGATGAGACACCGGCCGGCATCTTCGCTCAGACGACAACGCTCCTCGGAGCCGCAGTTCAACACGTCGGTCCGCTCGTCGGAAACTTCTCGGCAACCCAGGAACTGCGTGACAAGGTCGTCGCAGCTGCGCCTGCGTTCGGCTGGGGATTCTCCGAGACCAAGCTCGAGTATTCGATCACGGGCGAGACCGACTGGACGCCGTTCGTCAAGCAGCTCCAGGACGCTGGAACAACGGCGGTCTACTGGTCTGGATCGTGCCTGCCCAACCTGCAGTTGTTCGCTCAGGCTGCCAAAGCCAATGCCTTCAACGTGCCGATCATCGCCGACTCGAATCACTACGAGGCCGGCTGCGCGAAGGCGAACACTGATGGCGCGTTGAACAACCTGTACGTCCGGATGGCATTCGTTCCATTCGAAGAGGCAGACGTGAACCCCGCCACGAAGGACTACCTCGACATGATCAAGACAGCTGGCGGCGACGTGTCGTTGCTCGGTGCGCAGGCGACCTCGTCGTTCATGCTGTGGGCAACTGCAGCATCGCAGTGTGGTGCCGATCTGACTCGGGCCTGCACCATCACCAACCTGAAGAACATCCACAGTTGGACGGGTCACGGCCTGCATGCCGAGGACGATCCGGGAGCCAATCATCCGCCCGTGTGCAACGTGATGCTGCATCTCGTCGACACCGCGTACAAGCGGGTGGCGCCGGAGAAGCGGGGTACGTTCCAGTGCGAGTCCAACTGGCTCGCCAAGCTGAGTGGCCTGCCCGCCATCGTGGCCGCCAAGCTCGACGCGAACCGGATCTCGCAGCAGTTCGCAGTACCGGCGCCCTGACAACATCGTGCCGGTTAGACGCCGACGTTCCGTTCCAGCCGCGACACGAGCGAGGATGATTGCATGACTCCGACTGAATCTGCGTTCCGCCTCGACGACCGGGTCGTGATGATCACCGGTGGTGGCCAAGGCATCGGCGAGTCGACTGCGTTGACGATGGCCGATGCCGGCGCAGACGTCGTGATCATCGCCCGCACGAAGAGCGATTTGGAATCCGTCGCAGACCACGTGCGCACCCGCAAGCGCAAGGCGCTGGCGATTCCCGGGGACGTGAACGATCTCGAGTTCCTGGCCGATGCCGTCTCGTCGACGATGTCGGAGTTCGGTCGAATCGACGTGCTCGTCAACAACGCCGGCGGTTCCATGTCACGGCCGTTCACGAAGACGACGGTGGCGCAGCTGGAGAGCTCGTTCCATTTCAACGTGTCGTCGGCCTTCGAGCTGTCCCGACTGGTCGTCCCTCATTTGTTGGACGGCGGTGGAGGGTCTATCGTCAATATCAGCTCGGTGGCCGGCCGGAAGGCTGCTCGCGGATCCTTGACGCACAGCTTGACCAAGGCCGCCGTGTCCCAATTGACCCGGTTGATGGCGGCCGAGCTGTCACCACGGGTGCG
>JAYTOR010000312.1:0-20163 GCA_043747685.1 Actinomycetota bacterium
AGGATGTCGAGCCGTCCGAACATCGCCATCGTCTCGGCAACCACCCGCTCGCAATCGGCATACACGGTGACGTCTCCGCCGATCGCCAGGCATTTCCGCCCGAGTCCCTCGACGATTCCGGCTGTGTCGGCCAACTTGTCGACGGACCGGGCCGTGACGACGACCTCTGCACCTGCGCTGGCGAGGATCTCGGCGAACAGCACGCCCAATCCGTATGACCCGCCGGTGACGAGCGCCACCTTGCCGTCGAGACGGAACGGTCCGACGATGTCGACGGTCATGACAGTGTTCCGGCGGCCAGGCGATCGCGCAGTTCGCGTTTGATGATCTTGCCGCTGACCGTCTTGGGGAGCTCGTCGAGGAAGACGACCGCTTTCGGCTTCTTGAAGCCAGCGAGGTTGTCACGCGAGACGGCGATGATCTCCGCCTCGGTGGCTGACATACCGGCGCGGAGCACGACGATTGCCGTGACCTTCTCACCCCACGTCACGTCCGGCACGCCGACGACCGCTGCTTCGGAGACCGCTGGATGCAGATAGAGCACTTCTTCGACCTCGCGGCTGTAGACGTTTTCGCCGCCGGTGATGATCATGTCCTTCATCCGGTCGACGATGTAGAAGAAGCCTTCCTTGTCGCGTCGCGCCATATCACCGGTGTGGAACCAACCGTCCTCCTCGAACGCCCTATTGGTCCCCTCCTCGTTGCGAAAATAGCCGAGCAGCACCTGTTCGCCACGGATCACCATCTCGCCGACAACGCCTGGCGGGCACTCGACCATCTGTTCGTCGACGACCTTGACGTCGGCAAGCACCATCGGCGTACCGCACGACGACAGCAGATGTTCCTCGCCGTCGATCGCCCTGGCGTGCGCCGACTTGGGAAACGTCAGCACGTTGCCGCCGAGTTCTGTCATCCCGAAGCCGGAGTAAACGATCGGACCGAATCGGGCGATCGCCGCTCGCAGGATCTCGACCGGCATCGCCGCCGCGCCGTAACCGATACCGCGTAGCGAGGTCAGTTCGAAGTCGTTCACCTTCGGGTGCTGGAGAATGAAGTTGAGCATCGTCGGCGCCATCGACGTCCCGGTGATCTGGTGCTCGTCGACGAGCTGCATCCACAGGCCAGGCTCGAACATCGGCGTCAGCACCACCCTGCCGCCACGGAAATGATTGACGGGCACGGCGTACCCGGAAACGTGGCACAGCGGAAAGGCGATGAGCGCCCGTTCGTCCGGTTGGGGTTCGTATTCGATCACCGAGTTGAGCGCAGCCACGATCAGGTTTCGATGTGACAACATCGCCCCCTTCGGGAAGCCGGTCGTGCCGCTCGTGTACAGCAACCACGCGGTCGAGTCCTCGTCCACGTCGATGTCCGGCTCCTTTGCCGCCGTCGCCCCGACGAGATCGTCATAGCTCACCTGCGTGGCGGACGTCGTCTCGCCGATCACGACGACGTGCTGGACAGTGGGCATCGTCGCCAGGAGTGGCTCGACCTGCTCGACGAACTTGGCCTGTATCACCAACACGGTTGCCTCTGCGTTGTTGAGGATCCAGGCCCATTCCTTCGGATGGAGCCGGTAGTTCAGAAAGGTCAGTGCCATTCCGGCAGACGGCACGCCGTAGTACATCTCGACATACTCCGGGATGTTCTCGGCGAGCACGGCGATGCGGTCACCCGGGCGGGCGAGCTGCAACATTGCGTTGGCGACCTGCAGCATCCGGTCGTTCAGCTCGCCGAACGTGACGATTGAATCACCAGCGATTAGAGCGATCTTTTCGGGTGTTTTTCGTCCGTTGAGCCTGATGATGTCGCCGAGCAGCATGACTTTCCCCAGTTCGAGTCGTGTCCAGCGCGATCCCCAAAGCCGCTGACTTGACAAAGGTATCACCTTTAGCGGCAGAATTCAGAGTCGTCGTACAGGGGGTAGGGCGTCATCTGGAGGGAACGACATGATCGTCAAGCAGGGCCGCACGCCGAACATCGAACCATTCGACATGAGCGGCGTCGAACGGTCTGCCGATGGTGTCCTGCGTTACACCGGCCTGCCGTCGTCGCTGGTGGCGATGTTCCGTTCGGCCGTCACCGCCCAGCCAGATGGCGAGGCGCTCGTCGAGCTCGGCGGTCAGCGGGTGTCGTATCAACAACTGTGGGACCGCAGTAGCCGCGTCGCCGGCGGGCTCATGGCGAACAACGTCGAACGCGGCGACCGGGTCGCCATCCATCTCGCCAACGGCAACGACTGGGCCTATGCGTTCTTCGGAGTGCAGATGGCAGGTGCCGTCGTAGTGCCGGTCAACACCCGGTTCAGTGATGCCGAAGTCGACTACGTGATCACCGATTCCGGAGCAAAGTACGCTTTCGAGCCGGGGGTGGCCCTGCCGGACGGCGAGCCTTTCGTCGTCGACGATCTCCAACCAGCCGACCTCGCGGCGATCTTCTACACGAGTGGCACGACAGGCTTCCCGAAGGGGGCGATGACGACCCACGAGAATTTCCTGTCCAACTGCGAGACGTGCCGCAGGGTCATCGGCGTGCTCGACGACATCCGTCTGCGGAACCTCATCTCCGTGCCGATGTTCCACGTCACCGGATGCAACAGCCAACTGCTGTTGACCATGTACCTCGGCGGTACGACGGTGATCATGCCGGCCTTCGACGTGCAAGCGTTTCTAGCGGCGATCGTCGACGAACAGGTCAACATGGTCACGTCGGTGCCGGCCATCTACTGGCTGGCGATGAGTCAACCGAACTTCACCGAGTTCGATGTCAGCGGCGTCCGCTACCTGACCTACGGAGGCGCACCGATGGCACCTGAGATCATCGCCAAGCTGCGCCACTACGTTCCCCATGCGCGGCTCGGCAACGGCTTCGGTCTCACGGAGACGTCGTCGGTCTCCACGTTCCTGCCGGACGAGTACTGCGACTCCCATCCCGAAACCGTCGGCTTCGCTGCACCGGTCGTCGAAGTCGATCTCATCGAAGTCGACGAATCCACCGGGGTCGGCGAACTACTGATCCGTGGGCAGAACATCGTCGCCGGCTACTGGAACAAGCCGGAGCAGACAGCCGACACCTTCGTCGATCACTGGCTGCGGACCGGCGACCTCGCTCGCGTCGATGACGACGGATTCGTGCAGATCGTCGACCGCAAGAAGGACATGGTCAACCGCGGCGGCGAGAACGTCTATTGCGTCGAGGTCGAGAACGCGCTCGTCCAGCATCCGGAGATCTACGAGGTTGCGGTGATGGGCGTGCCGGACACAATGATGGGTGAGAAGGTCGGCGCCGTCGTGGTGGCCGCCCCGGGAACACATCCGGACGCGGCAGCGATTCGTGCCTGGGCCCGAGAGCAGATCGCTGACTTCAAGGTCCCGCAGTTCATTTCCTTTCGCGACGAACCCTTGCCGCGCAACCCCGGTGGGAAGGTGCTCAAAGCGGTGTTGCGCAAGGAGACCGAATGGGGCGAGCAGATCCGCTGAGCGGCTTCGCCCGACGCTGTCACCACAGCGCTCTCAACCGGCAGCGTCGGCGATCTTCGCCATGATCGTGTCGTCGAGGT
The DNA here is from genome assembly GCA_043747685.1 of Actinomycetota bacterium. Lineage (GTDB taxonomy): Bacteria > Actinomycetota > Acidimicrobiia > Acidimicrobiales > Ilumatobacteraceae > JANXUF01. The sequence goes on from JAYTOR010000312.1 coordinate 3,560, forward strand.
AGTAGCGTCGCGCCCAGATACCGCTTGCCGGTTCGTCCTCCACCGGCATCCGCCAACTGAGCACCCTGCTCGACGAGGCGTCGAGCGACACCCCGAGCAGCGCACGCGGCTGGTCGATCGTGTTCTGCACATACGCCTCGGCAGCCTCGACCGGGATATAGCGAGACGCTATGGCGCGATATGTGTCGCGCCATTCGTCGTCGGCACCCGGCGCGTACAACAATTCGGCGACTCCCTGGACTGTGACCTTGCGGTACGGCAACGAGTCTTCGTCGATTGTCAGCCCGACCCGTGGATCACGAAGCAGGTTCGCCAGGAACACAGAATGCACCCGCGGCGTGAAGACGACGCAACCGCGATCGACGATGTACCAGATCGGGGCATTGCGCGGCATGCCGTCGGCGTCAACGGTGGCGACACGCAACAGGTGCCCCGGTTCGTCGAGAAAAATCGAGGCTTCGGATTCGGTGAGCTTCGGCATCAGAACAGGTCCCAGTACGAGTCGCGAGCCCGCATCTTCTCAGCGGACTCCTGGAGGATGATTCGCCCGCTGCGCATCACGTACGCACGGTCGGAGATACGCAGCGCTTGTCCCACGTTCTGTTCGAGGAGTAGCACCGACAGACCGTCGTCGGCGAGCGTGCGGACGGCCGTGAAGATCTGTTGGACGACCGCTGGTGCCAGGCCGAGGGACGGCTCGTCGAGCAGCAGTAGCTTCGGCGAGGTCATCAGTGCCAAGCCGAGGCTGACCATTCGCTGCTGTCCACCCGACATCGTCCCGGCCAGTTGCTTCGATCGTTCCTGGAGAATCGGGAACAGTTCGTACACCTGTGCGAGCAAGGTCTCATGCCTGGACTGGTCCTTGAGATTGGCGGCTCCGAGCAGCAGGTTCTCGTACACCGTCAGATCGCCGAACACAAAACGTTCCGACGGGATCAGCGCCATTCCCCTGCGCACGTTCGCACGTGCCGATGAGCCGGTGATGTCCTCACCGGCGTAGCGGACTGATCCCCCGGATGGCTTGTAGGCGCCGAGGACATTCTTGATGATGGTCGTCTTGCCGGCACCGTTGTGGCCGAACAGCGAGACGATCTCCCCGGTTCCGACCGTCATATCGATGTCGAAGACGACGTGCTTTCGACCGTATGAGCACGACAGGCGCGAGAGCGCCAGCAGCGTTCCAACTCCCGATTCGGACGGTCGCGAAGCAGATGCTCCGGATTCGGATGTCCCCGACTCAGACGGTTCCAAAGTACGCCTCCGCGAGTCGTGGTGAATTGGTCAGCTCTTGGAACGTGCCCTGATCGGTGATCCGGCCGAGTTCCATGAAATACGTATGGTCGGCGAGCCGGTCGACGACATGCAGGTTGTGCTCGACGATGCAAACTGTCCGTCCCTGCTCGCGCACCTTCTCGATCAGGCTGAGCATGGCGTCGACCCATTGGGTGTCGATTCCGGAACACGGCTCGTCGAGCAACAACACGTCGGCGTTCGTCGCCAGCACACGCGCGAGGGCGACAAGCTTCGACTGCCCGAACGACAACGCCCCGGCCGGACTGTTGGCGAAGTCCGCCATCCCGACGAACTCGAGCCATTCCATCGCCGCCTCACGGACGGTCTGTTCACACTTTCGGACCCCGGGAATGTTGCCGAACAGCGGTCCGAGGTGTTCGCCCGTCTGGTCCTGCACGCCGAGCATCACATTCTGCAGGCTGCTCAGCCTCGGGATGACCCTGACATCCTGCCACGATCGCACCATCCCGGCATTGGCGACCCTGTTCGGCTTCATTCCGACGAGTTCCTCGCCGTTCAGCTTCACCGAGCCCTGATCGGGAGCGATGAAGCCGGTGAGCAGGTTGAACACGGTGGTCTTCCCTGCACCGTTCGGACCGACGAGGGCGGTGATCGTTCCTTTGCGGAGCACCATCGAGAATTCCTCGGTGGCAACGATGCTGCCGAACCGTTTGGACAGGTTGGTGACCTCGAGCACGACCGGAGCGTCGCTCCAGTTTCTCTCGCGCTGCTTTTCCTGCGCAATCGACTCGCCGACCTCGAGCCGCGTCTCCCATTCCTGTGCTGCAGCGGCGACGGCAGTCGGAACGATCTCGTCGGAACCGTTCGTTGTGCGCGAAGGCCTCCATGTCGCCGGTTTGAGTACGTTGAGGCCTTCCGGTAGCAATCCCTGCGGCCGCAACCGCATCAGCACTGCGAGCAGCAAGCCGTACAGCGTCAAGCGCCACAGCGCCGCCGTCTCCGGTGCCAACGACACCGCCCACTCGAGCAGCGGCTTCGTCAGCACGACGGTGGCTGCACCGAGGATCGAGCCGGTGAGGTTGCCAGTGCCGCCGAAGATCACCATCGCGAAGATCGACAACGACACGTCGAAACCGAACTGGCTCGGCGTTGCCAGGCTGTTGAAGCCGGCGAGCAGTCCACCGGCGAGCCCGGCGAGGCCACACGTGATCCCGAAGACGACGACTTTGTAGAGGACCACGTTCTTGCCGAGCGACAGCGTCGCCTTGTCGTCGTCGCGGATTCCCTTGAGTACCCTGCCATACGGAGATTCACCGATCCGGTGGCAGATCAGGAAGACGACGGCGAGGATGACCGCCAGCGGGACGAGCCAGTCGGTCGTCTGCAGGAGTTGATGGCCGAAGATCGAGGCCGGCGGAATGCCGATCAGGCCATAGGTGCCGCCGAGCTGAGCGAAGGTCGTGAACAACCCGAGTAGCACCGACGACACGCCGAGCGTCAGGAGAATGAGGTATTCCACCGAGAGGCGCAACGCCGGCAGCGCAACAGCGGCACCGACGACACCGGCGATGAGCGCACCGACCAGCGCACCGAGCAGCACGTTCCACCCGTGCGACAGTGCGAAGTACCCGGCTGCGTAGCCCCCCACCGCCCCGAACGAAGCGTGGGCGACCGACACCTGACCCATGTAGCCCAGGAGCAGATTGAGGGAAAGCGCAAAGATCGAGAAGATCAGGATCTGATCGATGTAGTTGGATGCGACCTGCACGATGCTCCCTTATGCCCGACCGGTGAGGGCGGCGCTGAGACGGGTGAAGACGGCGCGATTCACCGAGAACGAGATCAGGTACAACACGAGGATCACGAACACCACGAGTTGCGTCCAGCGGACCGGCAGCCAGATGGAACTGATCGTTTCGATCAGGCCGATGCCGATCCCGGTGAGGAAGACGCGAACCGGCGACTTCGCCGTCCCGCCGAGAAAGGCGACGACGAAGGCCAGCACAACCGGCCGGAAACCCATCGTCGGTTCGACCGAATACTTCAGCGCCGCCATGATCGCTGCGAACCCTGCGAGGAAACTGGCGATGGCGAACACGACGAGATAGATCCGGGCGGGATCGACGCCGATCAGCAGTGCCATCTCGGGGTTGCTTCGCGTCGCCTTGATCGCCCTGCCGAGCCCAGTGAAGCGCAGCAGGCAGGTCAGTAGTGCCACCAGCAGCACCCCGCCGATCACCGAATAGAGGTCGATGTTGATGATGTCGGCACCGAGCACGTTGATCGGCGAGATGCTGATGCCGAGCAGCGAATGGGTCTGCGCGCCCCAGAAGATCTGGATGAGGTTGCCACCGGCGATGCCGAGGCCGAGTGCGGCGACGAAGACAGCGAGGAGGGCATTGCTCCCGGCTCGCGCTGCAAGTGGCCGGTAGACGAACGCCTCGATACCGACACCCATCACCACGGTGATCACGATGCCGACGATCGCCGCCGGCCAGAACGGCCAACCGACCCGGTCGAACAGCGTGAAGGCGAAGAACGCTGCGAGCGTGTAGAGCACGCCGAAGGCGTAGTGGAATCGTCCGGTGACGCCGAGGATCAGCGCAAAGGCAACCCCGAGGATGCCGTATGCGGATCCATTGACGATGCCGGCGGCGATGAGTTGTCGGACGGTTTCGAAGGTGACTGCGAGCACCGCAGCGGCCTCACTCTCTTGTCGTTTGCGGCGGAAAGAACACCGGCGGTGCCTCGTGCGCTGGCACGTGGCACCGCCGGATTCTCAGGGCTGTATGGAATCGTCAGGCGAGTCGGTAGTCGTCGCCGTTGATGTCGTAGTACGCGAGCGCCTTGACCTTGCCGTCCTTCTGCTCGAAGATCCCCATCGGACGCCGGATGACCGAGTGCGTCTTCGGATCGATCTTGTATTGACCCACCGTCGTGGCGTCACCGCCGTAGACGCTTGCCGCGCTCAGATCCGCTTGGAACGCTGCGTCCAACTGTTCACCACTGTTGATGTCGCCACCCTTCTTCAAGACCCGCCGGATCATGTCCCACATCGCCAGCGTGTTTTCGTAGAAGTTCGCAGCGTAGAAGTCGGGGAACAACTTGTACTCCGCCTGGAATTCGGAGATGAACAACTTCGCCAACGGGTTGACGCCGACGTTTTCGTCGAAGTAATCGGCGGCAAACGTGAAGCCGTACTTGTCGTAGGCACCCTTGGCAGCATTGACGCCGTCAGGAGTCAGTTCGAACCCGATGAACGGGCAGAGCGTGCCGCCGCTTGTGTACCACTGTGAAGAAAAGTGACCCGGATCCTGGCCAGAGCCGTAGGCGATGAGAATGTCTGGGAGATTCGCCTTGATCTTCGGGATCAACGTCGAGTAGTCGGAAGCTCCGACGGGATAGACCTCGTACAGGCCATTGAACTCGAAGCCCTGCGCTGTGGCTTTGGCCAGCAGGTCGGCTTTGATCTCGCCGTTGACCGGTTCGCCCAGATCCCAGACGATGTAGCCGAGCTTGGTCTTGCCTGGCATTGCCTTCTTCAGATATTTGAGCGCACCGGGCAGCGCGTCGTTCGGGGTGATGGCGCGGGTCCCGTAGAAGTACGGCTTGCCCTGACCGAAGATGCTCGTTCCCCCACCACCGTCGAGCGTGAACATCTTCGCCTGCTCCGTCGCCGGCAGCATCGCCCCGAGGTCGTCGACATACGATGCCAGTTTGGCTGGAACTTTCTTGGCGACGAGCTGACGCATGGCGTCGACGCCGGCCTGGGCATCGCCGCTCTTGTGGTCGAGCGTCGTGACTTGAATGTCAGGTCCACCGGCAGCCTTGATGTGCTTGACAGCGAGATTGATGCCGTTGGTCATCGTCTTGCCGTAGTACGAACCGGGGCCGGTCAGCGCCAGCACTGCGCCCATCTGCCATGTCTTTCCACCACCGGCGACCGATTTGTCGATCTTCAGGATGTCGATGAGTTTGGCGCCGGCGCCGGATGACGAACCGCCGCCCGTCGCAGTGCCACCTGGTGTCCCACCAGGTGCAGCGGTCGCTGCCGACTTGCTGGCACTGCTTCCGCATGCTGCCAGCAGCGGTCCGCCGAGCATCAGCCCGGCACCGGTGAGCCCCATCACTTTGAGCAGTTCTCGGCGGGTGCGAGCAGTGAACTGCTGATCCGCGCGGTCAGAATCTTCTGTAGACATGGTCCATCCCCCTTGTTGTCGAGATCGTGCGTCTCGTCCCCCAGCCGAAGATGACATCTCTATCACCTTCGACTATGGCAGTCTGCCTGCAACATCACGCAACTGTCAAGGCGGCGAACAATTCTTCGTCAGAATTCGTGCGGCGACAGCTTCAGTGTGTGCGGTATGCCAAGGGCGTTGCAGTACAGGTGCGTCAACTGTTCGACGGCGACCTCGAACTCGTGCGTCTCCCCGAGCACGAACCACAGGTAGGCGAATCGGTCGATCATCGCCCCGAGGGCATTCGCCGCGTAGACGGCATCGATGTCACGGCCGACCACCCCATCGATCTGCCACCCGGTGATCGCCCGGCGGGCGCGGTCTCGCCAGTAGCGGTTCGCCTCTCTGCGTTCCATTGCCAGCCGGGGGTTCACCGTGGACGCCTGCTCCATGATCCGCTGCATCGCCGCAGTCTGCTGATATGCCCGAAAAAACCCGCGATTTGCCCGTTCGATCAGCGAAGCGGCGTCACCCCCGGGACGCGGTTCGGCACTGGCGATCGCCCGGAACTGCAGATGCATGTCTCTGACGACCTCGCCGAACACTTCCTCTTTGGAGGTGAAATAGATGTAAAACGTCCCGTAGGCAACGCTGGCGGCAGACGAGATGTCGTTGACGTTGGTATCGAGGTACCCCTGGCGCTCGAACAACTCGCGCGCCGCCGACACCAGTCTGGCGCGGGTCCTGGCACCTCTCGGTGTCAACCCCGAAGCAGCGTCTGGCGGCGCGTCATCCGGTGAGGGGACAGGGTCTGAGGAGGCAGGACGGCTCATGACCGGCTTTCGTCGAATGTGATGATGGGATCAGGTCAGCAGAGCAGGATTCCGACTATCCGGATGCCGACCGGCAACCAGTTCTGATGGGCGCGCCCGCCGTCCCGCCCTTATCGTAACCGGTGGTATCGGACGCTACGGACGGGCGAATACTTGTGGTTCGGGGTCCGCCGATCCGGCGGCTGGTACTGGGTTCATGCGAAAGTTCGGGTTGCGCCTGAGCAGTTCTCGGCGGGCGATCGTCATTTCGTGGACCTCGTCCGGACCGTCGGCGATCCGCAGCGTCCTTTGGTGCGCATACATCTCCGCCAACGGGAAGTCAGCGCTGACACCGGCCGCTCCGTGCACCTGGATCGCCCGATCGATCACCTTGAGCGTCATGTTCGGGATCGCCACTTTGATGCCGGAGATCTCCGTGGCCGCAGCTTTGTTACCGGCAGTATCCATCAGCTGCGCAGTGGCCAGCACGTACTCTCGGGCCATGTCGATTTCGATACGGCTCTGGGCGATCCAATGCTGCACGAGGCCGCGTTGGGCGATGAGCTGACCGAATGTCGTCCGCACCAGCGCCCGATCGATCATCAGGTCGAGTGCTCGTTCGGCGACACCGATCGAGCGCATGCAATGGTGGATTCTCCCTGGCCCAAGTCTGGCCTGGCTGATCGCAAAGCCGCCACCCTCCTCACCGAGAAGGTTGTCGACGGGCACGCGCGCGTCGTGGAAGTCGACCTCACCGTGGCCGCCTCGATCCTCGTAGCCGAAGACGCTCATCGAACGCAGGACGGTGACACCTGGCGTGTCCTTGGGGACTGCGATCATCGACTGCTGCAAATGGCGCGGTGCTGTGGGATCGGTCTTGCCCATCACGATCATGACCTGGGCGCGATCGGCCATGATGCCGGAGGCGAACCACTTGCGTCCGTTGAGGACATAGTCGTCGCCGTCACGTTCGATGCGTAACGAAATGTTCGTCGCGTCCGAGGAGGCGACGAACGGCTCGGTCATGGCAAATGCCGAACGAATCTCTCCTTCGAGCAACGGGGCGAGCCATCTGCCCTTGATCGCCTCGGAGCCATAGAGGTGCAGCACCTCCATGTTCCCGGTATCCGGTGCCGAGCAGTTGAGTACCTCCGAGGAGAAGCCGACTTTTCCGAGTTGCTCGCTGATCGGGGCGTAGTCGAGGTTGGTCAGCTTCGTGCCGGGCTCGCCGGCGCGCAGATGCGGAAGGAAGAGGTTCCACAAACCTTTTTCACGCGCTGCAGCCTTCAACTTGTCGAGAATCGGCGGATAGCTGTGATCGCCCCCTTCTGCGTACTGGCGGTGGTATTCGGCTTCGTTCGGATAGATGAACTCGTCCATGAATTGCTTGACATCTGCTTGCATCTGCAAGCCGATGGCGCTGAACGTATGCGGCATGAGGATCTACTTTCGTCGGGCGTTTCGGCTACTTGATAGCGATCGGGTTCACGGGCGACCCAGTTCCGTTGACGACCTTCAACGGCGCAGCTGCGTACAGGAACGTGTATTGGCCGTCCGCTGCACAGTCATCGGCGAGGTCGTCGAGCCAGGCGATTTCGGTCAAGGTGATACCGAGGTTGCGCATCAGCGCGTTGTGCAGCGGCAGGACGACGCCAGACACCGGATCGACGGTGACCTCGTTGGCGATCGTATCGGTCACGATGTTGGGGATTTCCATCTGCTGGAACCAGGCGACGAGTTCGTCGCTGTGGGTCAGGCCGGGCTCGACGAAGTTGCCATAGAACTCTTCACGCGAGACCCGATAGAACTTCCCGATCCATCCCGTGCGGATCACGAGAATGTCACGCCGTTGGATCTCCGTTCCCTGCGCTACGGCGCACGCCTGGAGGTCTTCGTGGGTGAAGGTCTCCCCGACGTCGAGCACGTCCTTGCCGCGCCATCTAGCGATGTCGAGCAGTATGCCTCTGCCGACGACGCCCTTTTCGGCGATTGCACACACACTCGCCTTGCCCATCCCGCCGATGGTCGTCTTGGCGTCGTAGCCGTTCCAGATCTCGCCGTCGTACCAGACATGGCCGAGCGCGTCGTATTGCGTCGATCCCTGCAGGAAACACGTCATGTAGTCGTCCGCATAGTGGGCACCACCGGCCGACTCGACACCCTTACCGGCGATGAAATGGCCTTCGTCCATCACGTTGATCCGAACTGCGCCGGTGCGGCCCGGCCATACAGGATCGCCCGCCGGGTTGGCCATCTTGACCTGCAGCGTGAACGTCTTGCCGGACTTGATCGAGCCTGCTGCAGCGATCACGACCTCCGGCGTGAGGTAGTTGAGGCTGCCGACTTCGTCGTCGGGCCCCCACTTGCCCCAGTTCTTCGGCGAGTCCTTCAGCAGTTCCTTCACGGATGGCCCGACTTCTTCATGCGTATGTGTCACTCACAAACCCCCAGATGATCGCGCGATTGCGCCGCAATGTTCCCCTGGCACATACGTTCCCAGAATATGACGAGGATGTCAACTGGAAGCGAAGAATCACTCTTTCCAGCCTCCATGAGGCTCAGCGAGAATCATGACGGATGGATCATGAGGGCGGTTCGACGGCCCCGATGATGCCGCCAGGACCCAACTCGTCGACGCGTGCGCTATCGGCGTGTGATGATGGTTCCATGACGGAGCCGAAACCCAAGGGGACGTGCCGTCGCTGTTACCACCCGATCGCCGAACACTCGGCAACGCCTGGCGGCCCGACGGCGGACGACCCGCGCAAGCTGTATCGATGCGAAACATGCGGATGCGCCTTCCACTGGCATCCCAAGGACGGGACGAAGACAGCAGCCGACTGGCGGTTGAATCCATCGACCGGCCGATGAGTTCGGTTCGACCCCGACGTCTGCCGACTATGGAGTCAAACGCAACCACACCATCTGCAGCCGAGCTGCCCTCTGCGGCCGACCTGGCAGCGACGAACAGCGTCCGGTTTCCCAACGAATCCGTCGAATATCGTGATGCCCGACAGGCGCTGCTGGTCGAGGAGATCGAACTGCGCAGACAGGTCGAGCGAGTCGCCTCACTTCGACGGGCCCTGCCATCCGGCGGAGCCCTCACTCGCAACTACCAATTCACTGCCGAAGACGGGTCGGACGTTACCCTCGCCGATCTCTTCGGTCAGCATCACACACTGATCGTCTACAGCTACATGTTCGGTCCGCAACGTCAGGCACCATGCCCGATGTGTACCTCGTTCATGGGTGGCTTCGACCACAAGATCGCCGACATCCGCCAGCGCGTCGCGATTGCCTTCACGGCGCGCTCGGGGATCGATCGCCTGATCGACTTCAAGCAATCACGCCGATGGATCGATCTGCCCGTGTACAGCGACGGAGATGGCGACTACACGAGGGACTACGTGTCCGCTGACGACGCCGACATGCCCGCATACAACGTGTTCGTGCGCCGGGACGGCACGATCAGTCATTTCTGGAGTGAGGAGATCAGCAGCGACATGGCCGACCCTGGACAGGATCCGCGCAGCGCCGTGGAGATGGACCCGCTGTGGCTCCTGCTCGACACCACGCCGGAAGGCCGCGGCGAGGACTGGCATCCGAGCCTGACGTACTGAAGTCTCTCCCGGTCCGCTGGACGATGGCCGCAGTTTCGCGGCTGCTCTGGAATCCCCTTACGTCAACTCGATCGTCACGTTGCGCGTCTGCACGATGGCGCTGCTCGACCTGAGCGACGCCGTACGCAGCAGCAGCAGGAACCGCACCGCGTATCGACCGGGTCCGATCTCCACCGTCTGCGGATCCTGGTACGCGGGATGGGCGTGACGAATCGCAACCTCGTAGACGTAGTGCTCGTGGCCGCCAATCGAGATGTCGTCCTCGGCGAGTTCCTCGTCGATGTTCGACGCAGCCCCGTTGCGCGACACGGCGATGACGTCGAGGTAGGCCTCGCGTTTCCCGAGATCAGCGGTCTGGCGATGTAGCTTGAGAGGCGAAGCGGGTGCGGCGAGGCCGATCGGCCAGCCGTCAATGTCGCCGAGTACATAGGTCAGCACGTCGTATGGGTTGTGAAGCTTTCGCGCCTTGTCTGCAGCTCGATCGTCACGGTGCATCTCAGCCCGTCGACCGCCGTCTGCACCGACTTGTAGTCGAGTCGAGCGGCCTCACTGACCTGGTCCCGAAGCGAGCACCAACGGTCGAATGACCCACCGTCGACCATTGCGTACTTTTCGGTGTAGGCGCAGTTGTTGCTGGTAGGCGGGTCGCTGTCCGAGGCCCTCGTCGGGGCCGAAGGTAGTTTGTTGGGCGATGTGCCCGGTGGCGAGACCCCACATCGCTGTCGTTGAAATTCCTAGGACGCGCTCACAGTCCGCAAAGCGTCCCGCACGATCTTCGAGGGCGTCGTCTGATCATGTGCTGCCCGCTCGTCGAGTTCGTGGCGCGTCTGTTCGTCGAGGCGGATATCGATGACGCTGGACGTCCCACTGCCCAGCGGTGGGCGCCCGGCGCGTCGACGGCCTTTGAGTCGCTCGATGTCAGGCAACGTGGTTTCGACCTCAAGCGCCATCCCCTCGAAGTCGGCCTCGGTCAGGACCTCGCCGTTCGACAACGTGACGTCGGCCGGCGAGACCGTTGGCTGGTCGTTCATCGGTGTGGGTCCTTTCGGTCGCGTCATGGTTTCAAGAGTTCGAGAAGTTGAGGTCTGGCCAGGCATCGCATGGAACACGTACAACTCGGCACCGTCCAACTGCCCGATGCCGCCATTTGACAGCCTATGACGTCGAGTTCTGTGCAGCTGGTGTGCACCTGGGCGACTCTGGCTTGGGACTCATGGTTGCCCGCATGGCCTGTGACCTGGTTTTTCTGGTGGGCGCGACGGGACTCGAACCCGGGACCTCTACCGTGTCAGGGTAGCGCTCTAACCAACTGAGCTACGCGCCCCTTTTCGGGACACGGCATCTTAGCGGTCACTTGAGCCGCAAGGACACTTCATTTGCCAGCAGCCTTCCTGTTCTCGTCAGCACGACGCGATCGCCGTGAACTTCGACCAGTCCTGGCAACGCTTCGACGTCCAACGCCTCGACCGGCACGCCATCGCGCGTCCGCACGCGGAGCTGCAGACCTTCCACACGACGGGTTTCGGCGTCGAGTGTCTCGCCGGCTGCCTCGACACTCTCGCCGCGTTCGATTGCTTCGATGTAGCGCTCAGGCGTCCGCAGGTTCCACCATCGACGACCTGCTCGGTGCGAATGGGCTGCACAGCCGAACCCCCGATAGTCGGCCTGCAGCCAGTACAGCTGGTTGTGCTGCGACTCGTGGCCAGGTTCGGCCCAGTTGGAGATCTCGTAGGTCTCCAAACCCGCTGTGGCGAATCGTTCATCGGCGAGTTCGTACTTGTTCGCCTGATCGTCGTCGTCTGGGAAGCGTTCCGGCGTCGCCGCCAGTGGCGTGCCGGCTTCGACGGTCAGGCCATAGGCACTGATGTGCGGCGGCCCCAACGCCAGCGCAGCGTCGACCGTTACCCCCCAATCGGCAAGTGACTCGCCGACCGAGCCGTAGATCAGGTCGAGGTTGAACGAACGAAGGCCCTGTTCGTTGCGGATAGCATCGACACCGGCACGGACATTATCGGGATCGTGCGTCCGGCCCAATGCCTTGAGAACGTGTGGCACCATCGACTGCACGCCGACACTGATGCGGTTCACACCCCCGTCGACGTACGACATCAACAGTTCAGGGGTGATGTCGTCGGGGTTGCATTCGACGGTGATCTCGGCATTCGCGGTCACCGGAATCGACGCAACGATGGATGCGAGCACGGCACCGGGGACGCGACTCGGGGTTCCGCCGCCGACGAAAACCGTCGAGGCGATCGGCATCCCGACGTCAACAGCCCGTGAGATGTCGAGACGAAGCGCCGCTAGGTAGCTGTCGATCAGGTGATCGCGGTCCGTCCATGTGGCGAACGCACAGTAGTCGCACCGGTGGATACAGAAGGGGATGTGCACGTACGCGCCGAAAGCTTCAGCGGTGTCGCCGCCAACTGTCACTCCGTACGATAGAGCAGGTCAAGCGCCTCGAGCCGCGACTCCACTTCATCGATCGGAACGTCGAGCATTGCGGCGATCGCACGCCGGTCGTCTGTGCGGATCGTCAACACTTTGCCGTTGAAGTCCTGACGTTGCACCTGGATCATCCGGAAGAAGCGCTGCAGCATTTCGAACGGCCCGCCGCTCAAATAGTTCAACTTGACGAGATCCAGCACGAGTTTCCCTACACCTTGATCAGCACTCTGGTATTCGCTGACCAACTGCTCGTCCCGAGGCAGCAATTGATCGATCGGCACGGCGTAGAAACGAGCCAGGCGCTCGAGACGCGGGACGGAAATCGCCCGCTCACCCCGCTCGTAAGCACCGAGCACGGAGGCCTTGAATTCCAATGTGGAGTTCAGTTCGACCTCCTGGAGTGACAGCCGCTTTTGTCTGCGGATGTTCCGCAGACGTGCACCGATCTTGCGGCTGTATGGCGAAGAAACGCCTTCGTCGTTGTCATCGAACGTACTCATCAGTAGTTTCCTCACTCAGCGTACCGGCGCACCTCACCGACGACGTTGTGCGCGCAGGCTACCGCGACCGTACGGTGAAGGCAAATGATTGCGAGCGCAAATGACGAGCATATGTTGCGGTTACGAATTGGTCGATGTGATCACTGCTGCAAGCAGCACCCCTGCAACGATCGCAGCGGTATCAGTTCGCAGCACGGTGGTTCCGAGGCCAAGAGTCTCGTGTTCACCGGCTGCAACGATGTCATATTCCCGTGGTGACCAACCACCCTCCGGGCCGACCGCCACCACGTTTGGTGTTCGAGTCACGCCGACAGGTGCGGCGCCGAGCATCGCCACAGCGACGCCGCCTTCTGCGAGCAACTCGTCCAAGCTTTGAACCACCTCGATCTGCGGCAAGGACAGCCGCCGGGACTGCATCGCCGCAGCTCTGGCAATGCTCTGCAACCGCAGTAGCTGGCGGGACGCCTGGTCCAGATCCCAACGCACAACGGAGTGATCCGATCGCAACAGGACGATTCGTGTCGTTCCGAGCTCGGTGAGCTTCTGAACGATCCAATCGATGCGGTCTCCTTTGGGAACGCTCACAGCGACGCCGAACGGTGCTGTCGCACGCGGCGGTGTGACTATGTCACCGGTCACTGACAGCGCCGACGTGGACCGCTGAAACGTGCAACTGCGCCAGCGCCCCTGACCATCGGTCATCGACACCTGTTCTCCGTCGCGAAGTCGTAGTACTCGACTGAGATGATGGCTGTCGTTCACGTCGAGGAGCGGCTGCTCCAGGGAGTCGACGAAAACGTGAGCTGACGACGACACCAACGCCGGGTCGGGCCCCCAGCGGGGTGACATCAACTGAACGCGGATTTGATCTTGGAGAACAGACCCTTTTCCGGGGGATCGACCTGCTCGTTGCGTTCGCCGGCGTAGCGGCGCAGCAATTCGGCCTCTGACTCTGACAGCCTCGTCGGAACCTGAAGCATCGCGACGACCCGCAGGTCGCCCCGGCCACCCCGGCTGTTCAGTCGGGTGACACCGTGACCACGGATGACCTGCTGCTTGCCGTGCTGCGTGCCGGGAGCAATGTGGACATCGGCCGGTCCGTCGAGGGTGTCGATCGACGTCGACCAGCCGAGCGCCGCCTGGGCGATGGAGACCGGGAGCGCGACGATGATGTCGTCACCGTCGCGCGAAAATCGTTCATCGTCGGCGACTCGAATGTGAACGTAGAGATCACCGTTGGCGCCGCCGCGGGGACCTGCTGCACCTCGCCCCGTGAGTCGGAGCGTGGCACCTGTGTCGACTCCGCCAGGCACATCGACCTGCAGCGAACGGCTCTCGAGCACACGTCCGTCACCGCGACAGGTCTGGCACGGCGTGGCAATGACCTGCCCCGTCCCACCGCAGCGTTGGCAGGCCGCAGCGGTGACCATCTGGCCGAGCAGGCTCTGGCGGACTCGACGGGTCTGGCCACTCCCGCCACACTCAGAACATGTCACCGGCTTGGTGCCGGAACCGGCACCGGTCCCGGTGCAATCGACACAGGCGACCGCCGTGCGGACCGTCACCGGGATCGACGCACCGAAGACCGCCTGCTCGAACGTCATGTCGGCAACGATCTCGACATCCTGGCCGCGGGGCGGGCCCGTCTGGGCACGCCCACCGAACGGGCTGCCTCCGCCACCAGCGCCTCCGCCGAAGAATGCATCGATCAGGTCGCCGAGGCCGCCACCGCCGCCGCCGAAACCGTCGCTCTGGCTGCCGGCACCGCTGATTCCGGCCTCACCGAAGCGGTCGTAGCGCGAGCGCGTCTCGGGATCCGACAGCACTTCGTAGGCGCGTGCCAACGCCTTGAACTGCTCTTCTGCTTCGGCGTTGCCAGGGTTGGCGTCCGGGTGCAGTTCCCTGGCGCGTCGACGGTAGGCGCGTTTGATGTCGTCGAGGCTCGCGTTTTCCGGGACACCGATGAGTTTGTAGAGATCTGCCATTGCTAACTCTCTGCCAGTCGCCTGCCGAGGCGGTCACTGACCACCTCGACCGCGGCCAACGCTTGTGGATAGTTCATTCTTGTGGGGCCGAGAACGCCGACCGTGCCGACATTCTCGCCTTCGATCGTCACAGGTGCAACCACGACGGAGCATGCCGACAGCGGTTCGACACCGTGTTCGCCCCCGATCGCAACGCTGAGGCCTCGATCGAGCACATCTCGCAACAACGTGACGACCACGTACTGCTGTTCGAGCGTCTGCAGCACCGAACGCACGATGTCGACGGCGTCGAACGCACTGGCCATCGAGGCGGTGCCGCCGACGTAGACGGCCTCGCCGCCACTCGCCCCGGAGCGGATCGCTTCGAGCGCCGATTTGGCCAATTCGTCACTCTTGGGGTCCTGCATCGGACGGAGTTCGGCGACGAGACGAAGCTGCTTGCCGATCAATGCGGTTTGCAGATGCGATGTCGCCGACGCCAGGCGAGCGTCGGAAACGTCGTCGGTGAGTTCGAGCGTGTGATTCTCGACACTGCCGCTGGACATGACGACGACGACCAGCGCAACACGGGCGGAGAGGCCGACGATCTGGATCGATCGCACGACTGCGGCCTCCGGCGTCGGGCCGACGATCATCGACGTGTAGTTGGTCAGGCTCGCGAGGAGACGACTCGTGTCGTGCAGCATCTGTTCGAGCGCACCGTGGGCGTGCGAGAAGAAGTCGCCGATCTGCGCCCGTCCGACGGAATCGAGGCGGCCCGGTTGGGCGAGGTGGTCGACGAAGAATCGGTATCCCTTGTCGGTCGGGACCCGCCCGGCAGACGTGTGCGGCTGGACCAGGTAGCCCTCCTGCTCCAGCACTGCCATATCGTTGCGAACCGTCGCAGATGAGACGCGGACTCCTGGGGCGTCGGCGACGTGCGTCGAGCCGACCGGCTGCGCCGTCTCGACGTACTCCTGAACTACGGCCCGGAGAATTGCTGTCTTTCGCTCGTCGAGCATTCCGCTCCTGTCGTCGAAGGCACCTCTTCCCGCGCAACGCTACCGGGTGCAGGTCTCGCGTAAATAGTGGTCGCTGCTCCGAAGGCAGGACTCGTCCGTGATGTTGGTCGATACCCTCACCGCCGCCTCTCGTGATCGACGTGGGGTATGCCGATTTCCACCCCGGACGCCACAGGATTCGCTTCGATGACCGTCGACAATTTTCTCATCATCCGCCACGGTCAGACAGAGTGGTCGGCGAACGGTCGCCACACCGGATCCACAGATATCGAATTGACGCGGGAAGGTCGCATCGAAGCCGGCTCCCTCAGTTCACTGCTCCTCGATCTCATGGGCTCTCCGATGGAAACCATCATTTACGTCAGTCCACGGGCACGGGCTCGCAAGACAGCGGAGATGGCGCTTGGACGGGAGATCGCCGCAACCGCCATTGTCACCGACCTGCTGGCCGAGTACGACTACGGCGACTACGAGGGCCTGACGACGGAACAGATCCAGGAGACGGTACCGGACTGGGACATTTTCCGCGACGGCTGCCCGCACGGTGAATCGGTGTCGGACGTTGCTCGGCGTTGCGACGAGTTCATCGCCATGTCCGAATCGCAGAACGGCACCGCGCTCGTCTTCACCCACGGGCACCTGAGCCGCATTCTCACGGCACGAATGCTCGGCCAGCCCGGCGAGGAAGGGTCGGTGCTCCTCAACGACACGGCGTCGATCGGAGTCGTGCGCGACCGGCGCGGTACGTACGTACTCCAGGGATGGAATCTCCGCCCACTCGGGGCGACGCGCCCGCACCGCTGATC
>JAYTOR010000313.1:0-5982 GCA_043747685.1 Actinomycetota bacterium
GCTGTCACTTCTTCGGACACCCGCCGTCCGGCGTCGGTGGGGCGATCTGCTCCTGGCTGATCACCGTCTGGGCAAGTGAAGCGAAGACCGGCGAAGCGACCGAGCCACCGAAGTGTGCGCCGGCGGCCGGCGGGTCGTCGATTGTCACAAGGATCGTGAACTGCGGTGCTTCCGCTGGGAAGAAGCCGACGAACGAAGCCATGTAGTGCTTGACGCCCTGGGCGTCGAGATAGGTTCCGTTCGGCTGAGCCTTGTAGCCGGTTCCGGTTTTACCGGCGATCGTGTAGCCGGTCACCTTCGATGCGCTTGCCGTGCCGTCGCAGATGACGTCGCGCATCATCGAATTCATCTGCTTTGCAGTTTCTGGCGTGATGACTTGGTGGGTCTTCGACGGTGGTGTCGGCGTCTGCACGCCTTTACTGTCGATGATCGAACCGACGAGTCTCGGGGCCACGTAGACACCGTTGTTGGCGACGGTATTGACGGCACCGATGAGTTGGATGGCGGTGACAGCGAAGCCTTGACCGTACGGGATCGTCCAACGCTGGTCGCCCTTCCACTGGGCGTTGGGCACGAGAATTCCTGAGGCCTCGTCAGGAAAGCCGAGTGAAGACGGTGTGCCCATCCCGAAGTCACGCATGTACCGCTCTTGGACATTGGAGCTGGCAGCGCCTGTCCCCAGGGTCTGGGAGATCATGATCGTTCCGATGTTGTCAGATTTCGCCAGGATCTTACGGACGGTCATCGTTTCGATCCCGTGAGCCTCTGCGGCGCACAGCGCGCGCGCTTTGTTGTAGAAGATCTTGCATCCCGGCACCTGAAATGTCGTGTCCGGAGTGACCGTTCCCTCGTTGACAGCAGCGGAGACCGTCATGACCTTGGCGACAGAGCCCGGTTCGAAGGAGTCGACAGCGGCAATATTCGCCGACGTGACTTCGACGTTGCCGGTGTCTGCGTTGCGACGCACGCTCGCCATTGCATACAGATCGCCGGTGTGGATGTCCTCGATGATCGCCGTCGCCCCTCGGGCGCCGATCGCTGTCACCTGGCCGGCGAGCGCCTGTTCGGCGGCGTACTGCAGCGAGCGGTCGATGGTCAGCACCAGATCGTCGCCCGAGACCGGTTGCTTGGTAACGACGCGACTGCCGGCGATGGCGATGCCGCCCTGGCTTCCATCGCTCTGCAATGTGCCAGCGCCCGGAACACCCTGCAGTGCGGACTGAAACTGCAATTCGAGACCGCTGGTCCCTTCCCCATCGACATTGACCCTGCCGATGACTTCCTTGCCGATGTCGCCGGCAGGCGTTTCGCGCCGCTGCTCGTCGTACCAGCCGATGCCCTTCAGGGCGAGCTGTTTGATCGCTGTTGCCTTGTCGTCGTCGACCTGGCGGGCGACGTACACGAATCCCTTGGTGCTCGCCAGATCTTGGGCGAGCAACTGCTCCGCTGCAGCGCTGTAGCCGAGGATCGTTGCCAATTTCTGGGCGGCATCGTTCGGGTCGGTGACATTCTGCGGGTTGGCGTAGAAGGTTGCTGCCGGCAACGACAACGCCGCTGCCGTGGCGTCGCGGAAGAAGACCTCACCTCGAGCTGCGGGGAAGTTGATCTGCTTGGTGCGCTGCTTGTCGCCGATGGCGACGTATTCCTTCGCATCCGCTGTTTGCAGCATGATCACCCGCGTGAGGATCAGGCCGAAAACGAGCCCGATGACGACCAGCAGTGCCAGCAATCGTCGGCGCGGTAGGCCGGCACGCCAGACCGATGGCATGATCTCCGGATTGAGTTTCCTGGCTCGACGAGCAAGTGGGCGTGCCCGCCGTTTGCGCAGTTCGTGCTCCGGCCGAAGCCGATGACCGTCACTGCGGCGGTCGAGGTCGATACGACCGCGTTGCGGCGTGCCGGCGCCGACACGAGGGTCCGGCCGAGCGCTTCGCGCCGCTGGTCTGCGAGCCTCGACCATTCCGGAACCCTTGACTCGGATCGGCGAACCCTGTTTGTCGGCGACGCGTTTGCTGCCGGCGACGCGCTGGCTGCCGGCGACGCGCTGGTTTTCCCTTACGCGAATGTCGTCCTTGCCCTGGCGGTGCGGCGACGTGCGGGGTTGCGGATCGAGAGGCCCGGCACCGCGAGGAGTATGACGAGCCGGTCGTGTCGGCTGTTGCCGCGAGCGGTTGTCGGACAGTCCTCCAACGGGTCGCGCTGCAGATTTTCTGGTGGCGGGTACGCGCCTGGCTGCGAGATCGGCGCGCTGTTCCAACGGTCGACGGTTCATCAGCCTGCCTCTGCGTTCGTCACCTGTTTGATTCGTTTGTGTTCTGCGAGCGGGTCGTTGGCATCGATGCTGTTGTTGCTCGAACGCCACGCCCCGAATGCTGCAGTCGCCTCGGCGACGGCGTCAGCGTCGGTCGCCACCGCCTTCTGCGGAGTTCCCTGTGACATCCCGAGCTGCTTCGCTTCGGCGGAAATGACATCAGGCGACGACAACCTGGCGTTCTCCTTTCGCAGGGTGTCGAAACGGTCGCGAGCAATCTCGATCTCCCTATTGATGCGCTCGACTCCGATCTGACGTTCTGCCAGTTGCACTTGGAAGACGGTGATGCACAGGAGCGTGAGGAACAGTGCCGAGAAGACGACGGTGCCGACCCTGATGGCCCGCTTTCGAGGCGGCACGACGCGCAACTGTGGCCGCACCCGTTCCAGCGGCACATCGTTGGTCGATGCTGAAACGGTGCGGATGAACTCGGCTTCGGCGTGGGCACCGGCGCGGATCTCATCGCGGATGCTGTCCTCTTTGAGCCGCAGGATCGGCAATGCCATGAGTTAGCTCCCCGCCATCTGCGAACTCACCGCGAGCTTCTCGACGACGCGCATGCGTGCCGACTCCGCGCGCGGATTCGTTTCGATTTCTGTCTGCTTCGGTTTGATCGAGCCCTGTTTCACGAGGCGAACCGTCTTGATCGCCCCGCAGACGCACGGCAACCCTGGAGGACACACACATCCGCCCGTTGCGGCCTGCCGGAAGCGATCCTTGACGATGCGGTCCTCGCCGGAGTGGTAGGCCATCGCCAACACTCGCCCGCCGACAGCGGTGTGCTCGATCGCCGCGTCGAGAGCGATCGGCAGGACGTCGAGTTCACGATTCACGGCGATGCGCAATGCCTGGAACGTTCGCTTCGCGGGATGGCCACCGGTCCGCCTTGCCGGTGCCGGAATGGCGTCACGAACGATCGCCGCCAACTGTGTCGTCGATTCGATCGGCCGCATCGCCACGATCGCCCTGGCGATCCGACCGGCGAACCGTTCGTCGGCGTAGTCGCGCAACATGTGGGCGATGTCGCCCATCGTCGCCTCGTTGACGATGTCCGCAGCGGATTGCCCGTGCGTCGGATCCATCCGCATATCGAGCGGACCGTCGTTGCGGTACGAAAAGCCGCGCTCCGCCCGGTCGAGTTGCGGCGAGGAGACGCCGAGATCGAAGAGCACGCCGCTCAGCCCCTCGGGAGCAAGTGCATGAATCGTCGGATCGGACATGATCTGCCCGAGGAAATCGAAACGTGTGTGACGAAAGATCACCCTGTCGCCGAAGCGGGCAAGGTTGACAGCTGCCGCCTCCAGCGCCGACGAGTCCTGGTCCAACCCGAGGATGCGCACATCCGGCCGGGCATCGAGGATCAACGCCGAGTGGCCACCGCCGCCCAATGTGGCGTCGACGAACAGTCCGGCAGGAACGTCAGCAAGCAGCGCCACGACTTCTTGTCCCATCACGGGTTGATGCCGGAAGGGGATCGACGTCATTGTGGGGCTTCCGGGATCGGCGTCGTGCCCCGCCCATCTGCAGTCCTCCGGCGGACGATTGTTGCCGGGATGTCTCCCCGGTCAACGAGACGGAAGCGGGCGGAGTTGGGCTGTCCATCTTGTACGCCGGAAGACTGCATATGGGCGGAACGTCACGAATTTCTCCTCGGGTCCTCCTTTCCGTTCACTCGGGTGTGCTGCACAGTCGTGCGGTCGGGTGTGGGCTGCGCTGGGCGCTCGTTCACGACATCGTTCGGGACATCGTTCATGATGTCGACGCGCTGACGGCTGTTGCCTTGATGCGGGCGCTGCCGACGGCGTTCTGTTCGTCGTAGACCGCAGCGTTCCAGATCTCCGCTCGGTCGAAGGAGCCGGCGACGACGATCGAGGTCGCCAGTTCCAGGCCGGCGAACTCACGAAGCTCCTTGTCGATGGTGATGCGCCCCTGGGCGTCGACGCTGACTTCGATGGCGTTGGCGGCAATGGACCGCTGCTCCGCCTTCGTCATCTCGCCTCGCTTGACTTTTTCCAACATCTCGTATGCCACCTCCTCGAACGTCGCTGCGGGCAACACGTCGATGCAGCCCTCTTCACCGAAGGACAGGTAGCAACGGGGTTCGAACTGTGAGCGAAAGTTGGACGGCAACGCCAAGCGACCTTTGGGGTCCAATTGACGCTCATGCCGACCGACGAACACGGTTGGTCCTCTTCTCGTAGTCCTGCCATTCGTGGTGTGCAGGGATGGACCGCCAAAGCGCTCCGCTGCACCCCTCGCCGCACCACTATGCCCCCCAGCACCCCCCTCTGTCAACCATTATCCCCCTATTCGCACCTCAAACATCCATTTCGTGGGCGAGCCCGATGTCGTCGCTGTCGGCAGATGTCGCATCATCACCTACTTGTGCCGACTGCGACTCGCCGCCCGCCGGGATGCTCAGCAGGCCGCAAGCGCCCCGGACAACGAGTCGACCACTGCCGAGGCGGACGCATCGATGGTCGCCACCGGGCGCAGGGCATCGACCTCCGGCCTCGGATCGCGCAGTACCGACAGCATCACCGACGGGTCGTAGGCACGGTAGAGGACGCATTGGAACCTGGCGAGGTCACGCGTCCTGCGCTGGCTGATGCCGACGAGCTTCGCACCGTCGCGACACACCTCACCGGGACCGAGGCCGTCGAAGCAGATGAGACGCGACCACGGCGAAGTGACGAGCGCTCCCCGATGAATCGACAAGCCGCAGATGTCCAAAGCAGTCAGCGCCGCGCACCACGCTTCGCCGACCCACCACATCGACTTGGCGACATCGTCGTGCCAGAGGGGATCCCCTCTGGACACGACGAGATCGATCCACACCGAATCCTCCGGAGCAAGCCACACCGCTCCCCCTCCCGAACGCCGAGAAGCGATCTCGACGCCCGCCGCCACGGCCACGGACTCGTCGGCGAGCGCCGCCGATTGCGTCGATCCGAACACGACAGCCGGACCGGCAACGTCCATGACGAACATCGTGCGTCCGTCGTCCGCCGAGGGGACAAAGGCATGCAGCTCGACGGCTGTTCCGGACCGGCGCGACACGCGCCACACCGTCGATGATGCGAGAGCCGACGAAGCCAGAGCCGACGAAGCCAGAGCCGACGAAGCGAGAGCCGACGAAGCCAGAGCCGACGAAGTTACTGCTTCACCAGCAGGCGGGGCCGGGCCATCGTCAGTTTCCGGCGTCACGAGGCCTTCGGCAGATATTGCTTCCAGTCGTCCGGCACGTGTCCGACGGCAAAAGTGATCCAGGCCGTCTCACGAGGGGCCCTCGCCGGGCGGTACAGGCGCATGCTCGCCTCCTCCGGCGTGCGGTCACGCTTGCGGAGATTGCAGGGACGGCAGGCAGCGGCGACGTTGTCCCAGATGTGCTGGCCACCCCGGCTGCGCGGGAAGACGTGGTCGATGGAATCGGCATGCCCGCCGCAGTACTGGCAGCGGTGCTCGTCACGGCTGAACACCGCCCGGCGCGACAATGCCGTGTCGCGTTGGTACGGGACCTTGACGATATACCGGAGACGGATGACCGTCGGCGAGGGAATGGAGATCGATGCGGAGTGCAGCGTCGTGCCGTCGTCGTGCATCAGATCTGCCTTCTCGCAGAGCACGAGACATGCGGCTCTGCGTGAGGAAACGATGGACAGTGGCTCGTA
>JAYTOR010000314.1:0-15588 GCA_043747685.1 Actinomycetota bacterium
TGTCGCGTTCCAGAACTGCTCGGCGGCGTCGGCGATCAGCTGGACGCAGTAGCTGAAACTCAAGGCAGTTGCATCGATGACGAGATGGTAGAGCCGTGCATCGCCTGCGTCACGGTCGAACAGTCTGGAGACGAACCGCGCACGCGTCCGATCCGTGTCGGCTTGGAATGACTTTGCCTGTTCGGCGCTGATGCCCTCGATCTTCATGCCGATCGCCAGGCAACGATGGGCGGGGCCCTGGAGTCGAATGTGGAACGCAGTTGGGTGATCGGCGAGGACGATGGCCGCCGCACGCCCGAGCACAACGCCACCCGTCCCCGTACCAACCCGACGGACACTCGTTTCGACTTGACGACGCAGGGTCGCCAACGGGTCCAGATCGCCGACGTCCGGGACCGAGAGGCCGAGGGCGCCACTCATACTGGACAGTCCGGCGACGATCCTTCCAGGAGGTGCCTGATTGCGTTCCTCGTTCGTCAGGCGTTCGGCAAGCCCCTCCACCGTCGGGCTGCCTACACCATGGATCAGTCGGTCGTAGAACGGGAGGCCGAGCCGTTCGGCGAGCTGCGGTCCGATCACGCTGCCACCGGCACCGTAGATCGCAGAGATGGTCACTACCTTCACCTTCGGGTCACCCTGTGCCATTG
This sequence comes from Actinomycetota bacterium, assembly GCA_043747685.1. Taxonomy (GTDB): domain Bacteria; phylum Actinomycetota; class Acidimicrobiia; order Acidimicrobiales; family Ilumatobacteraceae; genus JANXUF01. The sequence continues at coordinate 648 of JAYTOR010000314.1, forward strand.
CAACTCCGTGTCAGTCTCGGCGAATCAACATTCTTGCACCGACGGCTGTGACGTCGACCAAATCCATATGGACGGTGGCAGTGGATGTCGCAGGTGATGCGACAACCGCTGACGTCGTAAGAACGTTACAGCGCACGTCGAAGCTGCATCAGCAGCCACTCCGGCCGATCCATGACGTCTTCGTATGTGAACGTCAACACTCTCAGGCCGAGGAGCGTGAGTTCCGTGTGACGCTGGGCGTCGATCTGGCGCTGTGACCTGGTGGCATGTGTACCGTGGCCGGCGACTTCAACGACCAGCGAGCCCGAGAAGAAGGCGTCGACACGAGCGATCGTTCGTGTCCCGTCCCGGAATACCCGTTGCGTTGTCGGGCGCTCGATCGAGGCATGTCGGAGCAACGCAAGAAAGCGGCGCTCGAGCATGCTCTCGCCCCCCGTGTCGATCAATGCGTCAAGTAGCGCTCTGCCACCATGCATGCCGCGGGAGTGTTGAGCAAGCGTCCTCGACCGCAGTCGCTGCTCTGACACCCGACGGGTGCGGATCGCCGAGTCGATGGCATTCTCGGTCTCGGCTCGGGAAAAGCCGAACAACGCGGCGTCGAGGATCGTCCGCTGGGCGCTCGTCGTCCGCAAACCGTCGACCGTGATGATGTCCCCGGGTCCAAACGGGCGGTTCGTCGCCCGGACGGTGATGCCGTTGCTCTGGCGACGGTGGGTTCGTCGGACGACGAACTCCAGCGGACCGTCGATGAAACTGTCGAGTCGATTGAGGCGCGCCGCAGACCTGCCCCCGATGGAGCCGACGCCGTCGAGATCTTGCAGTCCTGCACCGAGCAGCCCCTCCCACGTCAGCGCGCATCCCGCGCAGGAGAACGACCGGGGTCCAACCCGCGCCAGACGCCCACTGGCGATCCATTGATGGCGTTGCGAACGGCTGACGCCGAAACGATCGAGATCGGTCAGACCGATGACGTTGTGGTGTCCTGCCGCAAATTCGGCGACGACCCGGAAGCGTTCGTTCATAGAAGCATCCTGCTCTGCGGGTGTCACAGAGATGTCTGCGCCACGGAGTCAGGGGATGTCGCAGAAATGCGACATCCGCTGACGTCGTCGAGGCGGCGCCGCCTCAGGCTCGCCTGGTGGCGCTGAACGGCATGTCTTTGTCGACCTTTGGTTCTGCCGGGAGGCCGAGGACGCGTTCGCCGATGATGTTGCGCTGGATCTCGTCGCTGCCACCGGCGATGCGGTAACCGGGAGCGCCGAGCACGTGCTCTCCCCATGCGTACGTTCCCCACTCTCCCGTGTCGGCGAGCAGCCGCGGGCCGAGCAGGCTGGAAACAGCGTCGCTGACGCGCGCCATATTGGCGGTCCACATCAGCTTCCCGAGTGACGCCTCGGGACCTGGCGTCTGGCCAGCCTTGATGCGCGTCGCCGCTCGACGGTTCGTGTATTGCGTCACTCGATGGTTGATGTACAGGTCGGCGAGCGTCTGGCGAACGACCGGATCGGTTGTCATCCCGAGGTGTTCGGCGAGCGCGGCAACCTGGCGATATCCGCCGCCGACATGGCTGCCGCCTCCGCCTCCGGAGTGGTCACGTTCGAAGCCGAGACAGGTCAGCGCAACCCGCCAACCGTCGCCCACCGCGCCGAGCCGCAGATCGTCCTGCAGACGGACACCGGTCAGGAAGACCTCGTTGAAGTTCGTGCCGCCAGTCATCTGGCGTATGCCGCGAACTTCGACGCCGGGCGCCTCGAACGGGACGAGGAACGCTGTCTGGCCCTTGTGTTTCGGTGCATCGAAGTCGGATCGCGCAATTGCCAACCCCCACTGGGCGAACTTCGCACCGGAGGTCCACACCTTCTGACCGTCGAGCACCCATTCGTCGCCATCACGAACCGCCCGCGTCGTCAGCGAAGCAAGGTCGCTGCCGGCGGACGGCTCGCTGAACAACTGGCATGCGTAGACGTCCTGGCGCATCAGCGGGGCGACGAACCGTTGCCTCTGCTGCTCGGTACCGAACGCCGAGATCGTCGTAGCGATCAGGCCCATAGACGTCGGAGGGAGTTCACCCGCCGACGGAACGACGAAGCGAGCCTCTTCGGTGTTGTAGGTCCGCACGTAGGAGTTGGGGAGGCCGCGCCCACCGAGTTCGAGCGGCCAGTTGAGCATCGCGTAGCCCGCATCGAACTTGCGCCGCTGCCAATCCTGCGAGGCTGCCAGCAGCGCCGACTCCTCCTCTTCCGAGATGTTGTAGAACACGGCAACGCTGTCGCTGCCAGCCCCCCACGCATCGGCACCGACTGCGTCGTCGCCGGTGGCGCCGACCGAGTTGTGCGGCTCGGCATTGGCCTCCAGCCACCGGCGGGCTTCGGTGCGGAACTGTTCGAGATCGGCTTCAGTACTCACAGTCTGCACGCTAGTGATCCGTCACGAATTCATCATGATCGATAGACAGCAACACCACAGGAACCGTCGCCGATGTGCGTCCGACTCGACCGGCAGGGCTGCGGTCCGCAACGATCGTTCGTTGAGCAACCCCACCACCGCTCGCCCACAAAGGAGGCTCCCGATGAGCACCCCGAACGAACGCCAAGCCTGGATCATCGACGCCGTGCGTTCGCCACGTGGCAAGGGCAAGGAATCCGGCTCGCTCCACCTGGTTCATCCGCAGCGGATCCTCGCCCAGGTGCTCAATGGGCTGCAGGCGCGTCACGGCTTCGACACCGCCGACGTCGATGACATCGTGATGGGCTGCGGTGCCGGCAGTGGCGATCACTCGATGGACATCGCCCGTATGGCGGCGCTGGACGCCGGCTGGTCGCTCGATGCCCCAGGAGTCACGCTCAACCGCTTCTGCGGCTCAGGTCAGCAGGCTGTCAACTTTGCGGCGATGGGCATCCGCGCCGGGTTTCAGGATCTCGTCGTCGGTGGCGGCGTCGAGAGCATGTCGCGGCCTGCGCCGATGCACGTGGACGGTTTCACCGCCAACAACCATCACCTGCGCGACCAGTACAACATGGTCGGCCAAGGCATCTCCGCCGACCTCATCGCCACGATCGAGGGTTTCGATCGGGACGAACTCGATGCGCTCGCGGTCGACAGCCAGGATCGAGCACAAATCGCCATCACCGAGGGGCGTTTCGAGCGGGCGCTCATCCCGATCTACCACGACGACGGGCGTCTGGCCCTCGATCACGATGAATCCCCACGCGCCGGAACGACCGCCGCCGACCTCGCCAAACTCACGCCGAGTTTTGCGCAGATGGGTGCGCATGTTCCCGGCGGTCAAGCATTGTCGCTCGACCAGACAGCCCTGCTCGCCTATCCGGCGTACGACCACATCAACCACGTGCACCATGCCGGTAACTCATCAGGCGTCGTCGACGGTGCATCGGCCGTCCTCGTCGCTTCGCCGGACTATGCCAATGAGCACGGGTGGAAGCCGAGAGCGCGCGTCGTCATGACCGCCGTCGCTGGCACTGAGCCGGTCATCATGCTGACGGCGCCTGGGCCGGCGGCCGAGCGCTGTTTGAAAAAGGCCGGCATGACATTCGCCGACATCGACCTGTTCGAGGTCAACGAGGCCTTTGCCGCCGTGTTGCTGAAGTTCCTTCGCGACACCGGGGTGCCGTGGGACAAGGTCAACGTCAACGGTGGGGCAATGGCCCTCGGGCACCCGATCGGAGCGACCGGCGGCATGCTCATCGGCACGTTGTTGGATGAACTCGAGCGCCAGGACAAACAGACCGGACTGGTGACGATGTGCACCGGCGGTGGCATGGGAACTGCCACCATCATCGAACGGGTCTAGCAATGCGTGGCGAGGGCTGCCGTCAGGAAACCACCCCGGCAACCGTGTGCATCGCGCTGCCGACGGAGTCCGAGACAGAGTGCGCTGCGCTGCTGAGCGAGCCGGCGGCCTTGCCGGCTGCACGCCGACTCGACCAGAACACCGATGGCCTGCCGCCGGTGTCGAGCGCCGCAACGAGCAGCCCTCCGAGCAGTCCGGCGTTCTTGGCAAAGTGGGTCAACTGCGCCATCTTCTGCTTCGGGTCCTTTTCTTCCCAGAAGCGATGACCTGCAGCGGTCGTCGGCACGATGGTGGCTGCGAGCGCCACCGACGCCAGCCGGGGAAGGATCCCGAGAGCTAGCAGGATGCCGGCACCGAGTTGCACCCCGGCGTTGATCTTGACGAGCGTGACTGCGTCCTGCGGCAGTCCGACAGCATCGGCAATCGGCAGGGCGACGTCAGCGGCCTGCGGTGCGACGGCTTCGGGCGAACGGAGGACTTGGATACCGCCGAGCACGAACGGGGCGGCGAGCAGCGGACGGACGAGGGCGCGAGGACCGAACATGGTGACGGGTTACCCGCCGAGCAGGCATCTGAGACATGAGACACCGCAGGCCTTCCGTGTCCACGAGGCGTAGGAGCATGACGCTCGCTGCAACCCCGTAGATGTGACTGACGTCACTGGTGGATATCGTGACACCAGCCGGTGGCGTGCGATGTACCTGTTGCAAGGACCGCAACGGTCCCCGAACGAAGGACATCTCGCATGAACCCACGCAAGCTCGTATTCACCGGAATAGTCTCCGTCGTCGGCGTCGTCGGTATCGGCTCTGTCGCTCTGGCGGCCGGCGGACACCATCAGCAGGATCGACGTCCGGCAATCGGCACGCCTGCTGTCGCCACGGCTGCGGCCGCAGCAACGTTCGATGTCACCTCGGCTCCTGCGAGCACGATGCCGGCGACCGAGGCACCGGAGTCCGATGCTCCCCTAGCACTTGCACCAGCGACCTCGGAGACACCGACCACCGCTGCGGCGTCGACGGCTGCGCCATCGTCCACGGAGGTCGAACACGAACACGATGCCACATCGGTCCCGGAGTCGAGCATTCCCGAAACTGGCGATGCCCACGCCGACGACCACGGGCACGCGCAGGGCGACGACCACGGGACGACAGTGCCGGTATCGACCGTTGCCGGATCGACGACGACGTCTCCCGACCAGGGCGACGACCAGGCTGACGACCAGGCTGACGACCAGGCTGACGATCAGGGCGAGGATCAGGGCGACGACCACGGGCACGACGCCCCCGCTTCGTCGGTCCCGACCAACTCGTCGGCACCGACCACCACCGAAGACAACAGTGGTCGCGACAACGGTGGTCATGACAACGGTGGTCACGACAACGGTGGTCACGACAACAGTGGCTCCAATGGCTCGTCCGGAGGCAATGGATCGTCAGACCACGGCGGTGGCGGCGACTCATCCGACCAAGGCTGACCGTATGCACTCTCCCCGTGCCTGACCGTCTGTTGCCCATTCGGCCGGGCACCGGGAGCATCCGAGCAGTTCGATCGACGAAATGTGCTGAACCACAAGTGCTGAACCAGATCATGCAGGAGCCGTGTGCGAGATTGTGTCGTGACGCAAGCCGACGACGACGACGATCGTCTCGTGGAGCGCGCCCGCAAGAACGATGCCGACGCATGGGAACGGCTGTACGAGAGGGCCTATCCGCGACTGCTGGCCTTTGCAGCGCGACGCGTCGACCAGGGGCGTGCAACGGAGATGGTGGCGGAGACAATGGCGAGGGCGGTTGCATCGATCGACTCGTTCCAACTGCGAGGATCCGGCTTCGATCCGTGGCTGTTCGGGATCTGCCGCAACGTGATCGGCGATCACCATCGCCGAAGCTTCCGTGAACGCCGACACGTCGAACCGTCGGCGGTGGCGCCGGCTGACGTCGGCGACGGCCTGGTCCGTACCGAAGAGGCTGCGGCGATGACCGTCGCCTATGCCCGCCTGTCGAAGGACGAGCGGGAACTGCTCGACCTGCGGGTCATCGCCGGCCTCACGGCTGAACAGACGGCGCAGGTTCTCGGCAAACAGGCGGGAGCGATACGGATGGCGCAGTCACGAGCGCTCGACAGATTACGACGATTCTTCGAGGAGGTATACCGGTGAATATCGACGACGACGACCAACTGCTGGCAGCACTGTCACAGACATTTGCCGGGGAAATGGCGGCGCAACCCTCCGACGACGAGCGGGCCGCTGTTCGCGCGCTCGTCGAGCAACGGCGCGTCGGGGCGGTCGTCATACCGATCACTCGCCATACATCGCGTTTCGCCAGACGGGTCGCCATCAGTGGAGTCGCCGTACTGGTCGGTCTCTCCGGTGCGACGGCGGTTGCCGCTGCTGCTAACAACGGTGCCCTCCCGAACCCCATCCGCCGAGTCGTCGTCGCCGTCGGCCTGCCTGTCGACTCCGTTTCTGTCGCCGATGTCAAGGATGCGCTGCGTCAGCTGCGCGGTGCGGCCGGCGCCGCCATCCCTGCGGCGATCGAACGTGTCGAACACTCCGTGGCGGCGCTCTCCCCCGTCGAACACGCACCTCTCGCATCGGAGATCGAGCTGGAACTCGCCGCTGCACGGAGCCGCCTGACGGCATTCATTGCAGCGACGACACCCGCCACATCGCCGTCGACCACGTCCGGTACGACCACGTCCGGAACGACCACCTTCGTGACGACCATGACGTCGGCATCGGCATCGGCAGCCCCGACGACCGCTGCTGCGTCCCCTCCACTGCTGGCGACCACCACCCGTCCGAGGCCAACGGAACCGGTCTCATCGCCCGTCAGCCAGGGCGACGACCACGGCGGCGGCAGCAGCGCAGATCCCACCGAGACCACTACGACGAGGGGCGGGGGAACCTCTGGCGGAAGCGGTGGAAGGGATGACGGCGGTCGATCCGGCTCGTCGACCGTTCCGGGCGGAAGCGGCACCTCGGGCGACGGCGGAAGCGGCACCTCGGGCGACGGCGGATCCGGCACCTCGGGAAGCGGTACGTCGGACGGAAGCGGCACCTCGGGCGACGGCGGATCCGGCACCTCGGGCGGAAGCGGTACCAGTGGCGCAGGATCAGACGGCGGCTCGAGTGGCTCGAGTGGCGGTGGCAACGACGGGAGCGCCTCCGGTTCGACAGAGCCAGAACATCACGGTTCGGCAAACCCGGTGACGACCGCTCCGGCAACGACACGTCCGCAAGAGGAGTCGTCGACGACGGCCGCCCGCACCCCGACCTCGACATCCACATCGACAACGACCACAACCACAACGACTACCGCAGCGTCGTCAGGCGGACACGGATCCGACGGCGGTTGAAATAGTGATCGACTGGCAGCGTGGACCCGGATCCGGCCGTATCCGTCAACCTCGGTGCCCGTGGCGGGGCGGGCACCGGCGCAGTTCGGGTTCCGCGCAGCGAGGGTGACAAGCTGATGTGATGCAGTATCGACGATTGGGACGCACAGCACTTCAGGTCAGCGGGCTCTGCCTCGGGACGATGAACTTCGGTCCGGAGACGTCGGAGGAGGAGTCGCACGCCATCATGGACCGGGCGTTGGAGTTGGGCATCAACTTCTTCGATACCGCCAATCGGTATGGCGGCGCCAAGGGACCTGGCGCCACCGAGGAGATCATCGGCAGGTGGTTCGCGCTCGGAGGCGGTCGACGCGAGAAGGTCGTACTCGCCACGAAGTTGTTCGGGGCGATGACCGAATGGCCGAATGATGGACGCTTGTCGGCTCGCCACATCCGTGCGGCATGCGACGAGAGCCTGCGCCGTCTGCAGACCGACCACATCGACCTCTACCAGATGCACCACATCGACCGGACCGCACCGTGGGACGAGGTCTGGCAGGCGATGGACACGCTGGTCCAGCAGGGCAAGATCGTCTACGTCGGTAGTAGCAACTTCGCCGGCTGGCACATCGCCAGAGCGAACGAGGCTGCCAGCCGCCGGGGAGCGCTCGGGCTCGTCAGCGAACAGAGCCACTACAACCTGCTCGTGCGCACCGTCGAACTCGAAGTGCTCCCGGCGTGCCGTGAATACGGCGTCGGCGTCATTCCCTGGAGCCCGTTGTCCGGCGGGCTGCTCGGTGGTGTGCTAGCCAAGGAAGGGACCGGTCGACGCCATTCGGCTGTCGCTCTTAAGCGAATCGACAAGCTCCGCCCGAAGCTGGAGCAGTGGGAATCGTTGTGCGGCGAACTCGAAGAAGAGCCGGCGGCCGTCGCCCTCGCCTGGCTGCTCCAACAGGATGGCGTGACGTGCCCGATCATCGGACCACGCACGATGGAGCAGTTCGACGGCGCTTCGCTGCGAGCACTCGACCTCACGCTCGGGGCTGACACGCTCGTACGCATCGACTCGATCTTCCCCGGCCCAGGCGGCACTGCGCCCGAGGCCTACTCCTGGTAACGGGCGGACGGCTGCCGAGTCACGAGTTATCGCATTCACTGCGAGATCCGGTGACTCTGGACGACCTCGGTGTTGGTGTCATTGCCGCGACCACGAGGCACGCAGGACCTCGCGGTTGAGCGAGGCGATGACGTCTATGGAGATGCCCGCCGGGCACGCATCTCGGCACGCTCCGACGTCCGAACATGCTCCGAAGTCGAGTGCCGCCGCAGCAGCCATCGAGCGTGCACGGCTCGGCGCTCGGGTTGGCCCTGCGGCAAGCGCGCCAACTGGGAGACCTTGGCGCCGACGTAGCGTTGCGCCGAGGTGTTCGGGCAGGCGGCAACGCATGCGCCGCAACCGATGCATGCGGCGTCGTCCATCGCCTGATCGGCGAGCTCCTTGACGATCGCGATCGAGTTGGCCTCCGGTGCCGAACCGGTCGGTGTCGACACGAATCCACCGGCGGCGATGATGCGGTCGAGCGCGCTGCGGTCGATCATCAGGTCGCGAATGACGGGATCGTGGCCCCGTCGACATACGAGCGGAGGTGCTGCTGACACGTCGCGGTGTTGAGCGCTGGTCCATGGGCGACGCCATCGACGAGCACACCGCAGCAACCGCAGATGCCCTCCCGGCAATCGTGTTCGAAGGCGATCGGTTCGATCCGGTGGTCGACGAGGTCGGCATTCAAGCGGTCGAGCAGTTCCAAGAGTGACAGTTCCGGTGTCGCGTCGGCCACCATGTAGGTGACGAAGCCACCTGCAGAGTCTGGTGTCAATTGCCGCCACACCCCGAGAGTGATGTTCATCAGCGGTAGCTCCTGGTGACGAGTGGATGGCGCTGAACTCCAACGGCTCTCTGTGCCGCCTCGGTGCGCCGCCGGCCGCGTCGTGTTCCCACGCCGAGATCGAGCACCACCGATCGTCGTCACGCTGCGCCTCGCCTGCAGCCGTCTGGTGTTCGACACGGAAATGTGCTCCGCAACTTTCGTCGCCGTCGAGGGCGTCGATGCACATCAGTGCTCCGAGGTCGAGGAAGTCGACGATCCTCCCGGCACGCTCCAACTCCTGGTGTTGACGTGCTCGCCGTCACCGATGACGTTGACGTCGTTCCAGAAACCCTCACGCAGCGTCCTGTTTTCGGTAATCGCCGCTGTCAAGTGTTCCGCCGATCTGGTCACGCCGCACTGCAGCGCAAGGATGCGGCCGAGTTCGCGATGAAAGACATCGGGCTGCGTTGCGCCACCGATGTGCAGCAGCCGATCGATCCGTTCTGTCGCCTCGACAACGGTCGCCAGCACCGCAGGATGATCCAGCGGAAGCGGCATAGACCCGGGTTGGGGGGCGAGCGAGTAGACAACGGCCCCCCGGCCAACGGTTGCACGTTCCGCATGGCCGGCGTCGATCGGCGAACGGGTCCGTTCACGGACGTCGAATTGTGCTCCGGTGACATCCTCGTGTTCGGTGGCGTCAACCGCCGCATCTATCACGGCGTTCCGAAATTGGCGCTCGGCAGCGCGCCGGGTTGGCTCGATCTGCCGCCTGGCAGACTGAGCATCACCGTCAGGGAGACGGGGCTGGAGTAGCGGCGTTCAACCTGCCGCCGTGTCGCTCACAAACGAGCGCAGGACCCTGCGCCACTCCGGCGACGCCGTCAGAATCCCGATCGGCACAGTCGACAGATCGTCCAGCCAACGGCCGAGGGCGCGAACGCGGACATCGATGAATCCGTCGACGACGGCGCGATCGATGGATGCTGAGACTCTCGTTCGTAGCCGGCCACAAAGCTGGCGGCAAACGCCTCGTAGCGACCGGAGTACCCGGCGGTGCTCACATCGAACAGCACCATGTACAGGGCGTTGGCGATTTCGAACGACGTCGGGCCGTAGCCGCAGTCGTCGAAGTCGAACACCCTGACCGTCGAACCGTCGTGACGGAGGTTTCCTGTGTTGAAATCGCCGTGCAGGATCTGGAACTGCTGACCGGCGCTGGACGAGATGCCGCACAACGCTGCAACCTCGGGAAGATCCTGCGGCGACACGAGTGACAGCGAATCGTGGAGCCCCGCAAGTGTTTCGTCCATCAGATCGGCATCGGAAGCGCTGGCTGCATCGAACCTCACGCCGTCGGCAAACTCGTAGCACACGATCAGCGCCGGGCGCCAGCCGTGTCAATGACGGCGTTGACGAAGTCGCCTTCGATCCGCAGGGGGCAGCAGACTCGCTCGTCGATGTCTGCGAGTTCGACGATGGTTTCCACTCGGGCTACGACGGGATCGACGTCGACGAGCGACGCATCGATCACCTTTGCGACAGCCCGCTGCCCGGCATCCAGCAGCAATTCGAAGACCAGCGACTGATGCCCCTCGGCAACGGCGCGACTACTCGTCGCGCCGGTCAGTCGCAGCACGGTGCTCTCCAGATCCACACCCGCAGCCTTCCAGAAGAGATCGACGGGCGACACCCGGATCCTTCCGGGTCACAACGTCGCGAGGTGTCCGGTGTCACTGAAAGCGATCAGTCGTGGCAGACGATCGGCACTGTAACGAAGTACGGTCAATGCTCCGTTGTCCGTATCGAGGTCCATCCATCTCATCGGCGGCGCACCCACTGCGTTGCGTACGAACCCGGCGATGACAAAATTGTGTGTCACCACGAGAATCCGCCGGTCGGCATCGTCGACCTGACCCAGCGCGGCGATGGCGCGGTCGAGAGCAGCGCCACCGTCATCGCGTTGTTCAGCAGGCACGGCGCCGAAGAAAGCGCGGAGTTGTTCGGAGAGCATCGACAGGCTGTCCAGAATCGGCGTCCGGTCGTCGGCATACACACTGTTGGGCGGTGAGGAATCACCTGTCACTTTCGCCACGATCGACGCTGTTTCGGCCGCCCGTCGACGCGAGCTATGCAGAAGGTCGTCGAACCCGACTTCTTCAACGCGCTCTCCGACAGCTCACGCCTGCGCTTTGCCGAGCACGTTCAAACCTGGATCGGCTTCGTCTGATCGGCGGGCTTCGTCTGATCGGCCCGCTTCGTCTGATCGGCCGGCTTCGTCTGATCGGCCGGCTTCGCCGTGGCGGATCAGGTACAACGTGGTCGAGCCCAACCCGTTCTCGGTCACGTCGGCGCCGTGAATGGTGGCGAGACCCAGTCCGTCCACTTCGCTCCGTTCCAGTAGCGCCAACGATTGCCGTCAGCGGGATCGGCGTACCATCCGGGGCCAGCGTTGTTCGGCTGCGGCGAGCGTGCAAGCGTGACGAGCAGGGCGAGCGCGCCGCTGGCGACGATCACTGTTCCAATCCATACGATCGGCGTCGTATCCTCCACTGTGCTCGACGGCGGGTCGGACGACGAGCGGATCGCTGCGAGGGTCAGGCCAATGGCAGCGACGGGCAGCAGCACCATCGCAACCCATCGGGATTGGCGCACGGAACGCAGCAGCGCCAATCCCGTACCGAGTATCACCAACGCCGCCAACGCCTCTGTCACCATCCTTCGAGTCGGTGGAGGTGAGACGAACGATGTGCTTCGTTTGCACCGGTCACGTCCGTCACACGTCAAGTATTCCTCACGCCCATCCCTGCGATACATCAGCTTGCCCGGCGGTCGATGACTACGTTGACGAGTTCGTCGATGAGGGTGTTGCGTTGTTCGTTGTCGTCGAGTTGAGTGCGGCTGGTGCGCTTGATGAACCAGTCGTCGAGTGAGATCACTCGCGTCGGTGCAGTCTCGGGCGTCGATGGTTCGGGTTGTGTGGGGGTGGTTCGTCGGCGGGTGTCGATGAGTTGATAGCCGTCTGGTCGGGTGGCGGTCACGGTCCCGTCGGGCTCCATCACGACCTTCCACCCGACTCGATGTCTCACTCGGTGATGACCGTGACACAGCAACGTCAAATCCTCGACATCGGTGAGACCACCATCATCCCACGGAAGTTTCTCATGATGCACCTGGCAGCGTTCGGCTGGCTGATCACAACCAGGGAACCCGCACCCACCCCACTGCACCGCCAACGCCAAGCGTTGGGCCTGGTTGGCGAGACGGATCGCACGACCCATCGCCAATGGTGCTCCCGTCGCCTTCGTCAGCAGTGGGTGTATATCGGCGTCACAGAACAGTTGCCACAACGCGGCCTCGGGGACGGGGGTGCCGTCAGCGAAGTGTGCGTTGGTGCCGGTGCGTGTCTCGAAGTCGTTGATCGTCATTGTCGCCACGACGTGCGGACGTTGGGCATGACTGGCACGACCACTGTCCAGACCGAGTGCCGCGAGGGTGACGAGTCCATCAGCGAGCCGTTCACGTAACGATCGAGTCGTGTCATCATCTTTGGTGGCGAGGTTCTCGATCGCCGCACGCACGATTTGACCCGACAACGCATCGAACTCGCCTTCGAGCCGCAACTTGCCACCGAGCATCGTCGACAGGGTGAGCACGGAGGGTTCCTCGACCACTGGTTGCGGTTCCGGTTCGTTCGAAGCAACCATCGCCTGAGCGTGAGCGATCCAGCTGTCGATCATCCGTCTGGCACCACGCTCATGGGCACCCTCGACCGCTTCCAACAACGACAGCTCCGCAGTGGCGAACGCGTCCGGTAACACCACGTGCGCGGCAGCGAGATGTGAAGCGACTGCACGTGAGATCCGCCCGGACCGCATCATCTCGAACGTCACCGGGATATCGCGCAGGCGTCGGGCCGTTTGGATCAGGGAACGTGTCGAGGAACGTGAACTGTTCGAACGTTCCGACAACCAGGCAGAACCCGACAACGCACCGTCATACGCCCACGCACCCGCACGATCCCAACGATCCACCACCACATCCATCGTCGCCGCCAGCGACGCCGACACCTGCGCCAACGCATCGACCACGAGATTCATCGTCGGCGGCGGCAGTGTCGCATCGAACGACCGCGAAGCAATCTCCGCCAACGCCGCCGCGACCTGCGTGAGCGAAACGAGATCACCACCAAACCCCGCAGCGAAGGCCTCGGCCGCTGTACTGACCTCCGAATCGATCATCCCCACATCAGCAGTCTAACCTCACCTTCATCCGATTACAAACGTATGTTCGACAACAGCTACGTGGATTGGGGAGTATCACCACGGTGTGCCGCAGCACCCGAGTGCGATGGCGACCGCTACCGGCGTCACGACACTCGGTTGCTGCGACGACACTCGGTTGCTGCGACGACACTCAGGAAGTGAGGGCTCTCAGGAAGTGAGGGCGACGATGATCGCCACGGGCTTGACATGACAACCTTCGGCCGTCACCCGCACTCCTGGGACGATCTTCGACACACCATGTGCCGTGACGGAGATCGAGTAGGTCCCGTTGCGTTCGGCGACACCGGAATAGCCACACAGCGCCGGGTCGTTCGGCGTACCTCGTTGGACAACCGGGCTGTTCGACTGCTGAACACTCGGGTTGCCGGGCCCGAGCGCCTCGGAAAAGCTGCCGTCGGTCGCCGTGACGACGGCGTTACACACACCGGCTCACGACGGGTCGACAACCCTGACGACGAGTCCGATTTGGATGAACGTCTTACAACTCGTCGTGGTACACGCGCTGAATGCCAGCGCAGCTACCAGGCACATACTCGAAAAGATTCGCAGTCGAACGCCGCTCTGCGGCACGGACATACCTATGCCTCCCCGAATGAGACTATGCAACAGACTCTGACGTTGAACGCATCGAGAGAGACTGTCACATTGAGCTGAAGCACCAGCGAGGTACCGCAAGGTACTGTGCCGGGTGGTCACAAAGCCGGACCTGATCGAGTTGATGCGTGCCATCGGTTCAGGTGAATGTGGCGTCGTCGAACGATTGCTCGACGCGACACCAACGCTGGTATCGGCTCGTCTCGAACGAACAGAGGAGTGCTTCATCGAGGCGTGCTGCGCCCAGGTCTATGCAGGCGATACCGCCCTCCACGCCGCGGCGTTCGCCTACGACACCGCGTTCGCTCGCCTGCTGATCGAATCTGGAGCTGGCGTGCGTGCGAGCAACAGACGTGGTGCAGAACCGTTGCACGCTGAAACGATCGGTGGGCCAGGGAACGGCAATTGGAATCCGACACGACAGAGAGCGGTCATCGGCTATCTCGTGGAAGTCGGTGCCGACCCGAATGCCCCTGCGGTCGGTTGGGTCACCCCGCTGCACCGTGCGGTACGCAATCGGTGCTCGGGAGCCGTGGAAGCGCTCCTGAGTCTCGGGTCCGATCCGTACCTCACCAACGACAGTGGATCGATAGCGTTCGAGCTCGCTCGTTGGACGACCGGCCGCAGCGGAAGCGGGTCGCCCGAAGCTCGAGCCGAGCAAGAACTCATCGTCGGGCTCCTCGATCGCGCAGCCGGGTGACAGGCGGCGCTCAGTCGACGAGCGAGTAGGACTCGGCCAGCCATACCTCGATGTCCGGCGTCAGATCGGCGGGTTCGCCCAACTTGACGACGTGGTGGAGCCGCCCGCCTGACACGATCGGCTTGCGGGTGATGAGCGGGTGATGCACAGGTCGCATCAGCGGGAACGAGAGCGCGACCCACCTCGTCATCGGACGGAGCTCGATGTAACTGCCGGCCTTCTTGATGAAGATCCCGACCGAGACCGGTTCGACGTGTACCGGTCCGAACGTGGTGACGAGCGAGTGGACCGCCTCGAAGATCGGCCGCTCGAACGGTGGCCCGGTTGCGAAGTATTCATC
>JAYTOR010000315.1:0-11800 GCA_043747685.1 Actinomycetota bacterium
GGCGGGACGCTCTCGATCAGCGTGATCAACCCGTCGGCCGGCGCGACAATCGCGCGGTCGTCCTGCGGCACCGCACGATGCGGATCGCGGAAGAACAACGCCACCCAAAGCGTCAGTCCAATGAGCGGCCATGTCAGCCATGTCACCCATAGCCAGGCAACGACCGTAATCGCACCCGCGATTGCCACGAACTTGCGTCCTTCGGGATGAACCGCAGGAACGCGCCATTTGACCCCGCCGGGGGGTGTCGGAAGATTTGAATTTGAAGTCATAGGCATAGTGTAAGGCGGAGACGCGAGTGTTACAATCCGCTAACACGGCACGACACACGGTTGATTGCCGCGCCTCACGCCTCTAACGACACCACAAATCTTCTCCCCGGGAGCACCCACGCATGTCCAAGATCAAGGTAAAAAATCCCGTTGTCGAAATTGACGGCGACGAGATGACCCGGATCATCTGGCAGTGGATTCGCGACCGGCTGATCCTGCCCTATCTCGATATCGACCTGCACTATTATGATCTCGCCGTCGAAGTCCGCGACCAGACCAACGACAAGATCACCGTTGATTCGGCCAACGCCATCGCCAAATACGGGGTCGGCGTGAAATGCGCGACGATCACGCCCGACGAAGCGCGCGTCGAGGAATTCAAGCTCAAGCGCATGTGGAAATCGCCCAACGGCACGATCCGCAACATCCTCGGCGGCGTCATCTTCCGTGAGCCGATCATCATGTCGAATATCCCGCGCCTCGTCCCGGGTTGGACCAAACCGATCGTCATCGGGCGTCATGCCCATGCCGACCAATACAAGGCAACCGACTTCAAGGTGCCCGGTGCCGGCACCGTCACGATGTCGTACGTCCCCGCAGATGGGAGCGAGCCGATGCAGTTCGAGGTCGCCAAGTTCGGCGACGACGGTGGCGTGGCGATGGGGATGTACAACTTCAACGACTCGATCAAGGACTTCGCCCGCGCCAGCCTGCGCTACGGCCTCAACCGCAACTACCCGGTCTACCTGTCGACCAAGAACACGATCCTCAAGGCGTACGACGGTCAGTTCAAGGATTTGTTCCAGGAAATCTTCGACAACGAATTCGCCGCCGACTTCAAGGCGGCCGGCATCACCTACGAGCACCGCCTGATCGACGACATGGTCGCAGCGGCGCTCAAGTGGGAGGGCGGGTACGTCTGGGCATGCAAGAACTACGACGGCGACGTGCAGTCCGACATCGTCGCCCAGGGCTTTGGTTCATTGGGTTTGATGACGAGTGTGCTGTTCACGCCTGACGGAAAGACGGTCGAGGCTGAAGCAGCCCACGGCACCGTCACCCGCCACTACCGAGAGCACCAGAAGGGCAACAAGACCTCGACGAACCCGATCGCCTCGATCTTCGCCTGGACCCGCGGCCTGTCGCATCGCGGCACGCTCGACGGCAACACCGCCTTGATCGAGTTCGCCGATCAACTCGAAGCCGTGTGCATCGAAGCCGTCGAAGCCGGCGAGATGACCAAGGATCTGGCGATCCTCATCTCCAAGGATGCGCCGTATCTGACGACCGAGGATTTCCTCGACACGCTGGACCGTCGCCTGCAGGCCAAAGTCGCCGCCGGCTGACGGAACCCCGCCGGCTTCGGCGAGACTGCAGGGATGCGCGCTGTTGTTCTGCATTCCCATGGTGGTCCAGAAGTTCTGACGATCGAAGAGACCCCGGATCCGGTACCCGGTCCTGACGAGGTCGTTGTCGATATCACGGCGACGGCGCTGAACCGCGCCGACGTACTGCAGCGCATGGGCCACTACCCGGACCCGCGCGGGGTCGTGCCGGAGATTCCCGGCATGGAATATTCCGGTACGGTGTCCGCCACCGGGGCGCGTGTCAAGCTGTGGAAGGTCGGCGATCGGGTGATGGGCATCGAGGCCGGTGGCTGCTACGCCGAAAAGGTTGCGACACACGAGCGCCAGGTACTTTCCGTTCCCACAGCGATCGAACTCGTCGACGCGGCGGCGATTCCGGAGGTCTTCCTGACGGCATGGGACGCGCTAGTGGTCCAGGGCGGCCTGACGAGCGGGAGATGGGCGCTGGTTCACGCCGGCGCGTCCGGCGTCGGTACAGCGGGTATGCAGATCGCCAGAGCCATCGGAGCGTCGATCGCCGTCACCTGCTCGGCAGCGAAGATGGAGGCATGCGAAGCGCTCGGTGCCGACCTCGTCCTCGAACGCTCGCCACACGATTGGCAGAGTGACCTCAAGGCAGCGCATCCGAACGGCGTCGACGTGATCCTCGACGTCGTCGGCGGTGACGAGATAAACCGCAACCTCGCCTCGATCGCCGTCAACGGCACGATCGTGCAGGTCGGGACGATGGCCGGCGCAACGACGCAGGTGAACGTCGGATTGCTGATGATGAAGCGTGCCAGGTGGATCGGGACGACGCTGCGCGGCCGTCCACTCGAACAGAAGGCGACGCTCGCCAGGCGCTTCGCCGCCGAGATGCTGCCGCTCTTCGCCACCGGAGTGCTCAAGCCGGTCGTCGACTCGATCTACCCGTTCGAGCAGATCGCCGAGGCCCACCGCCATATGGAGGCCAACGCCAACATCGGCAAGATCGTCCTCCAGATCGCCGGCTGAGCGACGACAGGCCAGGCGCGGTCACGTGGATTCCGCGTGGGCGGAATCTGGGTGACAGCGGAGTTCGGCGTGTCGAGTGCGGTCACGTGGATGGAATCTGGGTGACAGTGGGGATCGGCGTGTCGAGTGCGGTCACGTGGATTCCGCGTGGGCGGAAGCTGGGTGACAGCGGGGATCGGCGTTCGCGACGCGGTCGCGATGGCGACCGTGGCGCGACATGACCCTTGCGTCCGCTCGCTAGGACACGCCGATCGTGCGTGTGTGGTAGCCGGTGGCTCCGTCCGGCGCGACGTCGGTGACTTCTTTGGTCTGGGTGGCACCGGTCGTGTCCGTGGCCCGTACCTGTAAGGAATGGTTGCCCTTGGCCATCGTGACGTCGATGTACCACTGACGCCATGCGTCGTCGGTGACGTCGGCCCCGAGCGTGGCGAGCTGCCAGGGACCCCTGTCGACGTTGACCTCGACCTTCTCGATGCCACGGTGCTGTGCCCAGGCGACACCGGCGACACGGACCGTCCCAGCAGGCGTCTTATCGCCGCGACGGGGGACATCGATCCGTGACTGCGTCTTGATCGGTCCGTCTCGTGACCAGCCACGTGGGATCCAGTACCCCTCTGCCTGATCCCACGTTGTCATCTCCAATGACTGCACCCATTTCGTTCCGCTGACATAGCCGTAGAGGCCAGGCACGACGATGCGCGCCGGGAAACCGTGGGCGAGTGGCAACGCCTCACCGTTCATGCCGATGGCGATCATCGCGTCCCGGCCGTCCTGCAACACGCTGACCGGGAAGCCGCAGGTGAAACCGTCGACGCTCGTTCCGAATACCTGCTCGGCGCCGGCATGGATACCAACCATGTCGGTGACGTGTTTGAGCAGGACGCCCTGGAAGACAGCGGTGCCGATGAGATCGCCGCCGATGTCGTTGGAGACGCACGTCATCGTGATCGTCCGCTCGACCTGCGGCATTGCGGAGATGTCGGCGTAGCTGAGGCTGATCGGCTTGTCGACCATCCCCTTGATGTCGAGTTTCCACGTCTTGACGTTGATGTTCGGGAACGATTGAGCGGTGTCGATACGGTAGAACTGCGCATTCGGGGTGATGAACGGAATGGCCGAATCGACGTTCGCAGCATCGAGTGGATTGCTCGACGGGGTCACCGGATCAGCGCCTGCACCCACGGCTGGGCCGCTGGACGAACCGGACGTACCCGCTGACCGGCCGCCGGCAGGAGTGGACGACGAAACCGGCGGAAGCGCCGCCGGGCGGCTGGCATCGAGCGTGCTGACCCGATTGTTCTCCAACGCCCGCGCGCCGGCACCGGCGACCACTGCCACGGCGGCCGCCCCGCCCGAGGTGATGAGGAACCGCCGGCGATCCATGCCGAGGGGCACCCGTGAACGGCCGGGTATCTCGATCGATCGGATCGGACGGATCCTCGTGGCGAGGTAATACAGAAGCGGGGCGCCGAGTGCTGCACCGATCAACGAGGGGAACAGCGCCGACGTCGGTTGCGACGGTCGACTGGAGGCTGCGAGCATTCCGACGATTCCGAAGACGCCGATCCCGGCAGCGCCGGTCACAGGGCGGTTGACGGCGAGCAGGCCGAGGGCCATCGCTGCGATCGCCAAGATCGTGTAGATGCCGATGCGCAGCGCGAGTTTGTCGCTCGTCCCGAAGTTGTTGACCGCGAATTCCTTGATGCCCAACGGGACGTGATCGATCACGACGCTGCCGACGGCGTCGATCGGCGAGACAACGGTGATGATGCCGGCGATCACGAGGCCGATGGCGACTGCCACTGCACCCGAAACGAGACCGGCGAACACACCGAAAATTCGCGGCTCGGTGGGTGGAGCGAGGACCTTGGTCTGGTCGACTTCGCGTTCGGATCGAGGATTCGTTCTCATGAAAGCTCCTTTACTCGCTCCGCCGTCTGCGTCTGTTGTACCGCCTGAGGCTGCGCAATCGATGTGACGCTTTTCGGCAGTGTCATGCGTACGTCACCGCCCGGTCCGTCGCCCAACCAGATCTGTCCGTCGTGCGCCGTGACGATGCCCCTGGTGATCGCCAGACCGAGACCTGCATGACCGGTTCTGGCGTTACGGGCGGTGTCGGCGCGGGTGAACGGTTCGAATGCCTGGGCACGGAACTCTGTTGGAAATCCGCTGCCCTGGTCACGAACACTGAGTTTTACGAGGTCGGGTCTGCCGAGGTCGGGTCCGCCGAGGTCGGGCCTGCCGAGGTCGGGTTCGCCGAAGCTGCTTCGAACGAGGCCTGGCTCGGATTCCGTTACCTTCACACATACTGATCCGTTCTCAGGGCTGTGACGGATGGCATTTTCGATCAGATTCCGCAGAACCCGCGACATTTCGACGCTGCTGGCGTTGATGAATCCTGGCTGATCGGCCGAGAGGCTGAGGCGGACATCGAAGCGATGGGCGAGCGGGGTCAACGCCTCGACCGCTTCGTGGGCGAGTTCGGCGAGCGAAACGGTCTCGCGGCTCGCCCCCTGATGACCTGATTCGATTCGTGCGTAGGCGAACAGTTGGTCGAGCATCACCTCGATGCTGTTCACCTGATTGCCGAGGATCGTGAGATAGCGGTCCGGATCAGGGGCGATGCCGTCCTGCAGGCTCTCGACGGCGGCGCGCATTGCCGCCAGCGGAGTTCGCAGGTCATGACCGAGGCTCGTGAACAACTGCTGGCGAGCAGCCGAATTGCGGTCGCGTTCGTCTGCAGCAGCCGCCAACGAGTCGACCATCACATCGACCGCCGTTGCCGTCTTGCCGACCTCGTCACGGCGATCGATCCCGGTGCGGGCCTGGAGATCGCCCTCGGCGACGCGACCGGCAACCTCGCCGAGCCGGCGGATATCCGTCGCCAGCGGCCGCGTCAGCTGCGCCCCGACGACGAGGGCGATGCCACACGACAGCATCAGCACGACGAGGAACAGCCGGTAGTCGTGGCCCGACAGGAACATCGCGTTCGATGCCGCCGACGTGGTGACTGCGCCGAGCCCGAGCGAGCACAGCCCGACGAACAGTGCGGTACCGGCGACGCTGGCGCGACGGGACACCCATCGACGAAGCAGTGGAACGGTGACAGCAGTGGCGACGACAGGCAGCAGGAGGATGAGCGTCAGGTGAATCCGCTCGCCCCCGGTCGGTGGTCGCAGCAGGACATCGGCGAGGACGATCGCCAGCACGGCGAGCGCTCCGAGCGACACGACGAGACGCTTGTTCACGGTTCGAACCGATACCCGACCCCGAAGACCGTCGTAATCCAACGCGGTGCCAGCGGGTCCGGCTCGATCTTCGACCGTAAACGCCGAACGTGGACCGTCACCGTCGCCGGGTCCTGGAAGTCCGGCGAGGAATCCCACACCGCACGGAGCAGTTGAGCGCGTGAGAAGACCTGGCGGGGGCTACCTGCGAGGTACACCAGGAGGTCGAATTCTTTTGCCGTCAACGCCACCGGCTTGGCATCGATGCATACCTCGCGGGCCTTCTGGTCGATCGTCAGCGTGTCGAAGGTCAACAGGTCTGGTGAATTGGGGTCCTGCAGGGCGCGTCGCAGAACGGTTCGTACCCTGGCAACGAGCTCGCGAGGCGAGAACGGTTTCGTCACATAGTCGTCGGCGCCCAGTTCGAGGCCGAGGATGCGATCGGGTTCCTCGACCTTGGCTGTCAGCAGGATCACCGGCGTCCTGGCGTGATCCAACTGCCGCAGTACGTCCATCCCGGAGACACCCGGCAGCATGATGTCGAGAATCACGAGGTCCGGCTGGAACGTACGTATTGTCTCGAGCACCGTGTCACCTCGGTCAAGCTCACGAACCTCGTAGCCGTCACGCTGCAGATAGCTGGCAACGACCTCGCGCACCGTCGGTTCATCGTCGACGACGAGGATCCGCTGATTGGCCACGGTGCAAACCATAGAGATCGCTGCTGGGTTCCGCCTCCGAAACGTTCAGCGTTTCGTACTTGTTTCGTTCTCCGACCCTGCCCAGACAGGTCAGGTCGGGCGTAGCATGCCGTAGGCGTGGTCCACCGGGATCGAGACAACGGTCCGGCGGTCCGCGATCATCGCCGCTCGGTAGTCGTCCCAGCCCGGATGCTCTCCGGCGATCAGCCTGTAGAGCTCGACCAACGCCTCGACCGTCGGATCGTCCGGCGAAGCGGCAACCGGCATCACCGTCGCCGTGCCCTCGAGGACCGCATAGGCGTAGAAGTCTTCGGAGGTGACGTGGACCGAGGCACGCGGATCGCGCAACAGATTGAAATACTTGGCACGATCAGCGGTGATCGAGATGCGGACTTCGTTCGCCTCGTTCAGGCAGTAGGTGATGTTCGAGAGTTGCGGGCGACCATCAGCCTTGATGGTCGTCAGCACGCCCTGGCGCTTCAATCGGGCGAAGCGCAGCGCGTCAGAGAGCTCCATGGCGGCGGATCAACTGCCGTTCAGCCGCGGTCGGCGAGGTCGACGTAGTCGCGGGGCTCGACACCCGTGTACCACTGGCGGGGGCGGGAGATCTTCTGGTCCTTGTCGCCCAGCAGTTCCTGCCAGTGGGCGAGCCAGCCGGCGGTTCGCGGGATGGCGAACAGCACGGTGAACATGTCGACTGGGAAACCCATCGCCTGATAGATGAGGCCGGAGTAGAAGTCGACGTTCGGGTAGAGCTTGCGGCTGATGAAGTAGTCGTCGCTGAGCGCAGCTTCTTCGAGCTTGAGGGCAATGTCGAGGAGCGGGTTCTTGCCTGTCACTTCGAACACGTCGTAGGCGGCCTTCTTGATGATCGTCGCTCGCGGGTCGAAGTTCTTGTACACGCGGTGGCCGAAGCCCATCAGCTTGCTTCCCGTGCCGCTCTTGACTTCCTGGATGAACGCCGGAACGTTGCTGATGCTGCCGATCTCGGTGAGCATGCGGACAACCTGCTCATTGGCGCCGCCGTGGAGCGGTCCGTAGAGCGCTGAGGCAGCGGCAGAACAGGCCGAGTACGGGTCAGCGTGACTCGAACCGACGACGCGCATCGCGGTCGTGCCGCAGTTCTGCTCATGGTCGGCGTGGAGGATGAACAACACATCCATCGCCCGTTCGAGGCGCGGGTCGACTTCGTATTCTCCGACCTTCCACATCATGTTGAGGAAGTTGCCGGGGAACGACAGATCGTTGTTCGGGTAGACGAATGGCTGACCGACCGAGAAGCGGTGGCACATCGCTGCGAGCGTCGGCATCTTGGCGATCAGGCGCAGGATCTGCTTGTCGCGGGATTCCTTGTCGTCGATTTGCTTCGCATCGCGGTAGAACGTGCCGAGGGCGGCGACAGCGGACACGAACATGCCCATCGGGTGAGCGTCGTAGTGGAAGCCGTCGACGAAACGCTTGCGCATGTTCTCGTGGATGAACGTGTGGTGGATGACATCGTCGGTCCACGCTTCGAGCTGCACCTTGTCAGGCAGTTCGCCGTTGAGCAAGAGGTAAGCGACTTCGAGGTACGTGCTCTTCTCGGCGAGTTGCTCGATCGGATAGCCGCGGTACTGCAGGATGCCGTTGTCGCCGTCGAGATAGGTGATCTCCGACTTGCAGGCGGCTGTCGACAGGTAGGCGGGGTCGTACATGAACAGACTCGGGTCTAGTTCACGGAGCGCAGACGAGGGAAAGACCCCTCCGCTGATCGGCACGGTGACGGTCTTGCCAGTGCGGTCGTCGGTAATGGTGATCGTGTCGGGCACCTTGCTCGTCCCCTTTGTCTCGGTTTGGGATGGGGCTGTTGTCCCCGGCCGTGATGCTAGCGAGAACGAGGCTGCGTCTCCCAAGGCGGCGGTCGCAGGCGTCGACCCAGGTGAGGCGCTGTGATCAGAGGGGGCTGTTGTCGTGCTTTCGCGCCGGTAGGTGCTCTCGCTTCTGGGCGAGGATTCGCAGGCCCCTGGCGATCTCGGCCCGTGTTTCGCCGGGCTCGATGACACCGTCGATGTAGCCGCGTTCTGCTGCAACGTACGGATTGAGGAGGCGCTCTGCGTAGTCGGCCTCGAACGCAGCTCGCTCGTGCGGCGTCGCCCGACGTTGGAGGATCGCCGCTGCCTGCCCCGCTCCCATCACGGCGAGTTCGGCGATCGGCCAGGCGAGGCACAGGTCGTTGCCCATCTTCTTCGAGTCCATCACGATGTATGCGCCGCCGTAGCTCTTACGCAACACGATGCAGATGCGCGGCACGGTCGCCCTGGCGTAGGCGAAGACGAGCTGCGCGCCGTGCCGGATCATGCCACGCCACTCCAGGTCTTTTCCCGGATAGAAACCTGGCGTGTCGACCAGGGTGACGATCGGCAGGTTGAAGGCATCGCAGAAGGCGACGAACCGAGCTGCTTTCTGACTCGCCGGAATATCCAGCGTTCCGGCGAGGGCGAGCGGCTGGTTGCCGACGATTCCGACAGGACGCCCGTCGATCGTCGCCAACGCAGTGACGATGTTGGCGGCCCAACGGGCTCGTAACTCGAGCATCTCTCCGTCGTCGACGAGTGCTCGGATCACCGCGCGCATGTCGTAACTGCCCGTCGAAGTCGTCGGCATCAACGCGCCGGCTTCGGGCACCGGGCGGTCCCATGGGTCGTCGCACGGCCACCGGGGCGCGTCGTCGTCGACGCTCGACGGGAGGTAGGAGAGGATCTGGACGACAGCCTCCATCGCCGCCTCGCGGTTCGCGACGACGATGCTGGCGGCGCCGGAAAAGCGCGCGTGGGAATTCGCTCCGCCGAGTTCGTCGTTGTCGACGAACACCCCGGTGAACTCGGCGACCATCGCCGGTCCGGAGACGAAGGCGTACGAGTCCTCTGTCATGATCACGTGGTCGGCGAGACCGATGAGCAGCGCAGGTCCCGACACCGCAGGTCCGGTCACCACGGCGATCACCGGGACGATGCCAGAACACGAGGCCATCGCCTTGGCGGCCTGACCCCATCCGTGCAGTGCGGAGAACCCCTCGACGATGTCGGCACCACTCGAACCCATCAAGGCGATCAGCGGCAGGCCCATCTGCTTCGCTGTGTCGGCGGCGGTGGCGATCGTCTGCGACGCCGGCGAGGACAGCGCCCCTTTGCGCACCGAGGCATCGATGTCGATGACGACGACCCGACGCCCATCGATCTCGGACACCGCGGCGTGCGCTGCGCCGGGCGTCTTGGCACGCAACGGAACGGACACGGTCATCACCACGGTCCTCGACCCTACTTTCGATTTCGTGTCTGTCGTGAGAACCGCTGCGCCAGGGTCAGCGGGTGGCGAGGGGGATGAGCTCGTCGAGGTAGACACCGGGCTGTTCGGCGGCGTGTTCGGCGATGATGTTGCGGAGGACGTCGAGCGTCGCTTTTGCCGGTGCGGCAGCGGCGGGGCGACGCGACTGCACCCATCCGACGACGCGGCGGGGCAACTCGGGGACGGCGACGCGTCGGAACTCGCCGGTGACCCAGATCGGAACGGTCGTGGTCGGGACGATCGTCGGGCCGAATCCCTCCTGCGCCAGCGACGCCAACAGCCGCACACCGTCGATCTCCGCCTGGGCGATCAATGTCACCCCTGCAGTGTGCACGGCGCGGTCGATGACCCGGCGCAGCGCAGTGCCGTGCGGGGGAAGGAGCAGGGGATAGGCCGAGAGTGTTCGCAACGACACCTCGCTCACCGTCGCCAACGGATGATCGGCGGGCGTGATGACGACGAGGTCTTCTGCGAAGAGTGGTACGACCCGCAGTTCCGGCTCGTCCACCGGCAGGTGCACGATTGCCGCATCGAGCGCGCCCGACAGCAGTCGCGGCACGAGATTGCTCGTCGTACCCTCTGCGAGGATTGCGTGGACCAGCGGGTGATCTCGTCCGAGCGCACGGAGTACGAGCGGCATCAGCCAACGGGCTGTCGTACCGATGACGCCGATCCGTGCGTCGCCGGCAACGGTGGTGCCGAGTGAGGCGATGTCGGCGGCGATGCCCTCGAACTCGCGTTGAATCCGGCGGGCGCGTTCGAGCACCATCATGCCTTCGTTGGTCAGCTCTCTGCCGGTGCGGTCGATGAGGGTCACGCCGAGTTCGCGCTCGAGCCGGGAAATGTGCCCGGAGACGTTCGATTGCACGGTGTACAGCGCTTTCGCAGCTGCAGAGAACGACCCGTGATCGGCGATTGCAACCAGCGCGGACAGCTGTCGAAGATCCATCGCTACAAGTGATAGCAGATATCCCAGCAATGCGCTTGAACGATCACGCATTCACGTGCATACTTTCACATAACAAATCGAAGCCGGAGTCCCCCATTCCGGCTCGAAAGAACCGAGCGGCCGTTTCCCCCAAATGGCCGAGGTTCAGGTTGAGAAGCGCCGCTCCCCCAAGCGGCGCTTCTCCCGTTTTCTCCCGTTTTCGCCAGAGCGTTCGGCGGCGGATCCCGGCAGGCGCTCCAGCGCGAATCTGGCACGCAACACGGCACGAGGAGTGGTCTACGATGACGCCCATGGCAGCAGCATCGAAATCGGCCACGCCCCGTAAGCAGCCGAGCGCGGTGCGATCTAAGACCAAACCGGTGCTCAGCGCAGGTGTGGCGTTCATCGACCTCGACCGCACGCTGCTTTCCGGTGCCAGCGGTCCGGTGATCTCTGAGGCGCTGCACGAGGTCGGTTTCCGGGGGCGGCCGTTTCCGGGGGAGAGCGTACTCTACTGGCTGTTCAACACCTTCGGTGAAAACTTGCCGTCGATGGCGCTTGCCCGTCAGGCGGCAGGGATGGCCAAAGGCAAAGAGCGCCGTCTGGTGCAGGAGGCGGGCGTGATCGCTGCGCCCCGTCTCGCCCACCTACTGCAGCCGTACGCCGAAGGCATGTTCGCCGAACACCGCGCTGCAGGCCGTCGCCTCGTGTTGGCGACCACCACGCCCTACGACATGATCAAGCCGTTCGCCGATCTGCTCGGCTTCGACGACGCGCTCGCAACTCGTTACGGCGTGAATGCCGACGGCACCTACGATGGAACGATTGCTGGTCCATTCGTGTGGAACACCGGCAAACTCGATGCAGTCAAGACATGGGCTGCCGCCAACGGTGCGGATCTCGCACAGAGCTACGCGTACTCCGACAGCGTGTTCGACGCCCCGCTGCTCTCCGCCGTCGGCCATCCGTTCGCGGTGAACCCCGACCC
>JAYTOR010000316.1:0-4208 GCA_043747685.1 Actinomycetota bacterium
GTACTCGCCTGGACTGCACGTACTCGCCTGGACTGCACGTACTCGCCTGGACTGCACGTACTCGCCTGGACTGCACGTACTCGCCTGGACTGCACGTACTCGCCTGGACTGCACGGCACGGTCGCCGGCTCCGGGTTCAGTGGAGGATGGCAGTTTTCGTGTACACGTCGATCGTCGAGGCGGCGATGGCGTCCCAGCTATAGCGCTGGTCGAGCAGCCTGGCGGCCGAGGAGCGTAGCGAATCCGCCTTGCCAGGCACCGTCAGTGCTTCGGCGATACGGTCGGCGAGTTCGTCACGGTTTCCAGGCTCGAATAGCAGGCCAGCGCCGGTGTTGTCGACGATTTCGGCGAGGCCGCCGGTGCGTGCGGCGACCACCGCGGCGCCTGACGCCATCGCCTCGAGGGCGACGATGCCGAACGGTTCGTACATCGACGGGATCACCGCACAACCGGCGTGGTGGAGCATCGAGCGCAGTTGATCGTCCGGGACGAATCCGGCGAGGTGGACGATGTCACTGACGCCTTCGACATCGACCTGCATCTGCAGTTCCGGAAGGTACGTACCGCGCCCGGCGATGACACAGCGGATGCCGGGCACACGGTTGCGCAGACGGGCCATTGCCCCGGCGAGTACCTGGAAACCCTTCTCGTACTGCACGCGACCCCAGGCGACCACGAGCGGTTCACGCGGCGGTGCGGGCACCGGCGGGGCCCACAGCGCGGGATCGACGCCGTTCGGCACGAGATGGAGTTTCTCGATCGGCAGTTCGAACCCGTCGATGATTTCGCGACGCATGAACGCTGAACAGCAGATGACGTGTCGTGCCTCGTAGGTCAGCCACCATTCGACTGCGTTGATGACCGCCGGAAGACCTGCAGGCAGGTGACCACCGTGGCGGCCCCGTTCTGTGGCATGGATCGTGGCGACAACAGGGACGTCCCACAATGCGCCGAGGGTGTCAGCGGCCCAGGCGACCAGCCAGTCATGAGCATGGACGACATCGGGCTTCCAGCCGTCGAGGCGTGCGGAAAGCTGCACCAACAGATGGTTCGAGGAGGCCATCCTGGCAACGAGGTCACTCTCGGGAATCCACGGCAGATCGGTATGTGAGCGCAGTACGCGCACACCGTGTACGACCGAATCCTCCGGAGCGTCGGGGTGGTAGAGCGTGAAAACGACGACCTCGTGGCCGGCGCGCGCCAATGCTCTGGCGAGGCCGTCGACGTGTGCGGCGATACCCCCCACGACGAGCGGGGGATACTCCCATGACAACATCGCGACACGCACGGGTTCTCACCGTAGTCGGTAGGCCTCTCCGGCTGTCAACGCTTCGACGTATCCGCACCGACGATCAGTGGTGGCGCCGAGGTTCCCGTGGGGTGTCGCTGATGTCTCGCACTCCGCCCACTGGGGAACTATGCCCATGCGATCAACGCCAACACGGCCAGAGTCGGCGAGCAGCCCGATGTCCTACATGTACAGTCCCTCTCGATGATTGGCCCGATTGACCTGCACCTGTTCGGCGAGGGCAACCACCGCAAGCTGTGGGAGCTCCTCGGAGCACACGCGGATCCGCTCGGTGGCGTGAGATTCAGCGTGTGGGCGCCGCGCGCCCGCCAGGTTGCCGTGACCGGTGATTTCAACGAGTGGAACGACGACGTCGACCTACTCGAACCGCAGGGGACGTCGGGGATTTGGTCCGGCACGATCGGTCTCGCCCAGGCGGGCAACTGTTACAAGTTCGTGATCGACGGCTCCGATGGCGTGCGTAGGTGGAAGGCCGATCCGATGGCCCGCCAGACGCAGCACCCGCCTGACAATGCGAGCGTCGTCGCCACGCCAACGCCATTCGATTGGAGCGACGAGCGGTGGATCACTACGAGGGATTCCGGCTCGTCAACCGCTCGCCCGCTGCGGATCTACGAGGTCCATCTCGGGTCGTGGAGGGTCAACGCCGACGGCACGCCGCTCGGGTACCGCCAGATGGGTGATCAGTTGTCGGAGTATGTCGCCGGGATGGGGTTCACGCACGTCGAACTGCTCCCCGTTGCCGAGCACCCGTACAGCCCGTCGTGGGGATATCAGGTCAGCGGATATTTCGCCCCGACGGCCCGTTTCGGGACGCCTGACGACTTCCGCTATCTCGTCGACGCGCTGCACGCCAAAGGCGTCGGCGTGATCCTCGACTGGGTCCCTGCACATTTTCCGAAGGACGAATGGAGCCTCGGCCGATTCGACGGGCAACCGCTATACGAGCACCCAGACCCCCGACGAGGTGAACAGCCGGATTGGGGGACGTACGTCTTCGACTACGGTCGTAACGAGGTCCGTAACTTCCTCGTCGCTAATGCGCTGTACTGGTTCCACGAGTTCCATCTGGACGGTCTGCGTGTCGATGCTGTTGCCTCGATGCTCTATCTCGACTACTCGCGTGGCGGCGGCCAATGGGTGCCGAACCGCCACGGCGGCCGCGAGAACCTCGAGGCGATCGACTTCCTCCGCCAGCTCAACTCCATCGTCTTCCACGAAGTCCCCGGTGCGCTGATGATCGCCGAGGAATCGACGTCGTGGCCGCTCGTCACACATCGTGCAGACCACGGCGGCCTCGGTTTCTCGCACAAGTGGAACATGGGCTGGATGCACGACACGCTCGGCTATTTCGCCTCCGATCCGATCCACCGGCGATGGCATCACCGTGATCTCACATTCGGCCTGCTGTACGCCTTCACCGAGCGCTTCGTACTGCCACTGAGCCATGACGAGGTCGTGCACCTCAAGGCACCGCTGCTCGGCAAGATGTCCGGAGACGAGTGGCAGCAATTCGCCAACCTGCGGGCGTTGTATGCGTGGATGTGGGCCTACCCCGGTGCGCCGTTGATGTTCATGGGCGGGGAACTGGCGCAGACGACGGAATGGAATGCCGACCTCGGGCTGCCCTGGCATCTGCTCGACGACGACCGCCACCGCGGCGTGCAGCGCCTCGTCACCACGTTGAACGGACTTGACGTCGCCTGGCCGACGCTATGGGAACGCGACAACGATCCTGGCGGCTTCCAGTGGTTGGACGCAGACGACGCCGTCCACTCGATCTATGCCTTTGCCCGCTGGAGCAACAAGGGTGACATCGTTATCTGTGTCGCCAATTTCACCCCCGTTCCTCGACCCGGTTATCGCGTCGGTCTGCCGTGGGCAGGGGAGTGGACGGTGCTGTTGAACACCGACCTTCCGGAGTTCGGCGGCTCGAACGCCGGCCCGCTGATGGCAACGATCACCGCCGGTGAGATTCCATACCAGGGCAGGGATTGCTCGTTGGAAGTGGATCTACCGCCGCTCGGCGTCGTCTGGCTCGCCGCCAACACCCCTGGCTGAGTCTGGCCCGTCTCGGCTGCGGTCAAGAATTCGTGGGCACGTGGAATCCACGTGCCCGCTCGCTCGACGACGGTCCCCGGTCGGCAAATCATGATGCGAGCGGGGCTGTACCGTGGAGTGGTGACTGCTGACGCGATCATAATTCATGGACACATGTATCAACCACCGCGGGAGGATCCGCGGACCGGTGAGGTCCCGGTCGAGCCGTCGGCCGCTCCGTACCACGACTGGAACCAGCGCATCACGGACGAGTGCTACCGGCCGAACGCCTATGCCAGGATCCTCGACGGCCGTGGCCGCATCGCCAGGATCGTCAACAACTTCGAGCGGCTGAGTTTCAACCTCGGTCCGACGCTGGCGCACTGGCTCGACGAGCATGCGCCGGACGTCGCCGGTCGGATCGTCGAAGGTGATCGTGTCGGGTCGACGGCGATAGCCCACCCGTTCCATCACCTGATCATCCCGCTCGCCGACCCACGCGATGCCCGTACCGAACTGCTGTGGGGAATCGCCGATTTCGAACGGCGCTTCGGCCGCAGACCCACAGGCATGTGGTTGCCGGAAACCGGAATCGACACGGCCACGCTTGCGCTGTTGCACGAACTCGGCATTGCCTTCACGATCGTCGCGCCATGCCAGGTGCAGACGTTGCCGCCAGCCGGCTACTTCGGTCAGTCCGGCGGAGTGCGCCTCGTCGTCTACGACGGCCAATTGAGCCGCGACATCGCTTTCGGTGACGCGATGGTCGATACCGAGGCGCTCGTCGATCACCTCAGCAGCGGTGCGGACCACGGTGTCGTCACCGTCGCCACCGACCTCGAGACGTTCGGCCATCACC
>JAYTOR010000317.1:0-5853 GCA_043747685.1 Actinomycetota bacterium
TCGTCCTCGACGAGCTCGCCGACAACAACGCGATCCGGGTTGAGCCTGCGCGTCAATTCGACGAGCGATCTGGTGGTGACTTCGCCGCGTTGTTCGGCATTGGCCTGCCGCGTAAACAGCGCCGGCGCGTCAGGATGGCGCGGGTCGTCTTCGAGACGCAGTTCGAGCAGCGACTTCTCGACGGTCACGATGCGTTCCAATGGCGACACGACGCCGAGCAGTTCGGTCAACAACGTCGTCTTGCCAGCACCGGGACCGCCGGAGACGAGCATCGTGAAACCGGTCCGTACCAACGCCGTCAATTGCGGGATGATCCAATGCGGAAACAGGCCGCGATCGGCAAGTCCGCCGAGGCCGACCTGGCGGACGGTGAAACGCCGGATGGCGATGCGAGGGTGTGTCGACACGCCGTGCTCAGACGCGCCGCCCAGGACCATCACGACACGGGATCCGTCGTCAGCCTGCAACGTCACCATTGGCGAACTCGTGTCCAGGCGGCTTTCGCCGGCTGTTCCCATGCGCAGCACGAGACCTTTTTGATAGGCGGTGAGTGTCTCCGGCGAGTCCCACAGTTGCCCGACGTTCTCCTTGCGGCCGTCTGTGAATGTCACCCAGGTCGACGCGTGCGAGTTGACATCGATCTCCTCGACCGTGTCGTCCTGCATCCACTGCTCGAGCGGGCCGTGGCCGAACATCTGCGCAAGCACCTGGTGGCGTAGTTCGTTGACTTCGTCGACGTCGAGTGGGCGCTCGCCCTTGGCCAGTCGCCGCTGGCCGATCGTGGCGATCTCCTCCTGGATCCAGCCGCCGACCATGCTGCGTTGCAGATCTCGGTCGAGGATCAATGCTCGGCGGGTGTGCGAACTCACCTGCTCCTCACGGCGTGCGGCTTCGGTCGCCAGCACATCGGAGAGGCGGAGCGACAGGTGGGTCACGATCTCCTCACGCAATGGACCGAGGAGACGAAGATGATGAGTGTCCGGGCGGCGGCGGGTATGCCGATCGATCGCCGGAGGGTGGTGACCGTTCATCTTGGCGCACCCCAGACGGGTGCTGGCTGCTGGATCGAGACGAGCATGGCCGATAGCAGCGCCGTGGCACCGGCGGCCGACCGCATCAATGCAGCGCGCTTCAATCGCCGCGAAGAACCGGTGCGCCCAGCGAGTACCGCCGCCGACCAGTCGTCGACGGCGAGGTCCACCGTCGCCACATGCTCACCACGTCCGGCAACGAAGGAGGCGATTTCATCTGCTGAATACGGCCGCGCTCCGATCACCGCCAGCACGATCGGAATCGCTCTCGAGGCCAGTGCATCGCACAGTTCGGCGAGGCGTTCGACATGTACGGCTGCGGCCCGAGCCGAACGCTGATGTTGCAGCACCGGCACGACGGCGATGGACGCTTGGGCCACGACCGCCGGCAGGCCTGCTCCGAGGTTTGCCCGCCCGCAGTCGGCAACGAAGACCGGGGAATGGAGCATCGAGAGAATCGGCACGACGCGATGGCTGACTTCACCGATCGAGGCCGCAGCTTCGATCGCCCGAACGGGTGCTGTCAGCACGCGAATGCCAGTCGGCGACGTCTGGATCAGGGGCTCGATCTGCGGCCACGTCGGCGACGGGAGTGCTGCTGCTTGGGACAGCCCGCCGCCTGACCGCGTCAGATCGAGCCACGCACCGACGACCCCACCACGTGGGTCGGCCTCGAGGCAGACCGCCAACTGATCCGCAGGCCAGGCAGCCGTCAGTGCGACCGCTGTGGTGGTGGCACCGTCTCCGACGACGGCGATGATGCTCATCCCGTTTCGCCGTCCGCCAACGCACCCGAGGCGGACGTCGACGGTGGCACGGAAGCTGACGATGCTGTCGGTCGACCAGTCGAAATCGGAGAAGGCGGTCGTTGCGTTGTGGAGTAGGCCGGATCGCTACCTGGATCGACGAGAATCACGCGAACGGTCTCGGCGGCTACGACGTGGGGGGCATCAGTCGCCGACACCTCGAAGGACAGGCCGAGGCGATCTGTCTGACCGCTGACAGGAGCCGGCAGGGTCACGACCCGAGCGGACACGGACGACGCCGGAGTCGCTACACCCTGCGCAGCGATCATCACGAGCAGGACCTGCGATCGTTCCCTCAGACCGGCAGGCAATCCGCCCGTCGGGAAGGTCAGCGCCACGATCGACGAGCCGGCGGCGACGAGTGGCCTCGTGCTCAGCGCCTGATGCACCAGCAGCGATCCGGCGACGAGACGGACGATGGCCGTCTGACCGACGATGCTGGTCAATTCCGCGGCGGACACGACGTTGATGTCGCTCGAGGTCGATGCCTCGACTTCGCGGATATCGGACTCGACGATCTGCTCACCTGCAGGAACATCTCGCGTCACCTGCAACACCGGGACGCGCTCGTCGAGTCGTCGGTAGACCGCCAGGTTCACGACGACAGCAGCGGCGAGGAGCGTGACGCCGGCAAGCAGACGGACCCGCGAACGCGAGCGCGGACGGAACAACGATCGGCGCGATGCTGCAGTCGCCTGTCGCTGAGTAGTGCCGGATACGGACGGCGGCTCGCTAAGACCTGTGGGCCGGCGGCGCAGCACGGTTGCCATCAGATACCGCTCGGCAGGCTGGCCGTCAGTCGAGACGCCCGGAGACGGTCGCATGACGGCGATCGATAGCGCAACGCGACGGGGCGCCTTGATTCCACGAGCTGATCGATTACTTTTGAAAGGCTCAAACGACTACCCGTAGTCAGCTGCATATATCCTCCGCCTTGTATCAAGCAAACCATAACCCACGTCGGCGGAAGCGGAACAACGTCCGGCGCTGCATCAACATTGGGGGTGGGCTGCGTCTGCTGAACTACCGTCGACGCGTCGACCCGCCACATTGCGTCACCGTTGTTTCCCTTTCAGCGAGATTGCCGTCGCGGGCAGTTGCCTGCGACAGCTCTGATGTGTGCCTGGCGGATGGCGAATCGGAAACACAGCCAGAATGTCTGATGCGGCATTGCTCGCCGGGGCGCTCGGAGCGGTCAGATCGCGAAAAGGCCGTGACGGTAGGCAACGACTCCGGCGATGGCGCCGACGACGAGGGAGGGTCCGAGCCGTATCGATGCCTTTCGGCCGTGACGCACGGCGACAGCCAGGCCGGCGAACGACACGGCGACGCAGATGCCGAGAGTGACGACCAGCGATGCCGATGTCGAGATCAAACCCGCAGCGCCGCCGAACACGGCAGCGAGCTTGACGTCGCCTCCACCCATCTGCTCCAACAGGAACAACATCAGGAACAGCGCTGACGCGATCGCCATGCCGATGAGCACATGCCACACGACAGCGAACCTGTCGTCGATCGCTCCGCAGACTCCGGCTCCGACGACAGCGACGAGCCCGGCGAACGAGCAGCGGTTCGGAATGTGGCCCGTCATCGCGTCGATCGCCGCTCCGGCTCCGGCCGCCGCGCCGACGCCGATCCATCCCGTCACGATCCACCACGGCGACGACCACGTCACCGCTGCCGACAGGCATGCGCCGGCGAACGAAGCCGCAACGGTCACTCGACGTCCTGTCATTGCCGGTGAACGGTACCCTTCACCTATGACGAGTTCGACGATCGCTCCCCCCGCGTCACTCAGTGCCAACGACCCGTGCTGGTGCGGTAGCGGCCGAAAGTACAAGCGCTGCCACAAGCAACTCGAAGGACGCATCGTCGCCGGCGAAGTCAGCCCATACCGCCCGGTGCCTGCCCACATCCCGCGTCCTCCCTATGCCGAGACCGGTATCCCGATCCGCTGGGATGAACCGCGTATCAAGTCGCCGGAGATCATCGAGAAGATGCGCTTTGCCGGCATCCTCGCTGCCGAGATTCTCCGCAAAGCCGGCGAGATGGTCGCCCCAGGGGTCACGACGGAGGAGATCGACGAGTACGTCCACCAGCTGACGATCGACGCCGATGCATACCCAAGCCCGCTCAACTACGGCCATTTCCCGAAAAGTGTGTGCACCAGTGTCAACGAGGTCATCTGCCACGGCATCCCCGATTCCAGGGCGCTGCTCGCCGGCGACATCATCAACCTCGACGTCACCTGCTTCATCAACGGTGTGCACGGTGACACCAACGCCACATTCCTCGTCGGCGACGTCGATCCCGCCAGCCGCCAACTCGTCAAGGTGACCGAGGAATGCATGTGGCTCGGCATCGAAGCCGTCAAGCCCGGCAGGCCATTCAGCGACATCGGCAAGGCGATCGAGACGCACGCCAAGAAGTTCCGCTACGGGGTCATCCGCTCGTTCGTCGGCCACGGCATCGGCGAGCAGTTCCACACCGATCTGCAGATCGCCCATTATTTCGATCCTCGGGCAACGACGGTGATGCGGCCAGGGATGACGTTCACGATCGAGCCGATGATCAGCCTCGGCGGCTGGCAGCACAAGACATGGCCGGACCATTGGACCGCTGTCACTGCCGACGGCAAACGCACCGCGCAGTACGAGCACACGATTCTCGTGACCGATGACGGCCACGACGTGCTGACAGCGCCAGGTGCCGTCAGCCACTCAGCACCGTGGACTCGCTGACCGGATCGATCAATCGGTTGCTGGCGAGATTCTGCGGTTGATCTCGGTGATCCACCAGGCGGCAACCTCTGGTGCGTCGATCTCGTAGGCGTCGAGCATCGTCAGCCCGGCAGCGACGACGTCGCCGTCAGCGAACTGAGTGGCGGCATTTGACCACGACGACGACGGCGTTTGCGGATCGCCGTCGGGAATCGGTAAGCGGGCGACCTTCGGGGCGCTGAGGCGGATCGCAGACGCCGACAGACCGGCACCGAGACCCTGGAGCGCGGCGATCGCCGACGACACCGGGTTCGAAAGAGCGGCGGCGAGATGCCACAAATGGCGCGGATCGACGGGGCGGACATTGATCACCGGGACCGACGGCAACCACTCGCCCGAGGCATCGACAACGGCCTCGATCACCCGTGTCTGGTTGGCGAGAAGCACCTTGGGAACGCGTTTGCGATCGGCCCAACGGCGCATCTTCGGCGTCAGTCTGGTCAGGTCGACGACCGGGGCGCGGTACGGCACCTTGTTGAAGCGCACCGGCTGCAGACCCCACGCGCACCGACCAGGATCGATCAGACCCGACGTGACCAGCGGTGCGAACGGGCCAGCGGCGACCGCCGTCCCCAGCCCGAGATCGAGTTGACCGAAACCATCCGACGGACTGGGAGGTCCGTCGAGCGCAGTCGGAGGTCCGTCGAGCGTCGAACCCGACGGTGCCTCGGCGACGGCCCCGACCAGACCGTAGTACTCGTCACGAAAATTGGCGTTGGCGACGCCGATGTCGGCGACGAGCCGTGTCGATCGCCAGGCCTCCGGCAGCGCCGGTATGCCGAGTTGGTCGGCGATCAGCGACGCCCACGTCGCCGACTGCAATGCGGTGGCCGGCACGTCGACGGCCCTGCGCGATGTCGAACCGATCGCACGCGCAATGTGTCTCGATCGGGAGCCAGACACCCAACCGAACACGCATGTCCGAATATTTGCATCTGCAAATTCCAGTGACGGGGACCACCAGAACCATTCCAGCGAACCGGTTTCCGCAGCGCGGCGTCGGATCGGGGCGGAATCGCGCGTCGACAGCATCGACGCCGGCAGGACGAGTGCCGACTGCGAACCGGTGGATGCTGCGAGGCGCAGGGACAGCGCCAAGAATTCGACTGCAGCGTCGGCGTACAGTCCGCCCCCATGATCGCTGCGACGGTTACGCGTCGTCTTCGCTGCCATCTGGCTGAGGTACGGCGGATTGCCGATCACGACATCGAACCGCCGATCGGCCCAGTCGTAGAC
>JAYTOR010000318.1:0-2631 GCA_043747685.1 Actinomycetota bacterium
TCGTCGGTGTCGTCGGTGTCGTCGGTGTCGTCGGTGTCGTCGGTGTCGCCCGGCGATCCCCGGCCGGTCGACGTGGCCGCGCTGGCCGCCGCCTTTGCCGATTCGCTGCACTCGGTCGGGTGCTCTGTTTCATCGGAACAGACGGCGCGCTTCGCTGCTGCGCTTGCTGCGCTGATGCCGTCAGCGGTTGCGGATATGTACTGGATCGCCAGGGCGACGCTCGTCGACGACCACGTCGACTATCCGACGTTCGACGCCGTGTTTGCCCAGGTGTTCACCGGGATGACCGACGACGCTCAGCGAGGCGAGAAGAATCAACCGGATCTCTCGACGTACGCGATGTCGTCGACACCTCCGCCGACGAAGGCACCGGCCGCGCCCGACGGCAGCGAATCGAGCAGTTCGCAGCAGGAGAACCGGCATCACTCTCAGATGACAGCAGCGGATGAAACGGATGAAGTGGATCTCGGCGAGGACGAGTCCGAGCGCTTGCAGACAACGACGAGCGCGACAGAACGTCTCGGACGGCATGATTTCGCCGCCTGCACGCCGGACGAATTGGCGACGCTCGGCCAGCTGATTGCCAAACTGACCGTGCAATCACCGATGCGCCGATCGCGCCGGCGACGCCGTCACCATTCGGGGTCGCACCACGATCTGCGGGCCACGCTTCGCAGGGCTCACCGCACTGCCGGGGACCCCGTCAGGATCGCCATGCGGGCGAGGCAGCTCCGACCCCGCCAGATCGTGCTGCTCGCCGACGTCTCCGGTTCGATGGAGCACTACGCACGCGCCTATCTGTACCTGCTGCACGCCGCCGTCCGAACGACGACAGCGGAGGCGTTCGTCTTCTCGACGAATCTCAACAGGGTGACGGGTTCACTCCGTCACCATCAGGCCGAGGTCGCCTTGGCGAAGGCCACGGCCGACTGCGTCGACTGGTCGGGTGGCACCAAGATCGCCGGCGCGATCGGCAGCTTCCTCGAGCAGTGGGGCCGCCGGGGTATCGCCAGGGGAGCGGTCGTCGTGATCGTCTCCGACGGCTGGGAGAGCGGCGACCCGTCGTTGCTCGGTGAGCAGATGCGGCGGCTGTCGTTGCTCGCCCATCGGATCATCTGGGTGAACCCGCGCAAGCAACGCAGCGACTATCAGCCGCTCGTCGGCGGCATGTCCGCAGCACTTCCGTTCATCGACCGCTTCGTCAGCGGCCATACCTACGAGGCACTGCTCGACGTGATCGACGCCATCGCCGCTCCTTGAGGTCGGTCGGTGAGATTGTTCGCTGACCGATCGAGTAGGAACACGCCCCATGGCGCAACGCAAATACTCGATCGGGGGTTCGGGGGTTCGGGGGTTCGGGGGTTCAGGGGTTCAGGGGTTCAGGACGTAGCCGCGGCCGGTGGACGCTGGCGATAGCCGGCTCGGCAGCACCGAGTCAGCGACGGAGACGCCCGATAGCGACTTCCACGGCACGCTGGTCTCCGCCCTGGTTGCCCCACACGGCGTGCAACAGATCGTCTTTGTTGTGCAGGACATTCGGGCGTGACGCCAGTCTGGCGAGCATCCGCGCATCGATGTCGGTGAGTGTCAGCGGCATAAGTGATCCGACTGCCGTCGGGATGGTCGTGAGCAGAAACTTCTGACCAGCGTCGAATCCGAACTTCGGCCCGAGGAACAGCACGAAGACCGACCACATGCTCCAGATCGAGAAGCCGATGTGTTCCGACAGGATCGAAAAGACGAGATTGCGGCGGGCGACTCGGTTGCCGCCTGCCGCCCGGAAGGCCGGATCCTCGGGCCGCCAGTCATCGATCCAATGGCCACCGCGACCGGTGCTTGTCGCAGCGGCCCCTTGGATCGCAGGAGCGAAGGTGGATGTCGGCAGGACGGTCTCTGCGGGAATGGCCATCGGGTGGTACCTCGCGGATTCGTGGGGGAGTGCCCCGAAACCTAGAGATCCGGGATTTCACCGTGATTGCCGCTGCGGGTCGCAATGTGACGTTCAGCGCACGGCATCGAAGATGCGCTGTGCGTTTTGCGACTGTGAGTTCCGGGGGAGAGCAGCGCTCAGCTCGGAGGCGTGAACGCGTCCACAGCGGTGACGCCGTCTGCGGGGTAGTTGATGTTCAGCCCGTCGATGCCTGCCGCCAGAAATGCCCGGTAGCTCGCTGGGTTCTCGAGCCGCTTGTCGTTGGGCCATACCCAGATCACGTAGCCGGCAGCGTGCGCTTTGCGGATCGAGTCAGCGGTGATCACCGTGGTGTCCTGGAACTTCGGCGGCAACTGCAGGATCGTCATGCCATCCGGTAGCGGAGTCCCGCCGAGCACCCAGGCGGCGGTCGCCGCGAGACCCGGAGTCACGACGATGTCAGGAGCAGCAGCGTGGAACGCGGCGACAGTGGCGTCGTCGAACGATGTCACCGCCGATGCATCGGCGCGATGCATGTCGTGGAGCATCGTGGCGAGGGCGATTGCCGCCTTGGCGGCCGGTGCTCCCGAACCCTTGATCTCGATGTTCAACGGGATGTCCGGATATCGGGCGATGAGGTCGCTGAGTTTAGGGATCGTGAAATCATCAGGCGCGTAGCCGACAGGCGGCGCAACGGCGCCGGTGCGCAATCCACGGTAGAT
>JAYTOR010000319.1:0-5303 GCA_043747685.1 Actinomycetota bacterium
ACGAGGAGTCGGGCGAGTGTTGCCATGTCGGGGACTTCGAGGTCGAAGCGGGCGGTCGTGGTAGGGGTCGCTCCGCCGCCCGTCGGTGCTTCGCCACGGCGATTGACCCACACGCTTCTCATCCCCAATGCCTGTGCTGTCTGGTGATCGTGGAAGAGGCTCTGGGCGACGTGCAGGATGCGTTCCTTCGGGAACGGGATCCGCTCGAAGGCGTAGAGGAAGTTTGCCGGATCGGGTTTGTAGCTGCCGATCGTGCCCGCTGCGAAGATGCCGTCCCAAGGATTTCCGAGTTTCGAAGCCGGGCCCTCGTACAGATCATCGTCGCAATTGGTGATCGTGTAGAGCCGGTACTTCGTCCGCAGTCTCGCCAACGCCGATGCCGAGTCGGCGAAGGCCGGCCAGTTCGTCACGGAGGCGCCGAAGTCCGCTCGCTCCCGATCCGTCGGCTCGAACCCGAGCTCGTCGCCGATCGCTCCGAGGGTCAGACCCAGCACCTCACGATACGGGTGAAAGGGGTCCTCGAAGGCGTGCTCACGACGCGCGAAGATCGCCAGCAGCGCCTCCTCCGACAGACCGACGCCGTGGGCGACGAGCACCGGCCGCGCTGCGGCGACGATGCCGGACTCCCAATCGATCAAGGTTCCGAAGGTGTCGAAGGTCAACGCATCGAAGTCGTGCGGCGAGAACGGGAGGGAGAGATCGCTCATCGCCTATCCCTCCGCGAGCCAGGCGTCGATCAGCTTGCGGGCAATAGAGATGCCAGGCGGGATCATCGGTAGGTTGTCACGGCGATACCATCCGGCGTCGACGATCTCGGTCGGGTCACAGACGATCTCGCCGCTGACGTACTCCGCCCGGAAACCGATCATCAGCGAGTGCGGAAACGGCCACGGCTGACTGCCCCGGTACTGCACGTTGGCGACGGTCAGGCCGACCTCCTCGAAGACCTCGCGGACGACGGTCCCTTCCAACGTTTCGCCGGGCTCTACGAAACCGGCGAGGCATGAATACATCGGACCGCCGAACTGCACCCCGCGGGCGAGGAGCACCTCTTGGTCAGGTCCCGGCTCGCCGCGCGTCACGAGGGTGATCATCGCCGGGGCGATCCGGGGGAATGCCATCAGCCCGCATGCGGGACACTTCGTCGCCCGCTCCCCCGGAAGCTGTCCTGTTTTCGTACCGCATCGGCCACAGAACTGGCTCGTCCTCGCCCACTCGACGACCTGCACCGCTCGGCCGGCGATCAGCCATTCGAGTTCGGACGTCCGCGTATATAACGACCGCAGGTCGAGGGCTGCTCCGTCCGACGGGTCGATCCCGCGTGGCACGTCGACACCCCAGCAGGCCTCCTCGTCGAACATTCCGAGGAAGTGATGATCGTCGTCCGTTTCGATCTCGATCCGGTCGGAAATGAACACCAGCGAACCGATGACGTGAAAATATCGTGCTTCCTCCACCGCAGCGGGAGGAACGATGCCAGAGACGAACTGAGCCATGTCCGTCACGGTAGACGGCGAAAGTCACACCTCCGCCATCGATCTATCCAGTGCTCCGACCCGAGCACCTCCGGCGTCAACCCATATCGTTCGACCATGAGCAATGTCGTCATCGTCGAAGCAGTCCGCAGCCCGATCGGTCGTCGTGGTGGCGGGCTGTCCACCATGCACCCGGCCGATCTCCTCGCCAAGATCCAGGGCGCGCTAATCGAACGTGCCGGCATCGACCCGGCGCTCGTCGGTCAGGTGATCGGCGGCTGCGTCAGCCAGGTCGGCGAGCAGGCCTTCAACATCACCCGCACCGCATGGCTCGCCGCCGGCCTGCCGCTGTCC
This sequence comes from Actinomycetota bacterium, assembly GCA_043747685.1. GTDB lineage: Bacteria > Actinomycetota > Acidimicrobiia > Acidimicrobiales > Ilumatobacteraceae > JANXUF01. The sequence goes on from JAYTOR010000319.1 coordinate 1,830, forward strand.
ACCGCCTCCACGACGGTCGACACCCAGTGCGGTTCTTCGCAGCAGGCCACCAACCTCGCCTACGGCCTCGTCAACTCCGGCGTCGTCGACATCGCTGTCGCCTGCGGGGTCGAGGAAATGAGCCGCATCCCGATCGGCGTCGGCGGATCGAAAGCCCTCGGCCTCGGTGTCCCGATCCCGAAGAGCTATTTCTCGCAGTACGAGATGACGTCGCAGTTCGAGGGTGCAGAACGCATCGCCGAGAAGTGGGGCGTGACGCGTGAGGACACCGACCTCTTCGGCTACAACTCGCAGAAGCGTGCGGCGCAGGCGTGGGCGGAGGATCGTTTTGCCGGGCAGTACATCCCGATCGAGGCACCCGACGTCGACGAGAACCGTGAACTCACCGGCACGACGCACACGGTGTCGCGTGACGAAGGCCTGCGCGAGACGACGCTCGAGAAGCTCGCCACGTTGAAGCCTGTCGGCCGCGAAAACGGTGTGCATACTGCCGGCAACTCGTCGCAGATCTCCGACGGCGCTGCTGCACTGCTGCTGATGACGGAGGAGAAGGCTGCCGAACTCGGCCTCACTCCGAAGGCGCGCATCGTCGACACATGCCTCGTCGGCACCGACCCGGTGTTGATGCTGACCGGTCCGATCGACGCCACCGCCCGCCTGCTCGGCCGTACCGGCCTGAAGATCGATGACATCGACGTCTTCGAGATCAACGAGGCGTTCGCCTCCGTCGTGCTCGCCTGGTCCCGTGAGACCGGTGCCGATCTGGAGAAGACGAACCCGAACGGCGGCGCCATCGCCCTCGGCCACCCGCTCGGCGGCACCGGAGCATTCCTGATGACGAAGGCGCTCTACGAACTCGAGCGCACCGGCGGCCGCTACGGCCTCATCTCGATGTGCTGCGGCGGAGGCCTCGGCACCGGAACCATCATCGAACGCATGTAGGGGTTGTTCCGTTACCGGGGACGTGGACCGTCGAAATTTCGGGGGGCTGCGTACTCAGTAACGTTGACGAGCGCTTCGAGGTTGCGCGCAGCGGAATCGCCGATACTCTCCGAGGGATGCGGAAGCGAGCCCTCGTGGGCGGCGCCGGTTTGTTTGCAGCCTCACACCACGCCGTTACCACACGTTCCCAGGCCGCCGTATCGGGTCTCGACCCCTCGCATATCCGCGTGCCGAAGGCACAGCAGGTCCTCATCGAGCCGTGCTGCGGCGTGCTGGTGTTCGCCGGATTGCGACAGTCATGTGAGCAGCGACTCCGCTGGGGGCTCCGACGCGCGGCTGTCTTTGGTTTCTCTGCTCTGGCCGCCTGCCAGCATGGCTCAACGACTGCGAAATCGTCCGGATCGTCCGCTGCTCCAGCCTCCGATGGGCGGGTGCTACCGGCGAACGCCGTGATGGCACGGGACGTCGACGGCGACACGATCGACGTGACGATCGCCGGCAAGGCCGAACGCATCCGCCTCGTGGGCATCGACACGCCAGAGACGAAGAAGCCGAACACGCCGATCCAGTGCTACGGCGAACTGGCGAGCGCGCACACGAAGTCGTTGCTCCCCATCGGAACGCCGCTGTACCTCGAGCGCGACGTCGTACCACGCGACGACTACGGCCGTCTCCTTGCCTACGTCTATCGAGCAGACGACGGGCTCTTCGTCAACCTCGAAATCATCGCCAACGGCTACGCTCGGGTGCTGTCGATCCCGCCGAACATCGCCCACCGCACCGATTTCGTCGCTGCTGCCACGGCTGCGGAGGCTCACGACATCGGCCTGTGGAAGTCATGCAAGTAGTCACGGGCGTTCCTCGACCGGGCCGCAGGACGTTCGTCCGCGAAGGCGGGTATCGAGTAGCAACAGGCCCCCTCTCGCGGGGGAAATACTCGTTCGAGTGGCGGCATCAACGAAATACTCGTTTGGGGGGTTTGAAGCGGTCGACGTCGAAGGCGGACGTCACGTCGCTGGCCGCCGATCAGTCGGTACCGCAGCGATAGCGTGTCGCCGTGGTCGACATTGCTCGTACGGGCGCCGAAACTCTCGCCGAACGACTCGGGTATGCACCCGACACAAAGTTGGTGATCATCTCCTGTGACGACCTCGGTTCGTGCCACGCCGCCAACATCGGCGTGTACCAAGCGCTGCGGGACGGTGCTGCGACCTGCGCCTCGATCATGGTGCCGGCGCCATGGGCGCGCCATGCTGCCAGCCTCTACAACGGTGAGGACATCGGCGTCCACCTGACGCTCAACGCCGAGCACGATCTGTACCGCTGGGGCCCGATCACCCATGCGCCGAGCCTGCTGAGCGGCGAAGGCGGCTTCCCGCGGTCGATCGACGACCTCTGGGAACACGCAGATCCCGAAGAGGTCTCGCGGGAGTGCAGAGCACAGATCGAGCGGGCGATCGCCTGGGGATTCGACGTCACCCACCTCGCCCCGCACCTCACAGCGATCACGTTGCGCCCGGAGTTCTTCGACGTCTACCTCGATCTCGCCAGCGAGTTCCGACTGCCGATCCGCCTCCCGTCGACGATCAGCGAAACCGATGCCGGCTTCCCTTTCCGTCGCCTGGCTGCCGAGGAAGGCATCTTCTTCCCGGATCACTTCGACCATGACTGGCGTCCGGGAAGCCGCGAGAGGGTGATGGGCTCGCTCGGCGAACTACCGACAGGCGTCAGCGAAATCCACGTGCAACCGGTCGTCGACTCCGACGAGGTTCGGGCGATCTCCGACGACGCACAGCACTGGATCGACGACTACGAGTTCGTCGTCCATGATCCTTCGCTCCCTCAGGCGATCGCTGACAGCGGGGCCGTCCTGATCGGCTACCGCGACCTGCGCACCGCCATGCGCACCAGCTGAACCTCTTGCCACGCGTCGCCAGGGTGATGTCTTACGCGACAACTACCGCACGCTGAGGCGTTGCAGCACCGGTTCGACGTCACCTGAGGCGAGCAGGTCGAGCAGTTTGCCGGTATGCCCTACCGCTTTGAGTTTGCCACGCATGTAGGCCACCGACGCCGGCAGCGCACAGTCCTGGGCGGCGATCGAGATCACGACTTCGGCATCGTCAGGACCCTCGACAATCTCGTCCTTCTTGGCGAAGATCACACGGTACTGGACGCTCATGGGGCGGCCGACTCTGCGGGCGTACGCACACCTGCGAACAGGTCCGTCTCTATCTCGCCATCGGGTGGCGAACCGACCGTCGAGTGGGCGAGCAACCAGTCCTCTGTCGAGTAGACCTGCGCCAGTTCCTCGTCCGTCAGACCGAACCAGAACGATTCCGACGGGTCGACCTGTGTGGCGTGAGCTCGCAACGCGTCCGAACGGACCCCGAGGAACTTGGCGACCTCGATCCGGGTCGTGATCGTTGCGTCCATGTCAGGGCGGTCGAACCATTTGTCGTCGAACGGCGACGTGCCCCGCAGCCGCAGCAGCGCCCCGTGTACCGCCAACATCCGGCTACGCGACCAGAC
>JAYTOR010000320.1:0-9079 GCA_043747685.1 Actinomycetota bacterium
GAGAGATGGTGTCAGCGAACCTCCGCGATCTCGAAATCCGCCACCTGCAGGCGTTGCAGGCGGTCGCCGAGGAAGGCTCGTTCGGTCGCGCCGCGCAGCGTCTCGGGTTCAGTCAATCGGCCGTCAGCCAGCAGATCGGGGCGCTCGAACGCGTCGTCGGGGAGTCGGTGTTCGACCGTCCGGGTGGGCCGCGTCCTGTCGAACTGACACCGGTGGGCTGCATGTTGCTCGATCACGCCAACGCCGTGCTGAGCCGCATCCGCCAGGCCGAGGACGACCTCGAACGTCTGCGTCACGGCGGCAGCGGGCGCCTCGTCATCGGCACGTTCCAGAGCGTCTCGGTGCGCATCCTGCCGACGATCGTCCAGCGCATGCGTTCTGAAGTTCCAGGCGTGCTGATCAAGGCGGTCGAGTCGGACATCAACGAGGATCTCGTTGCCGGGGTCGACAGCGGCGAACTCGATCTTGCCTTCATCGTCGGGGCCGTGCCGTCGGATCACTTCGACATCATCCATCTGTGCTCTGATCCGTTCGTCGTGTTGTCTGCTGCGCCGGCACCGCGGTCGGCGATCGCGACCGAGACCCTGAGCGGTGCCGCGCTGATCGGTGAAGGCGTCGGATCGTGTTCTGCGCTGATCGAGGACGGTCTCCGGGCGATGGGCGTGTTGCCGGACTACGTTTTTCGCACGAACGACAACTCGGCGATCCAGGCGATGGTCCGCGCAGGAATGGGGCATGCCGTCATGCCGTATCTCGCCGTCGACGAGTCCGACCAGTCCGTCGTCGTCAGGGATATGAACCCGCCGCTGCCTCCCCGCCGCATCGACCTCATCCGCCGTCGCGGCCGTACGTTGCACCCAGCGGCGCAGCGCTTCACCGCGCTTGCCGTCGAAGTCGCTGCCAAGGTCACGAAGCCGACGATGATTGCCGTCTGATTGCCGTCTGATCGCCCTTCCGGCAGGATGATGCCCACCGTGCGAGTTCCGCTCTGCTCTCGGGTTTGCGGATCCTCCGCAAAGGTCGATGTTGCGACTACCGGTTGACGAGCTCGCGGACCCTTGCCAGCAGGATGTCGATCGCCGGGACGTTCATCCCGCCCTCCGGAAAGACGACGTCAGCGTTCCGCTTGCTCGGTTCGATGAACTGCTGATGGCTCGGGCGGACTGTTTCGAGGTATTGGGCGATGATGCTCTCCGTCGTCCTCCCGCGTTCGGTGACATCCCGCGTCAAGCGACGGATGAAGCGCAGGTCGCTGTCGGTGTCGATGAAGATCTTCAGATCGCAGATGTCGCGGATCGTCGGCTCGTACAGCACGAGGATGCCTTCGACGACGACAATTTTCGCCGACCGGACGATGCGCACATCGGACGAACGCGTGTGGTTCGCGTAGTCGTACACCGGGATCGGCACGCTAGCGCCGGCGCGAAGTGTGTCGAGATGCGAACGCAGCAACGGCCAGTCGAACGAGTCTGGATGGTCGTAGTTGACCTTGACGCGTTCTTCGAACGGCTGGTCGTCACGCGCCCAGTAATACGAATCGAGTTTGACCAGCGCAAGGTGGTCTTCGCCCATCAGATCGGCAAGCCGTTCGGAGACGGTCGTCTTGCCGGAGCACGTCCCGCCCGCTACACCAATGAAATAGGGCCGTTGACTCGACATTGGCGGCCTACGTTACTGCCACCCGAGTGCTCTCTGGGTGGTCCGGTCGGTCGGCGCAGGACCGCAGCGGTGAGGGTGCTTGTATCGGCTGCCCCAGCCAGGCAGGCTGTACGGGTGCCATTGAGCGAGCGTGAAAAAGCAGTCCTGGATTTCGAGCGATCGTGGTGGACATTCGACCAGCCGAAAGATTCGCTGATCCGTGAACGGTTCCAATGTGTTGAGCAGGCGTATTATCAGGAACTCAACTCCGTGCTCGAACAACCGGAGGCGATCGATTACGACCCCCTTGGTGTTCGACGTCTACGACGTCTACGTGATCGTCGTCGGCGGGCGCGGCTTGATAGTGCCAGTTCGGCCTCCGGAGGGGAACAGCGATGAGTACAGATCTACCGCAGCAGGCACCGCCCTCAGGGCGGAGTGTGCCGCCCCGTGGGGCGACACCGCCACGCTCTGGCGCTTCCGCCGTGGCGATCGTCGTGGCGCTGGTCGCTGCGCTGCTCGGCTTCTTCATCCTCAAGAAGATCGACAACAACAATACGAACATCACGACGTCGGGTGGGCCGGTCGTGACCACCCCCGTGAGCGGTTCCGGCGGCTCGACCGCCACCGCGCCCGGATCTGCCGTCACCGTCGCCCAGACCACGCCAGCCGTGGCCTCGATTGCCAGGACGCCGATCGTCGTCGTCGTTGCCAACAGCTCCGGCATCAAGGGGGCAGCGGCGACCGTGTCGACAAAACTTAAGACGCTCGGCTACACCACGCTGCCGCCGGGGAACGCCAGCGGCAACAAGAAGATTTCCGCCTCGTTGGTCTTCGTGGCCGCCGGCCAGGAAGCAGCGGCAACGCAGGTGATGGCAGATCTCGGGCTCGTCAACGTCATTCCGGCACCGATTCCGACCGACGCCACGAAGATCCCGCTGCTGGCCTCCAGCCGTCAAGGCGCGACGGTTGTCGTGATCCTCGGGACGGACCTGGCGAGCGCCACCGGAGGGACACCGCCGAGCCCCCCGGCGACGATCTCGCCCGGGGCATCCGTCACCACCAAGGCAACGGCCACCAAGGCAACGACCTCCACGACCTGACATCCCCGCAGACGGGTAACTCACGCCCGAGGCGTCCCTGCACGGGCACCGTGCTCGAAGGCCTCTGACGGCTTTCGGACGGCCCTCGGACCGGTCTCGGATAGCCCGAGGATGGCGGCCGCTATGGTGCGAGCAGGTCCAGGGCTGCTGACTCGATACAGGCCAGGGTGTCGTTCATCGCCCGGTCCTCGCCGAAGCGTCCGACGAGTGAGACCGCCTCGATCCGCTGCTCGGTGCCGTCGTAGGTGTTGCCGACGATCGCCACGATCCGCTTGCCGTGAGCCAGGGCGAGCGCAGCCATCTGGCCGACGACCTTCCCCTCGAAGCTCTGCTCGTCGAGGAAACCCTCGCCGGTGATGATCAGGTCGGCCTGCGCCGTCCGCGCTTCGAGGGCGAGCTCCTCGGCCAATAGGTCGAACCCTGGGGTCAATACTGCGCCGAGCGCAACGAGTCCCCCGGCGAGGCCGCCGGCCGCACCGCTCCCAGGGACGTCGGTGACATCGACGCCGTAGTCGTGTGCGTAGACCTGCGCAAGGCGCTGCAGCCGCCCGGTCAGCATCTCGACCTGGCTCGGGGTTGCGCCCTTCTGCGGGCCGAAGACGCGTGCCGCCTCAGTGAATTTTGTACGCACATCGCATGCCACGAGTAGTTCGACGCGACGGAGGCGGGCTGGCTGATGGATCGCCCTGATCGCTCCGAGGCCGCCGTCGGTCGTTGCGGAACCCCCGAGCCCGACGATGATGCGCGTCGCTCCTGCGTCCAACGCTGCGTCGATGAGGTCGCCGGTACCGGTGGTCGTGGCGGCGAGCGCATCGTTGTGCTGTGCGTCCCCGGCAACGAGCAGCCCCGACGCCAAGGCCATCTCGATGACGGCGGTGCCATCTGCCAGTCGCCAGGGCGCAGCGACCGGGTCGCCCAGTGGACCAGTCACGATCGTCCGGCGATTCGGGCCACCGAAGGCGTCGAGCCAACCCTCCCCACCGTCCGATATCGGGGCCATGTCGCAGTCGTTACCCGTTTTCAGGCATGCGGATGCGATCGCTGCCGCGACCTCGATCGCGGTGGCGGTTCCGCGAAATTTGTCGACGGCGGCCAGCACTCTCACCGCCGCCAGGGTAGCCACAGCGTGGCCGACCTCCGGACCGATCGTTGTGCCCGGCGACGTGGCGTCTGACCGTGCGACGCCTGTCCGAAACCCGATCTGTCCGGTTATCTTTAGCCACATGGCCGCCACGATCCGGATCCCAACCACAATGCGCCCGATCTCTGGCGGTGCTTCCACCGTCGAGGTCGAGGGTTCGACGCTGGCCGAGGTACTCGCCGGGCTCGACGCTGCCCACCCCGGCTTCAACGAGCGGCTCTTCGACGAAGATGGCAAGCTGCGCAAGTTCGTCAACCTCTTCGTCGCCGATGACGATGTCCGCTACCTCGACGGGTTGAACACGCCGGTCCCCGATGGTGAGACCGTTTCGATCATGCCGGCCGTCGCCGGCGGCTGACCTGGCGCTGGCTGACCTGGCGCGGTCGACTGCTACCGCTCGATTGCTACCGCCGGGTACCGCTGGGGGTGCTGCGGGGTGAATGCCACGACCCGGAGCCCGAGCAACGTCAGTTCTGTATGGCGTCGGGCGTCGGACTGCAATCGACGCCGGCTCGAGTGCGTCGTATGTCCGGGACCTCGACGACGAGGCCTCCCTCGAACAGGAAATCCACCCTGGCGATCAATCCCGTGTCCTTCGAGAACACGTGTTGGGACAGCGGTCTGCCGAGACCGCCGGTGCGGACCACAGCGACGAGCCTGAGCCTGATCGCAGCGTCGATGTTGTCGGCGATCTCCTCGGCTGAGAAGCCGAACAGCCCGGCGTCGATGATCAGACGCTCGGCACTGAGCATCCGCATCCCGCGCTCGGGTCCCTGATCGACACCCGTCAGTTGATGACGGCGAGGAGGTCGGTGCGAGATGCCGGGCCGAGTCGTGGTTCCGGTGGTCGGTTCTCACGGTCGTTCCATGCGGCGAGTACGCGCGCGCTGACGTCGGTGTCGCTCAACAACGCATCTGGCGGAGTCAACAGGTTGAAGTTACGGAACACTGCGCGCAGGACGACTGCGTCGGTCCGCATCGCCGGCGCGAGCCCATCCCGAAGGACGCCGCGCAGGAAGGTTCGCGAGTCGCTCCGGTCGGCGTCTGGGTCTTCGCCGGCGAGCAGCGCGGCGGCGACCCGTTGCGCCTCGAGGTCCTGGTTCACCGACGCTCGATACCACGGAACGATCTGCGCGTCGACCGTGGCGAGGTAACTCCGTGATTGGGCGTCGAGGTCATCCGGATTGGCGGCGATCGCGTCGGCGAGCAGTTGCGCGCCCCACAGCGCCGTCGAGCAACCCCGTCCATACAGCGGATTGGTGCACACCAGGGCATCGCCGACGGGATGCATGCCGCGAACGATCGGGTCACCATCGACGGTAAGGGTTCGAAGGCGGTTGATCAGTCCGGCCATTGCGTGGACCCCGTCGGTGATCGGCGTTGCCCGGCCATCGAGCCATGGCGCAGTCGCCACCAGCCGGCGGCCGCAGCGATCGAACGTTTCGGGCTCGACCAGCAGTCTGCGTAGTTCGGCGTCGGCCGTCGGGATCGCCAGCGTCACCGAGAACGTGCGGTTGTCCCCGGAGAAGACCCCGTACTTGATGTACCCCAGATCGCCCCCGATCGGCCCAGCACGCGGCGGAAAGTCGGCACCGGGAAGCAGCCGGTAGAACCGCGAGAGATAGACGATGCCGGTGTCCTCGGTCGTTTCGAGCATCGAATCGACGCCGATTGCGCCGAGCCAACTGCCCAGGTCGCCACGCCGGCCGCTGGCTACGACGACGAGGTCTGCGGTCAGCACCTCAGCACTGCTCAACCGGACCCCATCGATCCGCGGTGGTCGCCGGGTCGAGCCGTCCGGTGAGGTGTCGTCCGGTGCGGTGTCGTCCGGTGAGGTGACGAACCCTTCCACGCCGACGCCCGTACGGATGGTGACGACGGGGGAGCGGAGCACGGCGCGTCGCAGCACCCATTCGAATGTCGTGCGGCGGCAGGCCAACATGACGACGTCGTCATCGTCTGCCATCGGCACGAAGTCGGCGATCGTCGGCGGTAGGTCAGCACCGAAGCGGATCTCCGAGGCGCCGGCGTCGAGGAGATCAGCGAGTACGTCGGGATAGCGATCGCGCAGTGTTGTGTAGAGCCTGGCGAGGAATGCGTGGCTGTGGCGCACCTGCGGAGCTCCACGGCGGTCCCACTCGAACGCTTCGTCCGGTGAATTCGGCATCGGCGTGTCGTCTCGCTCGACAACGGTCACGCTGTGTCCGCTTCTCGACAGTGTCAACGCTGCTGACAACCCGGCGATACTGCCGCCCACCACCACGACATCGGCCATGCGGGTCAAGCTACCCGGCGATCCAGGTCCGAGTCCGGCCGTGGATGGGTTGCGTCGTTAGCACTCTCGGACCTAGAGTGCTAGCACTCGATAGATCAGAGTGCGAACGAGTCTTCCCTCGTTGCGCCCATTACTGGAGGAACATCGAAAATGCCGAAACTGATCGCATTTGACGAGCAGGCACGCCGCTCGCTCGAAGCGGGCATGAACAAGCTCGCCGACGCCGTACGCGTCACCTTGGGGCCGAAGGGCCGCAACGTGGTCCTGGAGAAGAAGTGGGGTGCCCCGACGATCACCAACGACGGTGTCTCCATTGCCAAGGAAATCGACCTCGAGGACCCGTACGAGCGCATCGGCGCCGAACTTGTCAAAGAAGTCGCCAAGAAGACCGACGACGTTGCCGGTGACGGCACCACCACCGCCACGGTGTTGGCATGGGCGCTCGTCCGCGAGGGCCTGCGCAACGTCGCAGCCGGCGCCAATCCGATGAGCCTGAAGAAGGGCATCGAGGCAGGCGTCATCGCAGCGACCGCCAGCATCAAGGAACTCGCCAAGGAAGTCGACAACAAGGATCAGATCGCCCAAGTGGCCTCGATCTCGTCGGCTGACACCGAGATCGGCCAGCTCATCTCCGAGGCCATCGACAAGGTCGGCAAGGACGGCGTCATCACCGTCGAAGAGAGCCAGACCTTCGGTATGGACCTCGACCTCGTCGAAGGTATGCGCTTCGACAAGGGCTACATCAGCCCGTATTTCTCGACCGACACCGAGCGCATGGAAGCCGTCCTCGAAGACTGCTACGTGCTGCTCGTCGGCAGCAAGATCAGCTCGGTGCGCGACCTGCTCCCGATCCTCGAGAAGGTCATCCAGAGCGCCAAGCCGCTGGCGATCATCGCCGAGGACATCGACGGTGAGGCACTTGCAACGCTCGTCGTGAACAAGATTCGCGGCACCTTCCGCTCGGCAGCCGTCAAGGCTCCAGGCTTCGGCGAGCGCCGCAAGGCGATGCTGCAGGACATCGCCATCCTCACCGGTGGCCAGGTCATCAGCGAAGAAGTCGGCCTCAAGCTGGAGAACGCCACGCTCGACCTGCTCGGCCGTGCCAAGAAGGTCATCATCACCAAGGATGAGACGACGATCATCGAGGGTGCAGGCGACGAGGACGACCTCAAGGGCCGCATCAACCAGATCAAGACCGAGATCGAGAACACCGACTCCGACTACGACCGTGAGAAGCTCCAGGAGCGCCTCGCCAAGCTGTCAGGCGGCGTTGCTGTGCTGAAGGTTGGCGCTGCCACCGAAGTCGAGCTCAAAGAGAAGAAGCACCGCATCGAAGACGCCGTGTCGACGACGAAGGCTGCCATCGAAGAGGGCGTTGTCCCCGGAGGCGGCGTTGCCCTCCTCCGTTCACAGGCCGCTGTCCTCGCCGCTGCCGACCTGCTGACCGGTGACGAAGCCACTGGGGCCCGCATGGTCGCCAAGGCGCTCGAGGCTCCGCTGAAGCAGATCGCCGAGAACGCCGGCATGGAAGGTGGCGTTGTTGTCGAGAAGGTTCGCAACCTGAAGGGCAACGAGGGCCTCAATGCCGCCACCGGCGTCTACGAGGATCTCGTCAAGCTCGGCGTCATCGACGCTGCCAAGGTCACCCGCTCGGCGCTGCAGAACGCAGCCTCGATCGCCGCCTTGTTCCTCACCACCGAGGCCGTCGTCGCCGATAAGCCAGAAGCCGCCTCGGCAATGTCCGGCGGAGGCATGGAAGACTTCTGATCCCAGCGGATCCCGAGAAGGATCACCGGATCGACCGAACGCACTGAACGAACGGCCCGTGGCGCACGCCACGGGCCGTTTGCCGTTTCGGGTGTCATCGGTTTTCGGGTGTCATCGATTGACGGGGTTCGACCACGAGCGCGGGAACTGCAGCGCGTACGGTCGGGGGATGCGCACCATCGTTTGCACTGAATACGGAATCGGCGACAACCTCGTGGTCGAGGAGTCTCCGACACCCGAACCAGGCCGTGGCCAGGTGCGGGTGGCTGTCAAGGCCGCAGGCGCAAGTTTCGTCGACGGCCTCCAGGCGGCCGGCAAGTACCAGTTCGCAGCGCAGCCACCGTACGTGCCAGGCGGCGAGGCGGCCGGGATCGTCGACGCCGTCGGCGAAGGCGTGACCGAGTGGGATGTCGGCGATCGGGTCTTCGCGTCCGTCGGCAAGGGTGCATTCGCCGACTTCATCATGACCATGCCCCAACAGCTGGTGCGCTTGCCCGACACGATCGGTTTCGCCGTCGGTGCCTCGTTCATGCAGGTGTACGGAACTGCCTGGTTCGCCTTCAAGAAGCGTACGATCGTGCGCCCCGGCGAGGTCGTCCTCGTCACGGGTGCGGGCGGTGGTGTCGGCCTCGCAGCAATCGACGTCGCCCGGTCGATGGGTGCCCGCGTCATCGCCGTCGCCTCGTCACCGGAAAAGCGCAACCTGGCGATGTCGATGGGTGCAGAGTCGGCGATCGATCCACTGACCGAGGACGTCAAGACGAGAGCCCGGGAACTGACCGATGGCGCCGGCGTCGATGTCGTCTACGACGTCGTCGGCGGCGATGTGTCGGAGCCGGCGATGCGGTCGTTGAAGTTCGACGGGCGTTTCCTCGTGATCGGCTTTCCGGGCGGTATTGCCAGACTGCCGCTGAATCTCGTATTGCTCAACAACAGAACGGTTGTGGGTGTCGAGTGGGGAGGCTGGGTGCCGCGCCACCTCGAGGAGAACCGGACGATGATCGCCGATATCGTCAGCGAGATCGCTGAGGGTGGCCTGCATCCCGTCGCCCCGGTAGAGCGTCCGTTGACCGACGCAGGTGCCGTTCTCGCCGATCTCCTCGGCCGTCGTGCTGTCGGCAAGATCGTCCTCATTCCATAATCCGGTCGGGGGTC
>JAYTOR010000321.1:0-4842 GCA_043747685.1 Actinomycetota bacterium
CGTCTTGCGACATTCCGTAACTCGGCACGGTTGTCGAGAGTTCGGCCCCGAGAGGTCTATCGAGCTCAACCGTAGGATGGTCCAATGCGTGTCGCCAGAGTGATTCCCTGCCTCGACGTCACGCACGGTCGCGTCGTCAAGGGTGTCAACTTCGTCGGGCTGCGTGATGCCGGCGACCCTGTCGAGTTGGCGGCACGCTACGACGCAGAGGGCGCCGATGAACTCGTCTTCCTCGACATCACCGCCAGTTCCGACGGCCGCGAGACGATGGTCGAGATGGTCGCCCACGTCGCCGATCAGGTTTTCATCCCGTTCACCGTCGGAGGCGGCATCCGCAGTGTCGACGACGCCAGGCGCATGCTGCGCGCCGGAGCCGACAAGGTCAGTGTCAACACGGCGGCGTTCGAGCGGCCGGAACTGATCACCGAGATCGCCACCGAGTTCGGCAACCAGTGCGTCGTCTGCGCCATCGATGCGCGGCGACGAACGAACGGCGAACCCGGTTGGGAAGTCTTCCTGCACGGCGGCCGAACGCCGACGGGTACCGATGCCGTCGAGTGGTCGATACGCGCAGTCGCGCTCGGAGCGGGCGAGATCCTGCTGACCTCGATGGATCGCGACGGCACGCGCCAGGGCTTCGACAACGAACTGACGAAAGCGGTGACGGACGCTGTCACCGTGCCGGTCATCGCCAGTGGCGGAGTCGGCTCGCTACAGGACCTCGCAGACGGCATCACCATCGGCGGCGCCGACGCCGTGCTCGCGGCCTCGATCTTCCATTTCGGAGAGCACACGATTGCCGAGGCCAAAGCGGTGATCAGCGCCGCCGGCATCGACGTTCGTACCGCTTGAACTGCGGCCTGATTGCACCTGGCTGCCGGCCCGAGCGGCGCAGAACGGGATCGAGCGGCTGGCGGCAAACGGGCGAACTCTCAAGAGGCGCGCGGGCCGGTCGACGTAGGATTGACGCCGTGCCGACAGCCACTCCGATCCAGATATCTGACGACGAACTCGCCACGGTGGTCTACGACGATCACGGTCTCGTGCCGGCGATCGCCCAGGACGTGGCGACGGGCGAGGTCCTGATGATGGCGTGGATGAACGCCGAAACGCTTCGTCTGACGCTTGCGGAGGGTCGGATGGTCTACTGGAGTCGCAGCCGCAAGCAGATCTGGCGTAAGGGCGACACGAGCGGCGACCGCCAGTACGTGCGACAGGCGTTCTACGACTGCGATGGCGACACGCTGCTGTTCAAGGTCGAGCAGGAGGGCAACGGCGCTTGTCACACCGGCAACTACTCGTGCTTCTTCCGCAGTTTCGGCGCAGGCGTATGACTGTGACCGTCGCCGAGCCCGTCGTTGGCGGTGTCGGGCCGAACGGGTTGAGGATCAAACCGAGCCTCGCCGAATTTCGCACCCTGGCCAATGATCACACCGTCGTTCCGGTCTGGACCGAGCTGCTCGCCGACCTCGAAACGCCTGTCGCCGCCTACGCCAAACTCGTCGGTGAGGGGCGTGGCTTCCTGCTCGAATCGGTGGAACACGGCGAACGCTGGAGTCGGTTTTCCTTTGTCGGCCGCAATCCCCGCGCGACGTTGGTGCTGCGCGACGGGTTGATCGAAGTCGATGGGCAGATCCCTCCGTCCGTGCCGCTGGATCAGGGGATGCTGGCAGCACTCGAGGCGTTGACCGGCGAATATCGTGCACCGCACCTCGCCGAGTTGCCACCGCTACAGGGTGGGGTGATGGGCTACCTCGGCTACGACGTGATCCGCGAGGTCGAGAAGCTGCCGGACGTGCCGGGCGACGATCGCCATTTTCCCGACGCCGTGATGAGCGTCATCGGTTCGCTGGCGGCGTTCGATCATTGGCGCCAACGCGTGTACCTGATCGAGAGCACGCCGGTACTCGGCCTCGACAGTGCTGCCCTCGACGACGCGTATGCCGAGGCCGTCATACGCGTCAGTCGAGCAGTCCGCGACCTCAGCCGACCGCTTGCCTACAGTGCCGTCCAGCCGCCCGTAGCCGGTGAGGATCTGCCGTCGATCAAATCGTCGATGCCCAACGGTCTGTACCAGCAGGCTGTCGAGGTGGCCAAAGAGCACATCCGTGCCGGCGACATCTTCCAGGTCGTGCTCGCCCAGCGCTACGACCTGACGCTCGAAGCCGACCCGTTCGACGTCTATCGCGTCCTCCGTCAGATCAACCCGAGTCCATACATGTACTTCGTACGCCACCCCGAGATCACCATCGTGGGGTCGTCGCCAGAACCGATGGTGCAACTGATCGACGGTCAGGTCGTTTCCCGCCCGATCGCCGGCACTCGTCGTCGCGGACGCAACGACGAAGACGATCGGCGGATGGCGGGGGAGTTGATGGAGAACCCGAAGGAGGTCGCCGAGCACATCATGCTCGTCGACCTCGCCCGCAACGACGTCGGTCGGGTCGCCGAATTCGGCACCGTCAAGGTCGACGAACTGATGACGTTGGAGAAGTACAGCCACGTGATGCACTTGACGTCGCAGGTCACCGGCACGCTCGTCGACGGGCTCGGGCCGATCGACGTACTACGAGCGACGCTCCCCGCCGGAACGGTCAGCGGCGCGCCGAAGGTCAGGGCGATGGAGATCATCGACGCTCTCGAACCGTGCAAGCGGGGTCCCTACGCGGGTGTCGTCGGCTACGTCGATTTCGCCGGCAACCTCGACACGGCGATCGCCATTCGCACGATGTTCGTCGGCCCGACCGGCGAGGCCTATCTACAAGCGGGGGCCGGCATCGTCGCCGACTCGATTCCGGACGACGAAGACCTGGAATGCCGCAACAAGGCGGCGGCGCTGCTCGCAGCGATCCCTGCGGCGAGGACGATGACGGCCACCCGGTCGGCGGGAGGAACGGTTGCATGAGCGCAATTCGACGCAGAGATGTCGTGGACGTGAGCGGGCCGGACGCAGGAAAATATCTCCAGGGTCAGCTGTCCCAGGATGTGCTCGGCCTGGCGGTCGGCGATTCCGCCTGGAGCTTCCTGCTCGAGCCGAGCGGCAAGCTCGGGTTCGTGCTGCGCGTCCAACACCTGCAAGCGGACATCTTCCGGCTCGATATCGAACCTGGCCAAGGTGACGCGGTCGAGGCACGCCTTCGCCGATTCCTTATCAGGACGAAGGCAACGCTGACACGCGACAGCCTGTTCGTCGACGTTGCCCCCGACGCAGGAGTAACCGGCCGGTCGCTGACCGGATGGTGGGGGCAGGGCGCGCACCTTGTCGCCGAATCAGCCCACGAGGGCTCGGAAACGGACGCCGAGTTGGCCCGCGTCGCCGCAGGGTGGCCGGGAATCGGGGAGCTGACGGAAGGCATCATCCCTGCCGAGACCGGACTCGTCGAACTCGCAGCCAACTTCAAGAAGGGGTGCTACACCGGCCAGGAACTCGTCGCCCGCGTCGACAGCCGCGGCAACCATGCTCCTCACCACCTCGAACGGATCGTGCTGACCGCCCCCGCTGCGGTCGGATCGATGGTCACCGTCGGCGGTGCGGACGCCGGCATCCTGACGTCCGTCGCCGGTCTGCAGGCATTGGCCTACATCCGCCGTAGTGTTGTCGTTCCCGCCGACGCCGTTGTCGACGGACACCCTGCGCAGGTGGTCTCACAACGCGTTTGAGATGTTCGTACTCTCGCTCGAAATGGATCTGCACATCAACGAGTCCCGCTCGCTGAAAGCCAAACGCCAGGTCATCAAGTCGATTCTCGAGTCGGCTCGCCATCGCTATGCAGTGTCGGTCGCCGAAGTCGGGGACCAGGATCTGTGGCAGCGGTCGCAAATTGGTTTTGCGGTCGTGGCATCGTCGCAGCATCATGCAGAAGAGGTGATCGACGCCGTCGAGCGATTCGTATGGTCCTACCCCGATGTGGCCGTATCGTCAAGTGAACGGAGGTGGCTGGAATGAGTAAGCAACAGCGTCGTCGCCCAGCGTCGTCATCCCCCCAGCGATATCAGCGGACGGCTCGCCTTGGCGAACTGCTGCGCGAGGTCATCGCCGAGGAATTGGAGCGGATCGATGACGAGCGTCTCGTGCTCGTCGCCATCACCAGCATCGACGTCGACCCCGAATTGAATCGCGGCATCGTCTTCTTCGACGCTCTCGCCGGAGCAAGCGCCGACGACGAAGTCATCGCCGCCTTCAACTCCCATCGCATCCGCCTCCAGGGCGCTATCGGTTCGCAGATCCGGGCGCGCAAGACGCCGATCCTCGAGTTTCGTCCTGACGAGGTCTTGCGCGGTGCCGCCCGGATCGAGCAGATCCTTCGCGACAACCCGATTCCCGAACGCCCCGTCGATCCCAACGTCGACGTGATCGAAGCCTCGTCGAAGGCGACAGATGTAGGCGCGGATGGCGCGCCGTAAGCCGCCGACGGTTCACGGGTTCTGCATCGTCGACAAGCCGTCTGGCGTCACCAGTCACGACGTCGTCGGAGTGCTCCGACGACGTCTCGGGGAGAAGCGAATCGGCCATGCCGGCACGCTCGACCCGAGTGCCACGGGTGTTCTGCTCATCGGCGTCGGCGACGGTACGCGCCTGTTGAGTTCACTGCTCGGCAGCGACAAGTCGTATGTCGGCGAGGTCGTCCTCGGTAGCTCGACGAACACCCTCGACGCCGATGGACAGGTCACGGCGACCTACGACATGTCGGGAATCACCCTCGACGACGTACGGCGAGTCATTGCCGACAGCCTGACCGGCGAGATCCTGCAGACACCGCCGATGGTGTCGGCCCGTCGCGTCGACGGTCGCCGGTTGCACGAACTCGCCCGCGAGGGAATCGAAGTCGAACGTGAAGCGCG
>JAYTOR010000322.1:0-2078 GCA_043747685.1 Actinomycetota bacterium
AATGTCCTCGGCGGTGGTCTGCGGGTCGTCGATCGACCCGCTGTAATCCGTGTCGGTCGTGCCGATATAGGTGTGTTGGAACGTCCCGTCGCCATTGTCACCCCACGGCACGACGAACAGGCTGCGCTTGTCTTTCGGGACGGGGATGACCACGGCGATGTCGTTGCGGACCATCGACCACGGCACAGTGATGTGGATGCCCTTGGCCGGGCGGATCGAGTCAGGATACGTGCCCTCGTCGATCTGGCGGACGTTGTCGGACCAGACCCCTGCGGCGTTGACGATTGTGTTGGTGCGGATGGTGAAACGACGGCCGTCGGCGACGACGACGGCACCGTCGACATGACCGGAAGCGTCCTTCGTCAGCTCGACGAGTTCCGTGCCGTTGATCACTGCTGCGCCATAGTCGGCGGCGGTACGAGCGACCGCCAGGCACAGCCGGGCGTCGTCGGCTGTCGCGTCGTAGTACAGATACGCAGACGCCAGGCGGTCCTTGTTCATCGTCGGCAGGTGGGCGAACGCGGCGTCCTTCTTGAGGCGTCGGTGGAACTTGCCGATGCGCCAGCCGCCTGTGAGGTCGTACATCCACATTGCGCTGCCCATCGCCCTGGCGATCTTGCGACTGACGACACCGTCCTTGGTGAGGATCGGGATCATGAACGGAAGCATGTTCACCAGGTGCGGGGCGTTGTGGCGCAGACGCTGGCGTTCGGCCAATGCTTCGTAGACGAGGCGTATCTCGCCCTGCTGCAGGTAGCGCAGGCCGCCGTGGACGAGCTTCGAACTTTTCGACGAGGTGCCGGATGCGAAGTCGTCGCGCTCGATCAACGCGGTCCTCAGACCACGGCTCGCTGCGTCCAGCGCAGCGCCGACTCCGGTGATTCCGCCACCGACGACCAGCACATCGAACGTTTCGTGTTGCAGACGGCTCAACATCTCGCTTCGACGGAATTCACTCACGATTCCAAGCTTACGACCGCGTCGCTTCCACTGGACTGCCGTCAGATCGCCGGCTCGGGCGACTTTCGCCACAATCTGCATGAATTGCGAACAACCAATCAATGCAGATAACATGAAGTACGTGCAATCCCCTGAAAAGCTTACGATCGCCTTTCGGGCACGAGGACTGAAAGTGACGCCGCAGCGGCAATTGATCTTCCGCCTGCTTGCCGGAAACGATCGTCATCCCAGCGCCGACGTGCTGTTCGCTACCGCATCCTCGGCAATGCCAGGCATCTCGCTTAGGACGATCTATCAGACCCTGACCGACCTCACATCGATGGGTGAACTGCGGGCGCTCGATGTCGGCAGCGGAGCGACCCGGTTCGATCCCAATATCGACGACCACCACCACGTGATCTGCGACAACTGCGGCGATGTCCGTGACGTCTACGTATCCGGCGTCGAATCGCTGCAGGTAGTGAACGGTGCCGGTGCCGAAGCTCGCGGCATCTTCGAGATCCACCGTACCCAGGTCGTCTTCCGCGGTACGTGCTCGCTATGCCGTTCCGCTCGTTGAGCCCCACCCTCAGCACCTGCGGCCCTTTCTCTCTCCCAACCCCCCCACCACGAGGAGCACAATATGGCAAGCCTTGACGGCACCAAGACATACGAAAATCTGAAGGAGGCCTTCGCCGGCGAGAGCCAGGCGAACCGCCGTTATCTGTGGTTCGCGCACAAAGCGGACATCGAGGGCTACCCGGATGCAGCAGCGCTGTTCCGCTCGGTTGCCGAAGGCGAGACAGGCCACGCCCACGGCCATCTCGACTACCTCGCAGAGGTCGGGGACCCGGCGACGGGTGAGCCGATCGGAGAGACCGAGGACAATTTCAAGTCGGCGGTCGCCGGCGAGACCTACGAGTACACGCAGATGTACCCGGGGTTTTCCAAGACAGCCCGAGACGAAGGTTTCGACGAGGTCGCTGACTGGTTTGAAACCCTCGCCAAAGCGGAAAAGAGCCACGCAGGCCGCTTCGCCCAGGGTCTCGACGCTCTCTGAACGCCGACTGACCAACATCTTCACGAGCGTTGGTGCAGTTCGAGGCCCGCAGTTTCGACCGCGGTGTCCCGGAACTGCA
>JAYTOR010000323.1:0-3552 GCA_043747685.1 Actinomycetota bacterium
GCGAGGACACGCTTGTGGCGTCCGGTCTCGACGTGATGAGCGGCGACGATGCCGGTCGTTCCACCGACCGAACCAGCGGTGTGCACGCGGAACATCGGCTTGCCGGTCGCGCCGAGCGCGTCGCTGAGGTACAGCTCCGGCTTCATCACACCTTCGAACAGGTCGGGCGCTTTGCCGACCACGACCGCGTCGATGTCCTTCCACGTCATCTCGGCGTCGTCGAGCGCACGCTGCGCTGCCTCACGGACGAGGCCGCCGAGCGACACGTCCCAACGACGGCTCTTGTGGTGCGTCTGGCCGATGCCGACGATCGCGCATGGTTGGTGACTCATCACTTCTTCCCTTCGAGGATGCAAACCAAGTTCTGTTGCAGGCACGGACCGGACGTCGAGTGCCCGAGCGTGCGGTGCTTGCCGTTGTCGCGGATCTGGCCGGCTGCTTCTGAGATGCGCACCAGGCCGGTGGCCATCACCGGGTTGGCGGCCAATGGGCCGCCCGACGGATTGATCGACACGTCGGCTCCGAGGCCGAGCGCCTCTACCAGCAACGGCTCCTCGTGGGTGAACGCCGTCTGCAATTCGGCGACGTCGATCGGGGCCGCTTCGATGCCGGCGGCCTTGGCTGCGAGCGTCGTGGAGTTCGATGTGCGCAGATCACGCATACCGACGTAGTGAGCTTCGGTGTAGTGCGCGAAGCCGGTGATCCAGATCGGGTTCTCGCAGATCTCACGAGCCTTGGCGGCCGTGGCGATCACGACAGCGCACGCACCATCGGTGATCGGCGGGAGGTCGTGACGACGCAACGGGTTGCGGACGTAGTCACCCTTCAGCAGTTCGTCGGCATCGAAGTCACCGGTGACCTGCGAGTACGGCGAATCCTTGCCGGCCTTCCGGGTGCGGACGGCGATCTCGGCCATCTGCCGCTCGGTGACCTTGCCGGCGTCGATCAGCGAGCGCGCCTGCAGCGCGGCGAAGCTGATCGCATCGGTGCCGAGCGGAGCGAGGTAATACGGGTCCATCTCCATCGAGTAGAGGAGCTCGGGGTCGCTGGTGCTCGAGCGACCGGAACCCATCGCCACGGCGATGTCGATGTCGCCGATCTGCAGTCGCATCCACGCCTCGTACAGCGCCCACGCGCCGTCCATCTCGACGTGCGAGTCGCGCTTGGGCGGCCAGGCGCCGACGGCGTCGATGTTCTGCACGAACGAAAATGCCTGCCCAGCGACATAGTCGCAGCTGCCGGCGCAGGTGAAGTCGACATCGGCACGGGTAATGCCGGCGTCGTCGACCGCACCGGTGACGACGTCGAGCAGCATCCGCGCCTCGGTGTAGGCGATGTTGCGCACCATCGGCGAGATGCTCCAGCCGATGATCGCGATGTCGTTGTCATGATTTGCCATGTTCAGTTCAACCTGTTCACGAGGCCGGGAGTGGTCACGTCCGGCTCACCAGTGGGGACCCATCCAACGAAGTTGCTCATCGGATCGTTGTCGTCGCGCTCGGCGGGAGATGCCCACACGGCAGCAACGCGCACGCCGACATGGACGTTCTCGTTCGGCGTGTCGACCATTGCCTGGTAGCCGAGGACGATGTCGAATCCATCGAGCAGCACATGCACGCGCGAGAACGGCTCGGTCTCGGTCTGACCCGGGTACGGCGTCGGCGTGATGATGGTGTAGTTCGTGATGACCCCGGACTGGGGCAGATCGAGTTCGTGCTCGGGGAGCAGTTCGACACAGTCGATCGGGCAGAACCCACGGCCCTGCGTGTACAACCGGCCACAGCCGGGACACTTCAGACCGAGCAGACGACCCTCGCCCGTGGCCTGCTCGTAGCGCACGAGGTTGGTCGGTACAGGCGTCGTGTAGGTGATCGTGGCGTTGTAGTCCATCATCGTCGCCGGCTCGTCGAGGGTCGGTGCGTCGTTGGTCTCGGGCGTCTCGCCGGGAACGAACGCGTCGAGGTCGGTGATGTGTCCGGTGCGCGTCATCTTCCAGCGCGGGGCCACCCGCATGCCGGTGCTCATTGCGCTGGCGGAGCCGGCATCGACGGCATGCATGATCGACGTGTCGGCGCCGTCGAGCTTGACGAGCGCCCACGCGAAGGCGTGGTCGAGTGGATGCTGCGCAGTCGGCTTGTCGACCCAGCACCACGTCTCGACGGTGCCGGCAGGGCCGACGTCGACGAAGTCGAGGGCCAGTTCTGCACCGGTGTCGGGGTCCCACTCACGTGGCGGCACGATGACGCGATCGCCGCTGCGGATTCCGATCAGACGCTGGTCGGCGAGCGCACTCATGAACGCGCCCATCACCGGTCCCAGCGATCGTCGGTAGGGGAAGCGAATCGTCGCTTCGGTTGTCGTTGTCACTGTTGGTAACCCCCAGGTTCGAAAGCAGGCACCGCGGCCAGCAGATTTAGACTCTGGTTCTATATTGACGAACGTTGCCGCCGCAACGCAAGTCGGACGGCACACGTAGTGTCGGGCCCGTGAACACCCGGCACCAGGTCGTCGTCGCGATCGTCGGTCGAGGGCGGATGGGGTCGGCGCTCGCTGCAGCTCTCGCCGAGGCGCTGGTGACCGTCGACGGCCCCTTCGGTCGCGGTTTCGATGGCACCCAGGCCAGCGGTCGCAGTGATCGCAGCGGTGCCACCAAGGGCCACTACGACATCGTGCTGCTCGCCGTTCCCGACGCTCAGATCGCGACGGCCGCGGCGACGATCGTCGCCGGTCCCCTCGTCGGCCACTGTGCCGGCTCGATGGGCCTCGACGTCCTCGGGGATCGCGAATCGTTCAGCATCCACCCGTTGATGACGGTGACCGCCGAAGGTGCAGAGTTCACCGGGGCCGGCGCGGCTGTGGCGGGTAGCACTGGCCGAGCACTGATGGTCGCTCGGGACATCGCCCTGGCACTCGGCATGTCGCCGGTGGAGATCAGCGAATGCGATCGCGCCGCCTATCACGCCGCCGCCTCGATCGCCTCGAACTTCTTGGTCACCCTGGAAGACGCGGCGGAGCGACTCCTCGCGACCACGGGGGCCGACCGAGCGCTCCTCGTACCCCTGGTGCGGGCGGCCGTCGAGAACTGGGCAGCGGTCGGCGGCCCGGCTGCGCTGACAGGCCCGGTCGCACGCGGCGACGAAGCAACCGTTGCGCGGCAGCGGGCTGCGATCGCCGCACGCCTTCCCGACCTGTTGGACCTGTTCGACACACTCGCGGCGCACACCGCCGCTCTCGCTCGGCGCAGGTGATTCCGACACCGGCGTACGGAGTCAGGCGAGACCAGACCAGAACGAATCGCGGACCGACGAGATCATGAATCGCGCCTCAGCGAAAGACGGCTCGCTGCCATCGGTCGTGGAATACCAACTGCGGGTGATGACGACGGCGTTCGAGGTAGCCGGGTCGACAAACACGTCGATCGCGCCGTTCACAGGATTCCCGTCCGTGTACACGCCGTGCCAGCCGATCCCTTCGTGCGTCAGGGTGCCAAAGGGGTCATATGCCTGCGGGTCACCGAAGGAGACGCTCGAGTTCTCGCTGTTCAGGTTGCCC
>JAYTOR010000324.1:0-4185 GCA_043747685.1 Actinomycetota bacterium
GTTCGTCTCGTCGTGCTGGCGTCCGGCAACGGCAGCAACCTGCAGGCACTGATCGACGCCTGCGGGCGACAGATCACTGGCGATGTGGTGCTCGTCGTGAGCGACCAGCCCGACGCCAAGGCGCTGCGCCGAGCTGAACGCGCTGGCATCGCCCATCAGGTGATCGCCAAGCTGCCCGGTGAAACGAGGCGGGACGTCGATCAGCGTCTCGCCGACCGGGTCGCCGCAGCGGACCCCGACTGGATCATCCTCGCGGGGTGGATGCGACTGTTGTCGAGTACCTTCCTCGACCGATTCGCCGATCATGTCGTCAACCTCCATCCCGCATTGCCTGGTGAATACCCGGGACTGCATTCGATCGAGCGGGCCTACGCCGATGCCGTGGCGGGACGCCGTGACTACACCGGTCTGATGGTGCACCTCGTGCCGGACGAAGCCATCGACGATGGTCCCGTTCTGGCGATGACAGAGATTCCGATTTTCCCGGACGACACACTGGAGCAACTTGCCGATCGCATGCATCTCGCCGAACACGATCTGCTCGTCCACACCGTCGCTCAACTACCGCCCGTTTCTCGTGTCACGCCAGTTGCCGACCATCCCGCCGCAGTCCCGAGCAGTCCCGGCCAGTTCGACCAAGCCGCTCACCCGTAAGGAGCCCACCACTTCATGAGCCAGGAATCGCCTTCACGTGCCGAACTCTTCAACCGTTTCGAGGCGTTGACGTTCGACGACGTCGTCATCGTCCCCGGCTACAGCGATGTGCTGCCGGAAACGGTCGATACGTCAGCGACCTTCGCTGCCGATATCGAACTCAACGTACCGCTCGTGTCGGCTGCCATGGACAAGGTGACAGAGGCACCGATGGCGATCGCCATTGCCAGAGAGGGTGGCATCGGTGTCGTCCACCGCAACCTGACGATCGCCGATCAGTCGTCAGAGGTGCAACGTGTCAAGCGTTCGCAATCGGGCATGATCACCGATCCGGTCACGCTGCGCTCGACCGCCACGCTCGCCGACGCCGAGGCGCTGATGAACCGCTTCCACTTCTCCGGTGTTCCGATCACCAGCGACGACGGCCTACTCGTCGGCATCCTCACCAACCGAGATATCCGTTTCTGTTCAGCCGCTGACTATGCCAAGCCGATCAGCGAATTCATGACGAGCGAGTCGCTCGTCACCGCTGCGATCGGCACCACGCTCGACGAAGCAAAGGCACTCCTGCAGCGCCATCGCATCGAGAAACTGCCGCTCGTCGACGGAGCCGGCATGTTGGTCGGGCTGATCACCGTCAAGGACATCCAGAAGCGCCAGGACCACCCGAACGCCAGCCGTGATTCACGCGGACGCCTTCGCGTCGCAGCTGCCGTCGGCGTCGGAGCCGACCTCGAAGAGCGGGTCGAAGCCTTGTTCGCCCAGGGTGTCGACGCCATTGCCATCGACACCGCCCATGGGCACTCCGCCGGGGTCATCAAGGCGATCGAGCGGATTAAGTCGTCGTGGCCCTCACTGCCGGTCGTCGCCGGGAACGTCGTAACAGAAGAGGGTGTCGAGGCGCTCCATCATGCGGGTGCCGACGCCGTCAAGGTCGGCGTCGGGGCCGGTTCGATCTGTACGACACGCGTCGTCAGCGGTGCCGGCATGCCGCAGTTGTCGGCAATCCATTTCACCTCGCTGGCAGCGCGCCGTCTCGGCATCCCGCTGATCGCCGACGGCGGCATCACCTATTCCGGTGACGTCGTCAAGGCGCTGGCGGCCGGCGCATCGACGGTGATGCTCGGCTCCCTGCTTGCCGGTACCGAGGAGGCGACTGGCGAGCTCGAACTGTTCGAGGGACGCCGATACAAGAGCTATCGCGGGATGGGTTCGCTGGGGGCCATGCAAGGGCTCGGTGCCGACCGCTACGCCAGCGGGCAGGGACCCGGCACGGGAACACGCAAACTCGTGCCGGAGGGCATCGAGGGGCGCGTGCCGTTCTCGGGAACGCTCGGCGACGTCACCGGCCAATTGGTCGGTGGGCTGCGATCAGGGATGGGTTATGCAGGGGCGGCAACGCTCGACTCCTTGCGGAACAACGCCCGTTTCATGAAGATCACCGCCGCCGGCCGCACCGAGAGCCATCCGCACGACGTGACGATCACCAAAGAGGCTCCGAACTACCAGCGCAGCTGAACGCCCCGCCGGTCACGTGCCGCGGCAGGCGGCTTGGGCGGCGTTGAGGGTGGCGACCTGGGCATTGAAGGCGTCGAGATTGAACGCCGCCAAAAGCGACTGTGCTGTTGCCTGATCGCCGCTGGATTCAGCGTTGCGGAGGAGAACGAGTTGGTTCAGCGCCGGGATCATCGCGGTGACGGCGTCGTTGACGGCTGTACAGGCAGTCACCTTCGCCTGAGCAGCAGTCAGCGCTGTGTTGGATGCATCGAGTTTTGCCTGCAACGCCGCCTGCGTCGCCTGCGCATCGGTGCCCGCCTTGGCAACGGCGGCTGCGGCTGCGGCCTGCGCATCACCGGCGGCTTTGGCGACAGCTGCAGCCTGGTCTGCCTGCGCTTTGGCCGCTGCAGCCTGGGAATCTGCCGTGGCCTGCGCTCTGGCGGCGGCGAGCACCTGTGCGGAGTTCGCAGCCGCATCAGCAGCTGCCTTGTTCGCCGCTGCGAGTTCTGCCGCTGCCTTGGCGGAGGCGTCGACGAGCTGTGTCTGGGAACTGGCGACCTGCTTGGCGACGGCATCTTTGTCCGTGGTCGCCTTGTGCCAGAGAAAGGCAAATGCTGCGGCGGCGACCAACGCCAGCCCGAGCAGGATCGCCAACAGCGGAGACCGCTTGGGGACAGAAGCCGGTGGCGGAGGCGGGATCACGACGAACGGGGCACGCGATTCGTCGGTCCACGCCGCCCGGGGCAGTGCATTCCCGCCGCCCCGATGACCTCCGTACACGGTGTCGTCGCGCTCGTTCTCGGCGAGCTCGTTCTCGGGAAGCACGGTCCCGGGAAGCACGGTCCCGGGGAGCAGCGGGTCGGTGCGTGGGCCGCTCTGATTGACACGGTCGTTGCTCCGTGGGATCGGTCTGCCCTGGCCCGGTTCGATCGGCGAACGCACTTTGGTGACGTCGTGGCGGTGCAGGCCGGCGATTGCTGACGAGCCGTAGGTCGGAGTCGGATCGATGTAGACATCAGGCGGCGGCTGATCGGCGTACGGCGTTTGGTTCGTCGGACCATCCCACGGGGAGACGGTCGTGTTGTTCGACGACCGCTGCTTCGGGGCGGTGTTCTCGGAGTCGAAATGAGTTCCCTGTTGATCAGACACGTGGTGTCCCTCCTCATGGATGTGGCTCAACGGTAGCGTCTGAGCAGCAGCGCCTTCAGATCGCTCCGCAGTGCAGCACTTCGGGCGGCGGGTCGGCGACTAGGCCGCCGGCGTGTTCAGACAGGCGTGCAGCGCGTCGTTCCACGTGTTCTTGTTGCTATCGAAGCCGGAGGCGTTGATCGCGTTCAGCGCCACCTGCGCGGCGGAGGTGTTATTGGAGTTGATCGCCCCGGCAAGAGCAACAAAGTTGTTGAGATCGGGAACGATGTCGTTCGACGTCTTGGCAAATGCCTGACAGATCTGCAGACTGGAGATGTTCCCCGTGCCCTTCGCCTGTTCGGCTGTGAGCGCTGCGGTCGATGCCGCAAGCGCGGCATCGGCGGCGTCGAGTTTCTTCTGCAGATCACCGGATGTGGAGCCGGCATCGGTCTTCGCCTGAGCGATTGCGGCGGTGGCATCGGCCTGCGCCTTGGCGACGGCGGCAGCGGCGTCAGCGCGAACCTTGGCGATCGCTGCGTCCGAAGCGGTCTTCGCCTGGGCTGTGGCGGTGGAGATCGCCGCCTGCTCGTCCGACTTCGCCGAATCGGTCGCCTTCTTCGCTGCCGCCACGTCGGTCGCGGCCTTCTTCGTCACGGTGGAGATTTGCGCCTGGGCGTCTGCTGCCTGCTTCTTGGCTGTATCTGCGTCGCTCGTCGATGAGCGCCACAGGAACGCCAGCACGCCGGCGGCGACCATTGCGAGCGCAAGCAGGATCGGAAACAGCGGCGAACTCTTCTTGGAGGACCCAGACGATGGCGTTGGCACCGTCATCGGCGCAATCGGCGGCGGGGTATACGCCGGGTCGGGTTGCACGTACTGCTGTTGGGGAAACGGCTGCTGGTACCC
>JAYTOR010000325.1:0-16619 GCA_043747685.1 Actinomycetota bacterium
GCGCGTCTGGCGATCGCCCTGGTGGCAGCCGCGGCTTCATCCATCGAAGCGTGCGTGTCGATGGGGACGAAGATGTGCAGACCCTTCGCGCCGCTCGTCTTGATGGCACCTCGCAGACCGACATCGGCGAGCGCCTGACGAACGAGATGGGCGACAGCGACAGGCCGGTCGAACGTCGCATCGCTCGGCGGATCGAGGTCGAGGACGATATCTGTCGCTCGATCGAGATGATCGGCGCGTGCGAGCGTCGGGTGGTATTCGACGGCTCGCTGGTTGGCGAACCAGATCAGTGTCCGGCGATCGTTGCACAGTGCGTACGACACAATTCGCTTCGACGCTTCGGCCCAGACGGGAACGGTCGCCACCCACTCCGGCGTGTGCTCGGGGACGTTCTTCTGCATGAACGGCGCCTGGCCACCCGTGACTCTGATCACTGACAGCAGCCGATCGCGAAGGACGGGCAGGATGCGGTCGCTGACCGCGTCGAGGTAGTCGACAAGATCGCCTTTGGTGGCACCTGAGTCCTCGAACAACGGCTGATCGAGATTCGTCAGCTTGACACCGTCTCTCGACTCGCCGCCAGCATCCGTTGCCATCAGGCGGCACCTCTGGCCTGATCACCGTCTGCTCGCACCTCTGCCAGACTAGGGAGGTGAGAGCAAGATGGTCGATGGCGCTGTCGATGGCCTGCGTCACCGCCTTGGCGCAGCCGGTGACGGCGACGGCGACTGCCGGCACGGATGGCGGACCCACTGCCACCTACGGTCTGTCGGCATTCAACGAGGTCGCCGAATTCGTCGTTGTCGGCGGACAGGTCCAGGAGCGGGCGCAGAACGCGACTGGCTGGAATCCGTTCAGCGCTGTGGGGGTGCTGCCGCCAGGCGTCACGGTGCGGTCGAGCACCGTTGCGGTTGGTGCCAACGACCTCGGCAACGTCGAGATCTACGTCGTCGGGTCCGATAGCAACGTATGGCACAACTACTCGATCCGCAGCGTCACAGACTGGGGCGGTTGGAGTTCGCTGGCCGCGCCCCCCGTGCCGATCGCCGGTGCGGTCTCCGTCGGTTCGAACAACTTCGGCAACCAGGAACTGTACGTGCGGACCACCGACGGTCAGGTGTTTCACAAATTCGCCACGCCTGGCCAGGGATCTGGTTGGTCGAACTGGGATCCGATGGGTCGACCGCAGCCCGGCGTGCGTGGCGACGTCTCGGTCGGGAAGAACGACCGCAAAAACCAGGAGCTGTACATCGTCGGAGCAAACGGAGTGCCCTATCACAACTTCGCGACGCCCGGCCGCGGGTCAGGATGGAACGGCTGGGATCCCCTCGACGCTCCGGTCCCACCCAACGGCGACGTGACGTCGGCATTGAACTTCGTCACCAACCAGGAGCTCTACTTCGTCGGCAGCGACGGCAATGTCTGGCATAACTTCGCTACGCCAGGGGTTGGGAGTGGATGGGCTGGATGGTCCGTCCTCGCCAGCCCCGTCGGTGTCACCCTCGTTGGCGACGTGTTCGTGCAACCGATGGCATTCGTCGTGCTCGGCCAGCAGTGGATCCGCACCGGCGATGCCTCCGGACACATCTACCAGGACACGCAGACCCCGAACCAAGGATCCGGTTGGAGCGGTTGGTCATCCGCACTGACCGAGTAGTTTCGCATCACGGTGACGCAGCGACGTCAGCGATCGTCGAGCTCCGCAAGATCGGCATCGCTCAACACGACATCGCGCACGGTGAGATTCTCCTCCAGATGGGCGAGCGACGACGTGCCGGAAATCATCAGGATGTTGTCGGCGCGTGCGAGTAGCCACGCCAGCCCGACCTGCGCCGCCGTCGCACCGATGCGGTCAGCGACAGCCTTGACCTTCGCGTCATCCGTCACCTTCGGCATGTTGGGGAACGCCGATCCGAGCGGGAAGTACGGCACGTAGGCGACCCCAGCGGCGGTGCAGCGCTCGAGGACATCGACGTCGTGTTGATCGAGGAGGCTGAAAGCGTTCTGCACGCCGGTGATCTGTGCCATCTCGATCGCCGTATCGACCTCGGCGAGCGGGGCGGTGGAGATCCCGATACCGGCGATCTTGCCCTCAGCGCGCAGCGTTATCATCTCCGCCAACTGGTCTTCCAACGCCCGGATCTCCTGGCAGCAATGCCGTGTTCGAGCATCCGTCGCAGATTGACGGCGCCGAGCTGCTCGACCTGCAATGTGCGAAGCACCGCAATCGCCTCGCCGTGGTCACGTGGCGGACCGGTGACGCCCGCTCCTGGCGACTGCATCGCCCCGTAGCCCACACGTCCAACAGATTTTCCGGCGACCTCATAGGTCGTCGGAGCCCCCCAGTCGACGGTACCGGGTTCGCTCCCATCGCGTCACCTGGTAGCGAACACGCCATCGATGATGTGCCGCCGACACCGACGGCCCATCCGCTGACCGAGCGCGAACTCGATGTCGCCCGTGCAGTCGCGACGGGGCTCGGCAACCGGGAAATCGCTGCGGCCCCGTTCGTTTCCATGTCGACAGTGAACACCGACCTGACGAGCATCCAATTCAAGCTGCACCTGCGCAACAGGGTCGAGATCGCGATCTGGGTGCTCGAGAACGATCCCGACCGCCCCCGCCGCTGACGCCGGTTCGCCGACTAATTGACCACCTGCGTGTTTGTGGGGTCTCCGGAGAACCGGTGTTGCCATCGGGAGCTGACTTTCGGCCCTGTTGCGTCGTGGTGCATCGGCGCATCCTTGCGAGCATGTTGCAGTTTCGGAATCGATCAGCAGTCATCGCCATCATCTTCGGTGCGCTCGGCGCCGTCGGCCTGCCGGGGTGCGCAGCCGACCCTCCCGACGGTCCGACGATCGCCAATCTGGTCGACTTCCACATCGATCTTTCTTCGACACCGATACACGTCGGCTCGAACAAGTTCGTCATCAGAGACGAAGGCGGCGTCGAACACGAGTTGATCGGATTCAAGATCGACGGGCCGGTCGCCGACCTACCACTTACCGCCGCCGGCAACCTCGACGAAGAACAGATGACGAACGTCACCGACGGCCCGAATTTGGCCCCGGGTGCAGCGGATGTACGCACGATCGAACTGGCGACGGCCGGGACCTACCTGCTGGTCTGCAACCTGCCAGGCCACTTCAAACACGGTATGTACACCGTCGTCACTTTGCCGTGAACATTTAAGGTGTCGATATGCGTGCGCCACGTCGAACTCCGATCAGGTCGAAAACAGTTGTTTCACAATTGTCTGGTCCTAAACAAAGGTAAGCGGATCCGAACCAACTCAAACGGGTTGACTCGGGGACTAACGCGGATATGCCTGGGGCAGCCGTGTTTGCTGAGAAACGACATCAGAAGATCGTTCGGCGTGCCCGCCTCGTCGGCCGTGTCGACGTCCCCACGCTCGCCGAGGAACTCGAGGTCACCCCCGAAACGGTTCGACGTGACCTCACGGTGCTCGAGCGCTCCGGGCTCGTACGACGCGTCCACGGCGGAGCGATGGTCATCGAGCGGCTCGGGTCGGAGCACGGCCTCTCCGCTCGCAACTCGCTGCTCATGGCAGAGAAGGAACGCATCGCCAAACTGGCGCTCGCCGAGTTGCCGGAGGACGGAGGACGGAGGACGGAGCGATACTCATAGAATGCCGGCGCCACGACCGGCGTTTTGCGGAGGCTCTTCCAGCCGACCGCGAATCGACCGTCGTCGTCAACTCGCCGGAGCTGGCAACGTTCATCGCGAGACGGGCGAACATCACCGTGATGATGCCCGGCGGACGCGTGCGCAGCCGCACATTGGCCGTCGTCGACGACTGGGCTTTGACGATCCTCTGCCAGATCCACGTCGACGTTGCATTCATGGGCACGAACGGTGTCAGTATCGAACGCGAAGCTGGCGACGCTCGTCGGCCCGATCATCGAACGCCCGACGAATGCCGACAACTCGTCGAACGGGCGCTCGCCGCGGAGAACGCAGCACAGGCGAGGGACGTCGTCATCAACGCCTGATCGCAATGAAGCCCTTCGCCGCAGAATATGGGCCATGCTGCAGATGTGCATTTCACGAGGGTGACCGATGGCCTGCGGGCGATGGGCGTCATCGTGCTGACTGGCTTTTTGCTCGCCGCGGTCACGGCTGGTTGCGCGTCGAATGGTCGTTTCACCGCTGCGGCAGCGGATAGCGGGGCAGCGGCCGCTCTCGGCCCCGAGTTCGCAGCGACGACGACAGCTGCCCCGGTTTCATTCACTGCGGTCTCATCCACTGCGGTTGCGACGGTCACCGATCAGACCGATGGCACGTCGACCGAGGAAACCGAGTTCGGTACCGGTGCGCCCACGTCGAGGCCCATCGCAGGCATGGCCCCATCTCCCACGACATCGGCGTCTCCTTCGCTTGCTGCGTGGTCGCCGCCTTTGCACGCAATCGCGCTGCCGGCGCCGGACGGTCCTTCGGCTGTCGGGATCGCCGCTTCAGGGTTCCCGGACACCGTGGTGTTCTACCCTGCGCTGGCGGCGACGGGACGCGGCCGTCACCGTTACGTCGACCCGGCGTGGGCGCAGGCGGCTGGGCTCGATCCTGCGTTGATGGAGCGGGTGACGTCGGCGGCGCAGATCGACGCAACTC
This sequence comes from Actinomycetota bacterium, assembly GCA_043747685.1. Classification (GTDB taxonomy): domain Bacteria; phylum Actinomycetota; class Acidimicrobiia; order Acidimicrobiales; family Ilumatobacteraceae; genus JANXUF01. The sequence continues at coordinate 4,630 of JAYTOR010000325.1, forward strand.
CGGCCCCGACCGAAACGCCTCGGCCCGTCGTCCTACTTTCACCGGGCTGGCGTTCCGTGGTCGCATTCTCGACGTCGTTGGCCGAGGATCTGGCGAGCCACGGCTACGTCGTTCTGGCAACACAAACCGACGTGCGAGCCGAGTGGAGCCACCCGGCCTCGACATCGACGGATCGCAGCAAGCGGTCGTCGACGCTCACGCGCCTGCTCGACTTCCTGCAGAGCCCGTCGTTGGCGAAACTGGTCGGGTCCATCGATCTTCGCCGCATCGCCGTCGGAGGACATTCCTATGCAGCTTCGATCGCTTTCGACGCAAGCCTCAGCGATCCCCGGATCGAGGCGATGTTCGACCTCGACGGGAGCGCCCGCGACGAGGCCAACCGCAGACCCCCGACGAAGCCGACGCTGGTGCTCGTCACGGTGAACAACGGGGCCGTTGCCGATCCGCTGCTCGGCACGCTGGCAGCCCGGTCGACGCGAATTGTCGCCGCAGGTATCCTCGACGCGCTGCACTTCGACGTGACAGACGCGGCATCGATCCCATCACTGCTCGGCACCTCGGTGTTTTCCACCCTGGTCGGTACGGTCGGCAGCACCGGCACGACTGTCACGTCGACGATCGTCATCAGATTCCTCGATGCAGTATTCGGCACACGCCCGCACCATCCCTCGAGCGGAGAACTCGTCGATGGTCTGCAATCGGCCACCGCCGATCCATTCGGGTCGCAACGCCCGGCGACATCACCATCGACCGACCCGCCGTGATCCTCGCTCACGTTCACGCTTGGGCAGGCGGGGTACTCGAAGAGTTATGGTTCGTCACCAACTTTTCGGGTGTGTAACGTTCTGGGGCGTTGCGCGAAACCTGACGAATACGCCTGGATCGCGGCCTGCAGGCGATCGCGGACCCCGAGTTTGAGAATGACGTGCGATACGTGAGTTTTGGCGGTCGTCTCGCCGATGTGCAGATGTGCGGCGATCTCCACATTGCTCAGCCCTGCTGCGAGCAGGAACAGCACGTCCTTCTCGCGTTCCGTGAGCGGCGGTGTCGCATCCGGTTCACTGAGTGCGTCATCCCGGTCCGAGATGGTGCCACCGTCAGGTTGCAAAGGTGACAGCGGGTCGACGAAACGGCGCATCACCCTGGCTAGAACGGACTTGTCGAGAATCGATTCGCCACGCCAGATGCTACGAACGGCCTGCTGCACTGCTTCGGGTGGAGCGTTCTTCAGCATGAATCCTGCGGCGCCTGCTTGCAGCGCACCGAAAAGTGTTTCGTCGTCGTCGAATGTCGTGAGGACCAGCACACGCGTCGGCGAGGACTGCTTGGCGAGCAAGGCGGTTGCGGAAATCCCATCGCGGCCCGGCATGCGGACGTCCATGACGATGATGTCCGGCTGTTCGAGGCGACACAGATCGATGGCTGTCTGTCCGTCACCGGCTTCAGCGACGACAACGATGCCGTCCGCTTCGAGAATCGATCGGATTGCCGATCTCATCAACGACTGGTCATCGGCGATCAGCACCCGAGGCGTGGCGCGCTGCTCGGCCATCAGACGCTGCGCAGCGGAATGACCGCCTCGACGACGAACCCGCCAGTGCTGGTCGGTCCGATGGCCGAGCACCCGCCGAGCAGTTCCACGCGTTGACGGATGCCGGTCAGGCCGTGACCACTTCCCGGTTCCGTGGTCAATGTGTTCGGTCTTCGCCATCCGGGATCGTCGACGACGAGCGTGGTCGCCTGATCGCCAACGTTCAACCGGACGCTGCATGTCGAAGCGGTCGAATGTCGCGTGACGTTCGTCAGCGCTTCCTCGACCATGCGGTACAACGCCACCGCCTGGATCTGAGGGACCGTCCCGATGTCGCCGGTGACCGTACGCCGTACGTCCAGACCGGCACCACGATATCCGTCGCAAAGCGTATCGAACTCGGCGAGCGTCGGTGGCGGCGCCGTCGTAGCACTGCCAGGCTCGCTGGTGAGCGCATCGAGGAGGTAACGCATTTCGGCGACTGCGGCGCGGCTGGAGGTCTCGATGTGAGCGAGCGCCTGACGTGTTCGATCGTTGTCCGAGCCGAGGTTCACTCTGGCGGCTCCTGCCTGCACGCCGATGAGGCTCACATGATGGGCGACAACGTCGTGAAGTTCCCGAGCCAGCTTCGCCCGTTCGTCTGCAACGGCCCGTCTGGCCCGGCTTTCGCGGTCGGCTTCAGCACGCACGAGCCGCTGCTCGACATCTGCGAGGTGCTGGCGCCGCATTCGCGATGCGTAACCGGCGAACCACGGCGCAGCGACGAGCGCGAGTGGGATCGACAGCGTCGCGACAACGCCTTTGCCGCTCATCGCCGTGCCGAGCGCCGCAATGGCGGCGATCACACCAGGCACGATGGCGTCGAATCGTCGATGAGTCCCCCACGACGCAACTGCGAATACTGCGAGGACGAATTGGGCACCCGTCCGCTGCGTCACGAGCGCCGGATGGTGGATCGAGTTCCCGACGATAACACCGCCGATCGATGCCACCATGACCAACAGTGGACGCTGGCGCCGCCACAGGAACGACGCGGCCGTCGCCAACGAGACGACACCGAGGCCGGCGACCGCCGGTGCGGTCGAGATCGTCCGCCTGGCACCGTCGACAACAATGCCTGTCAGGTCACACAACACCAGAGCGGCGACGATCAGCCGATCGAGGCGTGTCGAGCCGTGCGTGTTGAATGCTCGACCCATCGAGGCGGTCATCTCTGGAGTGTATGAATCATCGGTGAGGTCGGCGCGCCACTACCCGCATTTGTCGCAGTCCCCGCCGGACGGAACGAGCGAGATGAGCCGTAGCACGCAACGGGTGGCGCAGGCAGAACAGGAATAATCGACGAAGGGTCGCCAAACCGACGAACGGATAGCGCAACTGGTTCACCATTCCGCTCGGCATCGGCTCGTTGATGCCGTATCGCTGCGGGCGACGGTCACTCGGCATGAAATACGTCCCGAACACGAGGTCCCACACCGGCAGGAACGCCGAGTAGTTCGTGTTGACTGCGTCGGACTCGCTCGAATGATGCCAGTGATGGAACTCCGGCGTGATCACAACGCGTTGCAACGGACGCCACCGCCACGACACGTTCGCATGGAGGAACAGTCCCAGGACCCCCTGGACGACCGTCAATACACCGACGAGCTGCAGCCGGAAACCGCATGCCGCAAGGAAGACGAACGGCGGTGCGAACAACGCACCGTCGAGCGGGTGATTGCGCAACCCGCTCACCCAGTCGAGATGACGAGTCGAGTGATGCACAGAGTGGAAGCGCCACAAGAACGGCACCTCGTGACTGAAACGGTGCACCCAGTAGACAGTGCAGTCGAAGAGCAGCACACCAGATACGAGCCGCACCCCTGTCGGCAAGGCTCCGACCAGAGGACGCAGTGCAAGTCCCGGTAACCACGCCAAGCTGGCGACCCCGATGACGACGCCGACCACCAGCGAAACTCCCGTCAGCGCCGGCGCCGCCAATCCGTAGCAGATATCCGTGCGCAGATGCGGTCGGCGAACAGGCTGACGATGACGCGGGAACATTTTCTCGAACGGGACGACAACGACGAACAACACGACGATCACGAACGCTCCGGAGCGATTCAGCGCACACGCAGTTGCGACAATAAGCACCGCAGCAACTCTGACTGGCCAGCGTTGCGGTCTTCGCAACGAGACCGCATCCCCGGAGGGAGCAGCGAGCTCCCCGTCTGCACGACGCTCCGGCGGTGCGAAAATCGGAGATGTCATAGTCGAACCGTACGGACGACCCCCCGATCCGTCATCCGCCAAAGGGATGACCTCTTCGTTTCCCGCTGTGCCAGCGTTCGGTCACGTCCCGTGCGTGTCGTCACCAGCGATGAGAAAGCCGGGGCGCTCCGCCCGCTGGTTTGGAGAAGTATCGAGGATCACGCGGTTTCGGCTCGGTGTCCGGCTCGCCACGTCTCGATGTCCAACGCCACTGCGCGGAGATACGACTCTCGACTGCGTACGGGACGGTCGGCACGGCGTGCAGCCAACTGCGTTGACAACGTCCGCCCATCACCAGCAGATCCCCACCAGCAGGGGCGAGATCGATCGATCCGCTGGCACCGTCGTCGGCGTCGATCGGCGGCCGGCCGGTATCGGGCCGCATCAGCCACGGCCGCTGGCCGCCGAAGGTCAGCAGAGCGACGAGTGTCTCGTCGAGCCACGTCATGCCCCGGTCGCGGTGAAAGCCGAGCCCCTCACGTGCATGGCGGTATTCACTGAGCACGACACCCGAAAACCGCACCCGATACCGGCGGATCAACCACGTCTCCGATTCGATCAGCGCAGGATGACGACCGGCGCCTGACTGCGTAGCGCTGCGCCGGACGTCATCGACCCAGCGCTCATATTTGAACGTCCGCCCGTTCCGCCATCGGGCGCCGCTGGCCAGATCGTCGTGAGCACGCCGATGGTCAGGTATGAATCCTCGAACCACGTCGACCCAGCAATCCGCGTCGAGGGCTCTACGTGCGACTGTCGGCTCCTGCATCAACCACGTGGCATCTGTGCTCATATCCCCGAACGTAGACCCGAGGTGTCACAACGTTGACGGCTCTCTTGCCTGGGCGACGCCAGTCTCGTGATGCGCACCCCGAGCAGGGAAGCGAATCCTGTGCCACGTCGGTGTGGTTCCCCACGCCGGCACAACGAGACGACTACCCGACGAACGGTCGAGACGCTCACGAACACAACGGGACGGTCCCTCCGACGGCGACGAGTCGTGGACGCCCTCGTCGGTGCAGATGCACCGTTGCCCCCGGGTGCATCCACCATCGCCAGCGTTGCACGGGCGCGGTGATATCGTGCAATCACGCCGTCCGGGTCCGGGTAGTCCCCTCCGCTCAGGGAGCCCAAGTGAATCTCTCCATCACCGTCGAGATAGCCGACCGGCGCATTCTCTGGGTTGGCCCAGGGCTCCTTCGGGAACTCGATATCGAGACGTCGGACATCGTCGGTCGATTTATCGTCGACATCGCCGACCGTTCGTCGAGGAGCACGCTGGCTCGTCTGTTCACCGGTCCGAAATGGATTGATCGCAGTTTCGACGGCGCGCCTGTTGTCCTCACGTCACGGTCTGGGCCGATGGAATTCGAGCTTCGCAGCGTGCGCTACATCAATCACCAGGGGTCACGCGTCGCATTCATCCGCCTCGACCGATCGGCTACAAACGGGACGACGCCAACAGTTGGCGTCGTCCAGCCGGCGAAGGAGGCGATCTCCTTCGCAGGTACCGCCGACAAGCAGTACATTTGCGCGGACAACCACGTGAATGGCGACGTCGCGACGAAAGCCCGCCATGACCTCGTCAGGTACGCGGGTGACGAACTCACTGGGCTACCGCTTCGCGCGGGTCTCCTCGCTCACCTCGACGCTGCGCCGTTCGACAAGTGGTCGGCAGTCGTGGTCGTGGACATCGATCACTTCGGACGGCTCAACGCCCGGCTCGGCTCTGAGGCCGGCGATCAGATCCTTGTCGAGTTCGGCGCCCGCCTTGCTGCTTGCGTCCGCGGGGGAGACTTTGCGGCCCGACTCAGCGGTGACCGGTTCGGTATCCTCGGAAACGTCCACGACATCGACGAGGCACGGGCGATCGCCGCTCGGGTCGAGCGGGTCATCGCCGAACCGTTCCAAATCGGCGGGTCGTTGATCTCGATCGCTGCGAGTATCGGCGCGGCATGGGGACGCAATGCCGGCGACGCGCACGTGCTGTTCGATCATGCTGAGATCGCATTGAACGAGGCGCAGTTGAACGGTGGCCGACAGCTTCGCTTCTTCGAGGCGAACCAAGCGGCGACGAGCTGGGCGGACCTCGCGGTTTTCGCCGCCGATGTCCGGGAAGCGCTGTCGTCCGGACAGATTTACGTCGCCTATCAGCCGATCGTCGAGCTGGCGTCGGGCCGATTGGAAAAGCTCGAGGCCCTCGCCCGTTGGAACCATCCCGTTCGCGGCGCGATCAACCCGGCGGAGTTCATCCCGTTGGCCGAGCGCTCGGGAACGATTGCCGAGCTCGGGGAATGGATCCTCGATCGGTCGTGTGCAGATCTCGCCGCCCTCGCTGCACACGGCATCGATGCGGAGATCAGCGTCAACATGTCGGTCGTCCAGTTGCGTGACCCGGGCATCACCACCAGAGTCGCAAGCGTCCTTGCGCGGCACGACATACGTCCGAACCGCATGTGGATCGAGGTGACCGAAAGCGTGCTGTTGGACGATCGTGCACTCGTGCCTCTCCATCAGTTGCACGATCTCGGTGTGCATCTCGTGATCGACGATTTCGGAACCGGCTACGCAACCTTCCAGTACCTCACACGACTTCCCGTCGACGCTCTCAAGATCGACATGACGTTCGTGAGCGGTCTCGGAATCGATGCGAGCGATACGGCGATCGTGCGTTCGGTGATCAACCTCGCCAAGGAACTCGGGCTGCAGGTCGTCGCCGAGGGAGTCGAGACCGAATCCCAGCGAGCTCAGCTCGTCGCCCTCGGATGCCGGTTGGCGCAAGGATGGCTTTTCAATCCTGCCCTGCCGTTCGATGAACTGGTAGTCGCCTACGGGAGCAGCCTCGGCGGTGTCGCGGCCCTGGCGTCGCCAGATGGTTCCTTCGAAGAGCTCCAGCGCCTGGCTGCACTGCGAGCATGCAAGATCCTCGACACGGCGGCAGACGATGCCTTCGACTCGGTCGTTCGGCTTGCGACCCAGCTGCTGGCGACTCCGATGGGCCTCGTCTCGTTGTTGGACAGCAACCGCCAGTGGTTCAAGGCGCGCATCGGGATCGAAGCGACCGAGACATCGCGTGAGGTCGCGTTTTGCCACCACGCCATCGCCCATCCGCGTCAGCCGTTCCTGGTGCGCGACGTACTCCTCGACGAACGATTCGTCAACAACCCGTTCGTGACCGGCGAGCCGAACATCCGGGCGTATGCCGGCATTCCGATTCGCAGTCGCGAAGGACTTCCGCTCGGAACCCTGTGTGTTCTCGACACCGTACCGCGCGACTTCACCGACGAGCAGATCGCACAGCTGACGATGCTCGCCGATCAGACCGGTGCAATGCTCGACCTGCGGCGGCGGGCTGCCGAGCTGACAGACCTCCTCCACAGCGGCCATCCGTCGACGTTGGCCGCCCATGGCCTTGTCAGCGTCACCCAATCGGAGCGAGACGGGGCGACAGCCGTCGGCGAAGCCGTCGTCGAGCTCACTCGGATCAGCGAACGACTCGACGACACGCCAGGTCAACCTGCCAATGTCCTACGATTCGGTGCTCTCGAGTTGCGGCTCAGCGCACGCATGGTCTCGATCGACGGCGAAGACATCGATGTCTCGGCGAAAGATTTCGATCTCCTCGCGTACCTGTCGACGAACGCCGGTCGCGTTTGCACCCGGGCGGAACTGTTGCACGAGGTCTGGCACTCAGCGCCCGATTCGCAGAATGCGACAACCGTCACGGAGCACATCTATCGCCTCCGATCGAAGATCGAGGTGGACCCATCACGCCCGCGACTGCTCCGAACCGTGCGGGGCGTCGGCTACCTATTCGAGCCACCGGTGGGCGAATCCAACGGAGAGGCACCGACAGCCGAGTCCGACCCACGTTCCGGCGAGTTCATCCACGACGATACGCGCATTGTCGCTGCCGACGCCGGCATGTTGGACATGATGATGGCCGCTGAGCCCGCCGACGTCATCGGCCACGACGTTCTGGACGTCATCGCCCCGTCGTCGCACCCGGCGGCGCAGGCGCGCATGGAAATGCAAGCCACCGGGCAGGCGCCGGGGCCGCAAGTGATCTCACTTCGCACCACAACCGGTACCGAGGTCATCACCATGATCCGGTCGGCAGACGTGGATTTCGATGAGCTCCCGGCCGTCGTCGTCAGCGTTCGCGAGATCATCGACCCACCGCATCTGATGCGTCAATTGGTGAACGGCGTCATCAACGAAGTATCCGACGCCGTCATCGTCACCGATCCAGATCTGCACGTCCTGAGCTGGAACCCGGCAGCCGAAAGGTTGTACGGCTGGGCGGAACGAGAGGTACTCGGGCACACGTTGCAGAACGTGGTCCGATCCCTGAAGCCGTTCGATCTGGCGACCGTCCGGACGGAGATCGAACGTTCGGGTCGATGGACTGCGGATGCCGACCAGATCACACGCCACGGCACGATCGTCGAGGTCGTGACGACCGTCAACGTCATCTTCGACAGCGGCGGAGCGATCGTGGCGATTGTCGTCGTCAACCGTCCGCAGCGCGAGCGGGGTTCAGTGCTTCCTGCGGTCGGACATCCGGCATCGAGCTGGTCGGAAGTTCAGCGTGCAGTCAATCGCAACGAATTCGTCGTGTACTACGAGCCGGTGGTCAGTCTGGTCGATCGGGCGGTTGTGGCGGTGAACGTCAGGGTTCGTTGGCTGCGCCCGGACGGCGGTACATGGGATCTCGTCGATTTCATCGGTGACGTGGAAAGCGCAAACGCGCTCGGTCATCTGGCTCGATACGTCTACCCGACGGCGTTCCTCCAGTTCGAGCAGTGGCACCGAGCCGGGCGATCGATCGAATTGGCGATTGACGTCAGCGCCAACCAGCTCGCTGATCCGGAGTTCCTCGGCGTGCTCGCACCTGTCGTCGTCCGGCTGCGCGTCGCCGGTAGCAGCCTGTGGCTGAAGATGAGGGAAAGCGAGCTTCGGGTCGCCACCGATCTCACATACGACGGACTGCAATCGTTGACGGCGGCGGGTGCTCGAATCGCTGTCGGCGGACTCGGTTCCGGCTGGGCCAGCGCCACCACTCTCCGCCGGTTCCACGTGGATGCGCTGGCGTTCGACAGTTCGATCATCGACACGACACGAGCACAGGTGGACGACCTGAAATCCGCTGCTGATGCCGTCGCTCTCGGTGCAGAGCTGTCGATCCCGGTCTGGGTCGAGGGTGTGTCGGACGAACGCCACCATGACCTGGCTCTCCGTCTTGGCTGCACGGCAGGCAGCGGGCGGCTCTACGGCGGTCCGACCCTCGGCTATCACCTCGATATCGGTCGACCGGAGCGACCCAACGCCGATCGACGAGATCTTCCTGGACGATGACGGCGACGAGCGCTGCGAGGCACCATGCGTCGGTTCCGGGACGCAGGGCGAGGTGGAAATCGGCGAACTCGGCGGTCTCGGTGGTTCGCGGGTCGATGACAACCATCGACCTCGCCGGATCGGGGAGATCTCCTTGAGGGTCGTACGGGCATGCGGGAAGCCGTGCGTCTGCCACGGGTTCTTGCCGAGGAACACTGCAACTTCGGTGTGTTCGAGGTCGGATGGCACGAGTCCGCCGATCATCTTGCCGTTGACCCAGGCCTCTCCCGTCTTCACTTGAGCGAGCGCGTTCGAGCGGTAGACGACACCGAGTGCTGCCTGATCGGTGGCACCGTAGCGACCGTCGAGATGGTTGCCCTGTCCCCACCGCCGTAGTAGAAAATCGATGCGCCGCCGAGCGCGTCACGAATGCGTTTGAACCCGGCGGCGATCTTGGTGATGGCGGTGTCCAAATCGACCGGTTCATAGGTGCCGTCTGGACGGCGACGCATCGGCCGCAGTTGCATTCGCAGAGGATGCCGGCGCTCTGGTGCCATCGTCGGCTTGTGCGGCGTCGCCCGGTGCAGGATGCGAGATACGTTCCGTCATGCAACGGACAGCATCACGAGTCCATTTCGTGATGGAACTCGAACTGTCCAAACCCAGGTTTGTGCCACTCTGGCTCAGAAGCATGAGCGAGTGACCCGTACCGACACTTCCGGCTGGCCGTGCACCATGGCGCGTAGTGCGAACGTGCTCGGGGATGGCTGGATCCTGCTCGTGATGCGCCAAGCGTGCCTTGGGACGCGCCGCTTCGAAGATTTCCAGCGATTGCTCGGTATCGGCCGCAACATCCTCACGATCCGCCTGAACCGCTTGGTGGACGAAGGGATGTTCGCCAAGGTGGAATACCAGCAACGACCGGTGCGCCACGAGTACCGGCTCACGGACAAGGGCCGTGAGGTGTACCCGATCCTCGCCGCAATGGCGGCATGGGGCGACAGGTGGTTGACCGGTCCGGAAGGAACGCCGCTCGTGTTGCATCACACCGCATGCGACCACGAGATGCACGCCGTCGTCGTCTGCAGCGAGTGCGCAGAGCCGCTTGATGTTCGTGAGATTCAAGCGAAGCGTGGCCCTGGTTTCCCGCGACGTAGGAAGCAGGCGTAGGGCGCCACGCAGAGATGCCCAATGGGCCGTTGGCGACGCCGACAAGGAGGAACGGATCGTCGCCAGGCGATCTCTGAATTCCGCTCCACTATGCAGGTCACTGTCGAGGGCATCAAACAGCTCGCCGAGACCCCGTCGTGACACTGTCGATCGGAATCGGTGTAGCGGTCGGCGATGCCGAAGCCCTCGATTGCGTCCGTCAGGCCGAACGCTTGGGCGTCGGCGTAGACCATCGACATCATTCGGGCGATCTCCGCAGGCGAGAAGCTGCGCTACGACGGCAAGATCGATAGGGAAACGACGATCTCATCGCCAACGTCAACAACGAAGCAACTGCGACCACAGCGACATCGTGAACCGGAAATCACGCCCTCATACTTCGCCCACATTTGTGTTGTAGATAGTCGTTCTGATCGAGGAGGTCTGTGATGCGAAGCGTACGTCAAGTCATCGGCGTCGGTGTTGTCGCTGTTTCGGCGGTCGCCGCGTCGCACCGTTTCACAACAGTGCCGACGTCAACGGCGGTGGCCCGCATGGTCAGACCAACGCTTCGGCCGATATCAACGACGGGAAAATGAACGGGTTCGTCACTCAAGCCGCAGCCGGTAGGAAAGGCTGTACCGATCCAACGAACCCGGCATCTACGAACGGTGCGAAGCAGGACGTAATGGGGTGGAAAGACGCACGTGAATTCCCGAACTACTGGACCTACGCCCAACAGTTTGTCCTCCAGGACCACATGTTCGAACCGAACGCCTCCTGGAGTCTGCCCGAACATTTGTTCATGGTCTCCGAATGGTCAGCACACTGCACCACTCCTGGCAGTCCGGCGAGTTGCACGAACGCGTTACAGAAACCTGGCTCACCACCCGACTTCCAGACTGGCACCAAGAAGAACAAACCAGCGACAACAACCGCGCAGGTCCCCGCAACGGACTTCGAAGGCGACCCGATCACCGTTCCCACCGGTCCGGACTACGCGTGGACCGACCTCACCTATCTGCTCCACAAGAACAACGTCCCGTGGGGCTACTACGTCGTCGCCGGCACCGAACCCGACTGCCGGAACGACGCGGCGATGAGCTGCACGGCAGTCAACCAGAACGCCAACACACCCGGAATCTGGAACCCGTTACCGTACTTCGACACCGTGCGTGAGGACGGCCAACAATCCAACATCCAGTCCGTCGCCAATTTCTACACGCAGGCCTCCAGCGGTACGCTTCCCGCCGTCAGCTGGGTCGTTCCCTCGGGTGCCGTCAGCGAACATCCACCAGCGCCGAGCTCCGCCGGACAGACGTACGTCACCAGCCTGATCAACGCCGTCATGCACTCACCAGACTGGAACTCGACAGCGATCTTTCTCGCCTGGGACGACTGGGGCGGCTTCTACGACCATGTCCAACCGCCCAAGGTCGACCAGAATGGCTATGGCCTGAGGGTGCCGGGGCTGGTGATCAGCCCTTACGCCAAAGATGGCTACATCGACCATCAGACCCTCAGCTTCGACGCCTACGTCAAATTCATCGAAGACGACTTCCTCGACGGTCAACGCCTCGACCCGGCAACGGATGGAGGACCGGACCCCCGTCCCGATGTCCGGAGAACGCAGCCCAACTCGGCGATATCGCCCAAGCGTTCGACTTCACTCAAACTCCGCGACCCCCGTTGATTCTCGCCACCCACCCCGCAGCCGGGCCCC
>JAYTOR010000326.1:0-9338 GCA_043747685.1 Actinomycetota bacterium
GGCGTGCGGGCTGGCCAGGGCGCAGGCGACTTCCAACGACGTCAGCACCTGGCGACCGTCGCCACCGGCCCGATCGGCGAGCAGGTCGATGGCGTCCGTCGCAGCCGTCATCGCTTCCGCTTGGAGGCCACGCTCGATCAACTGAACAATCGCCGCGCGGTCGAGGACCTCCAACCGGAACAGCGTCGAGCGGCTGCGCAACGGCGGGTTGACCTCGAAGAACGGATTCTCCGTCGTCGCTCCGATGAGCGTGATGGTGCCGTTCTCGACACTCGGCAGCAGCGCATCCTGCTGCGATTTCGAGAAACGGTGGATCTCGTCGAGAAACAGGATCGTGCCGCGTCCATGCTGGCCGAGTTGGTCCTTGGCGCGCTCGATGACCTCGCGCACGTCTTTGACGCCGGCGCTGACTGCCGACAACCGCTCGAAGACCCGGTGGGTACTCAGCGCTACGACTTCGGCGAGTGTCGTCTTGCCCGTCCCCGGCGGCCCCCAGAAGATCGCCGAGCTGAGGCGGTCCTGCTCGACGAGGCGCCGCAGCGGCCGACCAGGTCCGACGAGATGCTCCTGCCCGACGATTTCGTCCAGAGAACGTGGGCGCAGCCGTGCGGCCAACGGTGCCTGCCGACGAAGTCGCTCAGCGGCTGCCGCCGAAAACAGGTCCTCGCTCATCGCTCCGTACCGTAGCGCGACGACCCGACAGCGGAGCAGGCCGACAACGTCGACGCCGTTGGAGTTGAACTGCTGTGCGTCAGGTCATCAGCTGAAGATGAGCTGATATCGAGAGATCACAGCAGGCAGCAGCAGTTCCCTACAGTGCGTACAACCGCGGCATTCGAAAGGGCGCAATCATGTCAACTCCTTCATCCACGATCGACAAACCAGCCGTCACCGAACTCGTACATCATCCCGTCGTCGGGGACTACATCGCCACACGCGCAGCAAGCCTGCAGATCAAGATGGCAGACGGCATCACACGCTTCGCTGGATCGATGCGCTTCGTATATCTGCATATCGTCGTCTTTGCCGGGTGGATGCTGTTCGTCGAAAAGAGCCCGTGGCCGACGTTGACGCTCGTCGTCTCGCTGGAGGCGATCTTCCTGTCGACATTCGTGATGATCGGGCAGAACCGCCAGGCGGCGTTCCAGCAGCAGAAGGCCGATCACGACTTCGTCGCCCAGGAGCAGGAATTGCAGGGCAATACGACAATCACCAAGCTGATCCACGACCTCACGCGTGAAATCCACGCCAACGTCTGTTCAGCGGTCCACAATTCAGCCCCGCCGACAACGCCCGACCCGCTCAACCCTGCCTGACCATCTGAGTCCACGGTCACCTCACGGTCACCTCACGGTCAGGCGACGGTTCAGTCCAGGTTTCAGGCCGAGGTTCAGTCCTTGGTGGCTGGGGGCAGGACGCGTAGGCCGAGGTCGTAGAGTTGACTTGCGGCGACAGGCGTCGGCGCATTGGTCATCGGGTCGGTGCCCGACTGCGTCTTCGGGAAAGCGATGACCTCTCGGATGTTCTCCTCGCCGGCCAAAACGGCGACCAGGCGATCGATGCCGAAGGCGAAACCACCGTGCGGTGGCGCTCCGTATTTGAATGGGGTGAGGAAGAACCCGAAGCGCTTGTTGGCCTCCTCTTCGCTGATGCCGAGCAGGCCGAAGATCCGCGACTGCAGTTCCGGCTGATGGATCCGGATCGAGCCAGAGCCGAGTTCCCATCCGTTGAGCACGAGGTCGTAGGCCTGCGAGCGCACGCTCATCGGGTCCGTCTCCATCTTCTGAAGGTCGTCCGGATGAGGCTGCGTGAATGGGTGATGGCCAGGGCGCGGCGTGCCCGTCACCGGGTCGACACCGACGAACAGTGGGAAATCGACGATCCACACGTAGCGGTACGGGCCTTCGTGGACCGGCGGACGGCCGAGGTCGTTGCGCAATTGTCCGAGGACTTCGCAGGCGTTCGTCCACGAGTCGGCGACGATCAGCAGTAGATCTCCCGGCTCGGCTCCGAGACGCTCCTTGAGATCTGTCTGCTCTCGTTCTGAAAGGAACTTGGCGACCGGAGCTTCGAGGACTCCCTGTGCAGAGACCTTCATCCACACGAGTCCCTTGGCCCCGAGCGACTTCGCCCGATCCGTGAGCTGATCGAGCTTGTTCCGACCGAACTCCTCGGCGCGACCGGGAACGCAGATGCCTTTGATCGCCGCTGCCCCTGCGAATGCCTTGAACTCCGTACCGGCAAAGATGTGGGTCAGCTCTGTCAATTCCATGCCGAATCGCAGGTCGGGCTTGTCGACGCCGAAGCGCTCCATCGCCTCGAACCATGTCATCTTCTCGATCGGGTCAGGCCGCACACCGGTTGCTGCCTCCGCGGCGGCGAGGACGGCTGCGCCGATCGCTTCGTGGATGTCGTCCTGATCGGCGAACGACATCTCAGCGTCGAGCTGCATGAACTCGTACTGGCGGTCAGCGCGGAGATCCTCGTCACGCAGGCAGCGGGCGATCTGGAAGTACTTGTCGCAACCGGCGACCATCAACAGCTGTTTGAACAGCTGCGGCGACTGCGGCAGCGCGTAGAACGAGCCGGGATCCTTGCGCGACGGCACGAGGAATTCGCGGGCACCCTCCGGCGTCGAGGGGACGAGCATCGGCGTCTCGATCTCAGCGAATCCCTGGTCCTCCATCGAGCGGCGGATCGCAGAGTTGACAGCCGAACGCAGGCGCAGGTTGCGCTGCATGCGCTCACGGCGCAGGTCGAGGTAGCGGAACTGCAGGCGCGTGTTCTCTGCAACGTTGTCGGCGCGGGCATCGATCGGGAACGGCGGCGGCTCTGCACTGTTGAGGATCTCGACCGTGCAGTCGCCGACTTCGACGTCACCCGTGCCGATCTTGTCGTTGATCGTGCCGTCCGGCCTGGCGCGAACGACTCCGGTCACGCGCAATACGTACTCGGCGCGCACGTCGACGAGATTGTCGACGACGACCTGGACGATGCCGGTGTGGTCGCGGAGGTCGACGAAGGCGAGGTGTTCGCCGTGCTCGCGGCGTTTCCCCACCCATCCGCAGACGCTGACCGTCTGGCCGATGTGTTCGGTGCGCAGTGCACCGCAGTAATGGGTTCGCATGGTCATGACAGTTGCTTCCTGATTGCTGCTGAGAGATCGTCGCGAGCGACGACCGATTGAGTGCCGTCCGCCATCAGCTTGCAGGTGGCGGTTCCGGCTTCGAGTTCGTCAGAGCCGATGATCACGGCGATGGCCGCACCTGATCGATCGGCCGCCTTCATCTGACTCTTGATGCTGCGGTTCTCGTAGGCCCGTTCGGCGCGAAGACCTTCGCGCTGCAGTTGCTGGCTGATGATCAGCGCCTGCATGCCGCCGGTCGTGTCGACGACGAACACGTCGGCGGCGTCTGCGGGTGCGTCGAACACGCCTTCGTCGTCACATGCCAGCAGGGTGCGGTCGAGGCCGAGGGCGAAGCCGACACCGGCAGTCTCCGGGCCACCGAGCGCTTCGACCAGGCCGTCGTACCTGCCGCCGCCGCCGAGCGCGTTCTGTGCGGAGTTGAGCGTGCCGCCCAGGTATTCGAACGTCGTCCGGCGGTAGTAGTCGAGGCCGCGCACGAGTTTCGGCTCGAGCCGAAAGGGGATGTCGAGGGCCACGAGGCCCTCTTGTACAGCAGTGAAGTGCGCAGCCGCATCGGCGGAATAGAACTCGGCGATCAGCGGCGCGCCGGCCACGACCCCAGCGTCTTCACGGCGCTTGGAGTCAAGCACGCGCAACGGGTTCTTGGTCAGCGTGAGTTTCGACTCGTCCGAGAGTTCGTCGAGGTTCGCCTCGAAATACGCGTGAAGCGCAGAGACATATGCGGCCCGGTCCGACGGCTCGCCGAGCGAGTTCAGCAGCAGCGTCACCTGGCGGAGGCCGAGCGCTTCGAAGAAGCGCCAGCCGATGGCGATGACCTCAGCGTCGAGGTACGGGTCGTCCGCCCCGAGTACCTCGATGCCGACCTGGTCGAACTGGCGGTAGCGGCCACGCTGGGGGCGCTCGTAGCGGAAGTTCGGCCCTGCATAGAACGTCTTCCACGGCGTCTGCGGACGGTTCTGTACGAATGCCCTGCAGACGCTGGCCGTCTGCTCGGGACGCAGTGCGATATGCCGGGGCGGATCACCCTTGTCGTAGAAGTCGTACATCTCCTTGGTGACGACATCGGTGGCCTCGCCGACCCGCTTGAAGACATCGAGGTCCTCGAGCAGCGGCACCATGATCTCGCCGTATCCGCCAGCACCGGCAACCTGGGCGAAGACGGCTTGAAACGCCCGCCAGCGGGTCGAATCAGGTGCCAGTACGTCACGCATCCCGGGGCTCGTCTGGAATGCAGGCACGTCGAGCGAGGCTAATCGCTTTTGCCGCTGACAGCACCGGAGATTCGCTCCGGGGTGGTGTGCTCCCGGTACCACTACTCCTGACCCGGCTCCCGTCCGACGGAGACGTGTCGACTGCCGCTGTGCCGGTCAGCTGTGGATCGGGAGGGATTCGCTGTCGTTGTCGCGACTCGGGATCGGCTCGGCGGTGCCGGGAACGATCCGGTAGGCGTCGTAGACCGCGTCGATCGACTTCATCATCCGCAACACCGATTCGAGGTGGTTGGCATCAGCCATCTCGAACTCGAAGCGCATCTTCGCCACTCGGTCGCTGCCGGTGTGCGTCGAGGCCGACACGATGTTGACGTGCAGGTCCGACAGCGCGTTGGCGACATCGCGCAGCAGGCGCGAGCGATCGAGGGCGATCACCTCGACCGCTGCGCGGAACACCGTGCCAGCGGCATCTCCGTCCCATTCGACGTCGATCATCCGCGCCGACTGATCGATCCGCAACGCTCCGGCGTTCGAGCAGTCGGCGCGGTGCACGGACACTCCTCTGCCCTTGGTGACGAACCCGACGATCTCGTCGCCCGGTACCGGGGTGCAGCAGCGCGACAATCTCACGAGCACATCGTCGAGACCCTCGACGTGCACGCCGACGCTCGGGCGGCGGGTGACGTTCGATCGCGGATGCAGTGCCGTGACCGACATCTGTTCTTCGATCTCGCCACCACCACGATATTCGCGGGCGACTCGTTGGGCGATCGTCTTGCCCGAGACGTGATGCTCGCCGATCGCCACGAACAGCGAGTCGATGTCGACGTAGTTGCCGTTGGAGACCGCCTCCTTTTCGAGCAGCTCGGACTTGAGGATCTTCTGGATCGGCAGACCTTCACGGCGCAGTGCCTCGACGAGTTCCTCGCGGCCGGCTTCGAGCATGTCCTCGCGACGCTCACGCGAGAACCATTGGCGGATCTTGTTCCGGGCTCTCGGCGAAACGGCGAAGCCGAGCCAGTCGCGAGTCGGGCCGGCACCATCGACCTTGGAGGTGAAGATCTCGCAGGTGTCGCCGCTGCGCAGTTCCTGGTTGAGCGGGATGAGGCGACCGCTGAGCCTGGCGCCAATGCAGGAATGCCCGACCTGCGTGTGCACGGCGTAGGCGAAGTCGACCGGTGTCGAGCCGACCGGGAGGCTGATGACCCGCCCCTTCGGGGTGAAGACGAAGACTTCGTCCTGTTCGAGATCAGTCTTCAACGTCTCCATGAACGCTGCTGGATCGGACGTTTCCGCTTGCCAGTCGATCATCCGGTTGAGCCAGTCAAGATCGGACGTCGGCGAACCGGCCTTGTAGGCGTAGTGCGCAGCAACGCCCCACTCGGCACGATGATGCATTTCACGGGTACGGATCTGCACCTCGATCGCCTTGCCCTCCGGTCCGATGACCGTCGTGTGCAGCGACTGATAGAGGTTGAACTTCGGCATTGCGATGTAGTCCTTGAACCGACCGACCACCGGGTTCCACTGGCCGTGGATCGATCCGAGGGCGGCGTAACAGTCCTTGACGGAATCGACGATGATGCGCACGGCAATGAGGTCGAAGATGTCGTCGAACTCACGACTCTTCTGCACCATCTTCTCGTAGATGCTCCACAGATGCTTGCCCCGACCTGTGACGTCGGCGTCGATCTTCAGGGCGGTGAGACGCTGGCGGATCTCCGCCTCGACCTTGGCGAGGTAGTGCTCGCGCTCCGGCGTCCGGCTGTAGACGAGGTGGTCCAGTTCGGCGTACCGCTTGGGAAACAGGGCGGCGAAGGACAGGTCTTCGAGTTGCTGGCGGATCTCCTGGATACCGAGCCGGTGAGCCAGCGGCGCATATATATCCAAGGTTTCCTGGGCAACGCGTCGCTGCTTGTCCGTCGGCGTGCCGGCGATGGTGCGCATGTTGTGCAGCCGGTCGGCGAGCTTGATGATCAGGACCCGCAAGTCCCTGGCCATCGCCACCAGCATCTTGCGCATCGTCGCAGCCTGCTGCGCCTCCTTCGAGTCGAAGTGGATGCGCTCGAGTTTGGTGACACCGTCGACGATCGCTGCGACCTCGGCACCGAAGGCCTGCTCGACATCGCCGACCGTCAGGTGGGTGTCCTCGACGGCGTCGTGCAGCAGCGCCGCTGCGAGGCTGACGGCGTCGAGGCCGATCTCGGCGACGATCTGCGCGACCGACACCGGATGGTTGATGTACGCTTCGCCGCTCGAGCGGTTCTGGTGCTGGTGTGCTTCCGAAGCGGTCTCGAAGGCGCGGGTGATCAACGCAGTGGACGCCTTCGGATGCCTCGCCTTGAAGGCCGTCAGCACCGGTGCCAGGGTGTCCGTGGCGATCGGCGCCTGTCTCCTCCAAGGAAGAACGCGATCGACCGTACCCATCTATTCAGTGTAACGCCCACCCCCATGCACCAGCGGAAACGCCGGTTACGTCAGATCCTCAGATGAGCAATTCGAACGAACACCTGACATTCGGAGCACGAGTGAGGTGCTGATCTGCCGTCAGTAGCGTGGCGTCGAGCGCCTCGGCGAGGGCAACATAGGCGGCGTCGTAGACCGTGATGTCGTGACGGAGTTCCCAGCAGCGCCGAATCAGGAAGCGGTGCGACACCCGCTCGAGGCGGAGGTCGGACAGGTCGCCCAGCGCTTGAGACGCTCGCTGGGGAGTCAGTCGGCCGGACGCGCAGAGCCGACGAAATACCGTCGCCACCTCGAGACTGACGTTGCCGCCGGATCGGTGCTCGATCCGTGCGAGTGCTTCGCTGAGGGTTTGTGTTTCGGCGTCCTCTCGAAGCCGGGCAAGTAGATACTCCTGCAACGACTGGCCAGCTCGTGCGGCTCTGCGCCGCAGCACTGCGTGGAGCTCAGCAGGAACGTCTTCGACCTGGATGCTCGACATGCCGATAGGTCAACGTCGTACTGGCGCTTCGAAATGCGAATTGGCGCCAGCCCGCAGAGGATGCAGACGATCAGAACTTGATCAGGCTGTGGGCCACTCGATCACCGAGCTTCAATCTGCCGTTGAGCGCCTCGATCTCGATGACGAAGCCGAGGCCGACGAGTTCCCCACCGAGGCCTTCGACGAGCTTGGCAGCCGCCTGCGCCGTGCCGCCGGTGGCGAGCACGTCGTCGATGATCAGCACACGTTCGCCGGGATGCAGCGCATCACGGTGGATTTCGAGCTTGTCGCTGCCGTATTCGAGTTGATACTCCTCACGGGCAACGGCCCACGGCAGCTTTCCGGCCTTCCGAGCGGGAACGAATCCTGCGCCGATCCGGTAGGCGACCGGCGCGCCGACGATGAATCCACGGGCTTCGATACCGATGACCCGATCGACCGCTTGGTCTTCGAAGAGGTCGGCAAGGGCGTTGATCGTCTTGACGAAACCTTCGGCATCACCGAGCAGCGGCGTGATGTCGCGAAACGTCACGCCGGGGCGCGGGTAGTCCCTGATTTCTCGGATCAGTCCTGCAATCCAGCCGATGTCGTCCCCTGCCATGGCAGCAGGATAGCTGAACCGTCGCTTTTCCTTCGGCGACCGCCGGCGCGGCCAGCGCCGGGAGCCTGCCTACCTGCGGTGCTTCTTGCGAGGTCTCGGCGGATGCGTAAGCGCAGCTGTCGGGTCGACGGAAGCAACCTGCGCCCCAGTGGCACTCGTGGTCATCACCGTCGGGATCCGACGAGCGCGGCTCGTCGATGGACCTTCGCCCATGCGCATCCGAGTGATTTCCTCGGCGCTCGCCTGACGCCCCTTGAGCGCCTTGTAGCGCGGTTCCTGTTCCTTCTGCCATGCCAGCACCGGCGTGGCGATGAAGATCGACGAGTACGAACCGGTGATCAGGCCGACGAGCAGCGCGAGCGCAAAGTCCTCGAGCGCCACCGCACCCATGACGAACGAGCCGATGACGAGAATGCTGAACACCGGCAGGATGGCGGCGATGGATGTGTTCAGCGAACGCATCAGCACCTGGTTCATCGACAGGTTGACGATGTCCGCATAACTGACGCGGTTACCGAACTTCTTCGTGTTGTCGAGCACCTTGTCGAAAACGACGATCGTGTCGTACAGCGAGAAGCCGAGAATCGTCAAGAAGGCAATGACGGTCGCCGGTGTCACAGGGAACCCGAAGATCGCATAGATCCCGACGCTGATGAACACGTCGTGGATCACGGCAGTGATGGCAGCTGTCGCCATCTTCCATTCGAACCGCAGCCAGATGTAGACGCTGAGGACCAGGAAGAAAACGAGCAACGAGATGATCGCCTTGTTGGTGACTTCGCCGCCCCATGTCGCGCTGACGACATCCTCGGTCACCGCCGATGTGCTGACCCCTGCAGCTTTGGCGAGGTCCGCACGTATCTTCTCGCGAGTCGCTTCGGGGAGCACGGGTGCCTGTACCTGCAGCGTCTTGCCATTGTTCGCTTCCGGCAGTCTCGATGGCGTCGTGGTCACCGATCCGGGCACCGTTGCGGGCAGGGTCGCTCCTGCGGCCGCCGATCCGGGAACAGTCGTCGGCGAAGCGGCTGTCGTCGTGGTGGCGGAGAATCCGTGCGACGCTGTCGTCGTCGCTGACGAAGACCCCGCTGCGGCTGTGGCCGCCGTAGCTGCCGCGGTCGCGGCCGGAGTCGTTCCGGCTGTCGTCGAAGCCGATCCGACGGCGGTACCACCGATCGTCGCCGGGGTGCCGGTGACCGACACCGCCGGGGCCGTGGTCTGCGCAACGGTGGTTGCCGAGTCGTCGACGCCGCTGTCGATCGAGAGCACCTGGATCTTGGCATCCCGTGGCTGCACACCGTTCGCCGAAAGAATGTCGGAGGCCTGACTCTGCGACACACCGTTCTGCGGCAGTTTCCAGGAGACGCCACCCTCGAAGTCGATGCCGAGGTTCAACCCGCGGGCAAACAGAGCGATGATCGACAGGGCGATGAGGAC
>JAYTOR010000327.1:0-23985 GCA_043747685.1 Actinomycetota bacterium
CAAAGCGGCAGCCACAACGAGGACACCCACGGTCTTCGTACGTGAACTCGTCAACGCGACCGCTCCTTGAGGAGATCGTGGCGGCGGATGTACTCGGCCTCATCGATCTCTCCGCGTGCGAAACGCTCGTGCAGCATCCTCTCCGCATCGTTGGTGCCCGCAACGGTGCTGGGCGGTGGGTTGAGTGGGTGGTCATGTCGCGACCACCAGCCGGAACGAATCCCGCCAAGCACGACCGCAGCGATCACACCCCAGAACAACGCCATTATCGCGATCATCACAATCCACCCACCGCCGCCCCACCCGTTATTGTGCCATCCGTCGTTCATCATCAAATACCTCCACCGACAACGATGCAGTCCCACGAAGACCTGAAGTCAGAGCACAACGTCACATATCACCGTGACCACCGCAACACTTCGTAGTCGATGAATCGGAACTCCACGAGTCCGGCGGGGTGAGTTCCAACTCTCCAACCTCCGCTGGTTCGACGCCCGGACCAGCCGCAAACCGTCGACTGTCGCGAGCCGCAAGGCAACCGGCATGATGCGCCCCGGCGCCGACACCGCCGCCGTCTGCCCGAGGATGTTCTCCTCGGCACGCAGGCTCTGGCCGACTGAGGACTGCCGCCACGGATT
This sequence comes from Actinomycetota bacterium, assembly GCA_043747685.1. GTDB lineage: Bacteria > Actinomycetota > Acidimicrobiia > Acidimicrobiales > Ilumatobacteraceae > JANXUF01. The sequence continues at coordinate 639 of JAYTOR010000327.1, forward strand.
CGACCGCCGTTGCTGGCTACGAAGCCTGTCACCTCGCACCGCGGCTTTGTTCGACGTCTTGTTTCGAGGTCTTGAACGAATGCCTCCAACTGCGTTCTGGGCAAGCGGACGCTTCGACCGATGTGAACTGGATGAAGTCGGCCTTGCCAAACGAACTCGTACAAGGATGCGCGTCCAATGCTGAGTAACGCAGCAGCTTCCATCGGACTCAACAGTTGACGGAGCAGAACCTCTTACCTCCGGCTCACCGGGCTCCCGGCGCGACGGGTGCGCCGTCGGAGTCTGATTTCTCTTGGTCATAACTGACAACGGGCTCTGAACGTCGTCAGGTAGAGAATTTTCGTCCCGCTTCGATGGTCCACCTTCCCGCATTTTGCCGCTTCGCATCGCACAGTTTCAAGTCAAGATACGCCCGCTGAGCTGGTGTTTCTCTGGAGCCGGGTGTGGGAATCGAACCCACGACCTGATGATTACAAGGCTCACCCAGAGTGTCCGCCCGGTGTCATCTGGTGTCGTAGCGTGCCGTCTGAGCTGGGATTACGCGATCTTTCATGTCACGCTGTGTCACCTGATGTCGGTGCGTTACAAGCGGTTCGTGGACACTCCGTGGACACGAAGTCGGCGAAAAAAAGCTCGGTTCAGGAATCCAGTCGCCCCTACCGGTTGAACTGAACGGTCGTACTTCTCGCATCGATCGTCGTCGGGAAACGATCGAACCAGCCTCGTTGACCGAGCAGCACAGCGAACGGCAGTCGCCAGTTCCCCCGCGCTCCGAGATCCATCCGCCACACGATCGGATCGTCGGCGACCCCCGACGGCGGCCGGAGCGTGAGTCCGACCTCGAAAATCGGGACCGCACCGAAGTCCGACCCGAGACCGAGCGGTACCTCGTAGAGCGGGCGGTCGACAGCTCCGGCGCAGCGTGTTGTCACGTAACTCGATCAGGCAGCTCGATCGGCCGAACCATGTACAGCAGCGAGGGTCCGGGTGAGACGGGGGGAGACCAGGGCGAAACGGGGCCAACGGTTGATCCGTACGTGGTTTCCACGATGTCTTCCCCGACATCGATGCGTAGCGTGACATACGGGCTCGGATGAAACGGTCCTTCGACGAAAGCAGACTGGACATCCATGGCGATTCGCCGTTCGGCGCGTGTGCAACCGGAGCGGCCGGTCGCCGCTCAGCGACTTCCCTACGTGTTGTCGAGCGAGAAGAAGTCCCCATCCGGCCTCAAGGTCGGTCCCGCCGACGATAAATACGAGCGACTGGCCGATGCGGCAGCCGCGGCAGTCGTTCGCCGCCTGATGAACCAGTCGGGCGACATGACTCCAGCGCCGACCTCCGGAACCGCCTCGGCGGCGACGATCCAGCGGAGCGCGGTCGGTGCTCCGGTCCCGATAGCCCTGGGTGTTGCGCCGAGCAACGTCATCCGTCGTCTGTCCGTCGACAAGCCGCTGAAGCGCCTTACCTCGATCGACGTCCTCCCCGGGGGTGCCAGCGGCAAGGTCGCGCAGGTGTCCGATGGCGGCACGCCTGTGATGGTCAAGGTCGACCAGGGCAACGCTGCCGAAGTCATCGCCGCCGACCGCCTGGCTCGCAAGAGCGGGGCGAAAGCCGGCAAGTACAAGGTCAAGGCACCGAAATCGAGGATCGCGCTCGGTCCCGATCTCACCGAGCTGCAACTCAAAGCGGCCGACCCGAACGTCATGAAGAGCACCGATGTGCGCAACTGGGTCACGGGTCTCGGCGGCACCAAGCCGGCGATCATCTCCGAGATGATGGGGGGCGAGACCGTGAAGGACACGCTCGCCGGTGCATCCGGGCGATCGGAGGTGTGGGATGACGTCACGCAGAAGAGCACAGCGGTGTTCGTCGCGCCCGATCCTGGTCTGGTGTCGGTGGTGAAGACGCTCGTGACAAGCTCGTCGGCGGTGAAGGCGCTCGCGAAGGGCGTGACCTCCGATGTGGCGATGGGTATGGCAGACCGGGTCCTCGGCATGTGGAACCCGGAGAACTTCATGTTCGATGCGGCCTCGAAGCGATTTTCTTTTGTCGACAACACCCAGAACTCACCTGAGGGCACGCTCGTCACAAGTGCAGTGCAGGACGGCCGTGCCGGCTTCGATGCGTGGACGAGAATGGCGATGGTCTCTCAACTGGTGAACGATCTCGACGGACTCTCGGTGAAGTTCGCCACGAAATACTGCGATGGCCTGCTCTACCCGTTCAAGGGACACAGGCTCACGAAAACTCAATACAACGCCTCGCCGATGAAGACTGTTCACGACGAACTGCGGGACCTCATCGCCGACAACCAGGCGTCGTTGACCGCGTCGGCCCGGAGTGGCCTGGAGAGCGGCCGGCAGGCGCTCCTTAAGAACCTCGCAAATGCCGCGAAGCTGACCCTCGGCGTGCCGGCGGACAAACGGCTGGAGGCGGCGACCTCGCTGCTTGCACGCCGCGAACTGCTCATGGGCAAGGGCGCCGACGAAGCGTGGAGGATCGGCGGGGAGAAGGCATCCAAGCTCCTGAAGATTCCCGTGCAGGGCCCGGCTCCGAAACGACCCAAGAACAAGAACTCCGAGCCCCGTCCAATATTGTCCTCCATGTCGAAAGCATGGAATCACCGCAACGACGAACCAGATTGAGTGAGACTCCAGCGGCCAAGCAACCGACCGAAGCCTTATCAACCACGTGCCACCGTCAGCCACCCGGCTAATCGGCCGACGGTCACCGGAGCGCGTCTTGCGCTTCCTTCTTCGTGCGGAAGCCGACGACCTGCTTCTGCGAACGCCGGCCGTCGGAACCGACGTCGAGCCGGTAGCTCCACGTCCCACCCTCGGTTCGCGGCTTGCGAAAACTCCCCTTCGTAGGCCCGCCGCTACATCGTCCCTGATGAATCCGTGGACACGGACCCGCTTTGAGCGATTTCCGCGCCCGCGACAGCGAATCAAAATAGCAGCTGAGCTGGTCTTTCTTCGGAGCCGGGTGTGGGAATCGAACCCACGACCTCATGATTACAAGTCAAGTGCTCTACCAACTGAGCTAACCCGGCGCGGTCGCTCACGCTACCTGTAGGCCGGGCAATGGTCCAACAGCGTTGGCAATGACTGTCAGCCGCCGTCAGCGGTGATTCGTTCGCGGATCGTCGACCTCGGAACGGCAGCCGTTCGTCCGAAAACGTAGGCGTCCAGAATCGCGTGAGACGCACGTCCGGCGTCCGTCGCGGTGCGGGCATGCACGATGGCGATCGGCTGACCGGTGACGACGACATCGCCGACTGCTCCGAGCGCAGTGATCCCGACAGCATGATCGATCGGGTCCTGCGGTCTCGTGCGACCTCCGCCCAACGCTACGACAGCCAACCCGACGGCGCGTGTATCGATCCGGCGAACGACACCGGCACGATCGCTCTGAACGTCGACGACGACCGGTGCGCGCTGCAAGTGCTTCCACGGATCGCTCAGCAGATCGCCAGGTCCTCCCAGTGCAGCCACCATCTTCGAGAACCGCTCTGCGGCGCTGCCGTCGTCGAGGCATCGCTGCAGTCGTGCACGCGCCTCATCGTCGGACTCAGCCAATCGACCGACGACAAGCATTTCGGCCGCCAGCGCCAGTACGACGGCGTGCATCCGTGGTTCGCGTACTGCCCCGGTCAGGTAGTCGATCGCGTACGCCATTTCGAGTGCGTTGCCTGCTGCGCTGCCGAGCGGCTGATCCATGTCCGTCAACAATGCAACCGTCGGCACCCCGGCACCCGACGCCACGCTCGTGATACTGCGCGCCAGCTGCACCGCCGATCGGTCGGTCTTCATGAACGCGCCGCGTCCGACCTTGACGTCCATCACCAGTGCATCGAGGCCGGCCGCAAGCTTCTTCGAGAGGATCGAGGCGGTGATCAGTGGGATGCTCTCGACGGTCGCCGTCACATCGCGAACGCCGTACAGCCGCTTGTCAGCAGGCGCGAGATCAGCGGTCTGCCCGATGACCGCACAGCCGACGCGCTTGACGACGCGACGGAATTCGGCCATCGTCGGCACTGCCCGGTAGCCGGGAATGCTCTCGAACTTGTCGAACGTGCCACCCGTGTGCCCCAAGCCGCGTCCGGAGATCATCGGTACGCAACCGCCGCAGGTTGCGACCATCGGCGCAAGCATCAGGCTGACCGTGTCACCGACGCCACCGGTCGAGTGCTTGTCGAGCACAGGCCTGTCGAGGTTCCACTTCAGTTGCGTTCCGCTGCGCGTCATCGCCCGCGTCAATGCAACGCACTCTTCGGTATCCATTCCCTTCAGGAAGACGGCCATCGCAAACGCTCCGACCTGGGCGTCGGCGACATCGCCCGAGGTGATGCCGGCCACGAATTCGTCGATCAGGGCGACATCGAGCGCCTTGCCGTCACGCTTGCGGCGGATGATCTCCTGGGTCAGCATGGCACTCCTCAGTACTCGCCGGCAGTGTGCACTGCGTCAGGGAGCGCCGTGACCGACCTGGCGATCGCTGTTTCGAGGGCGTCCAACAGGCCACTCGCCCCGAACCGGAAGGTGCTCGGCGTCGCCCAGTCAGGTCCCATCATCTCGTCCGCCAACAGCAGGTACCGCGACGCATCTTCGACTGTCCGGATGCCGCCGGAGGCTTTGAAACCGACCGGCCGATCCGCCGATCGAATCGCATCGAGCATCATCACGGAGGCGGCGATGGTGGCCGACACCTGTGTTTTACCCGTCGACGTCTTGACGAAATCGGCACCGTGGTCGATGGCAAGCCGCGCTGCATCACGAATCGAATCGAGGGACGGATATCCGCCGGTTTCGAGGATCACCTTGAGTACCACCGGGCAGGAGGCGCGCACTGCATCGACCATCGCCGCAGCGGCGTCGACGTTTCCGGCGAGGAACGAACGGTACGGGAGCACCAGGTCCACTTCGTCTGCACCGTCGGTGACCGCCACGGCTGCCTCAGCAACGGTGGCAGCGATGTCGTCGCCTCCGTGAGGGAAATTGACGACGGTGGCGACCGGCATCCCGGAACCCTGCAACCGGTCTGCCGCTCTGCGGACGAAACGCGGCCAGACGCACACCGCTGCCGTCTGTCCGAACGGCCCGACCGCCCGCTCACACAGCCGATCGATTGCCTCGTCGGTCGTGTGCTCGCCGAGATCCGTCAGATCGACGAGCGCAAGGACTCGCTGAGCCACGGCGGCAGGAGTGTGCTCTGGCATGGGGCGCAGCATAGGCCCACCGCACGAACAAGATTGCCCAGGTCACGCCCGTCGACCTCGGAGTTCATCGCCCGTTTGCTGTCGGCCGCGCTCGTCCGCCGTCGTCACTCGGAACGAGCGAGCAGATGAACTCAGCTTCGTTTCTGGTTCGCGGCGAGGCGGTGGCGAGTCACTTCGTAGCAGGCCAGCGCCGTCGCCGCCGAAACGTTCAGCGACGACAAGCGACCGAGCATCGGGATGCCGACGATCATGTCGCAGCGCTCGGTCACGAGCTTCGACAGTCCCGCACCCTCTGCACCGAGGACGATGCAGATGCCGTCCGTCGCCAGATCGCCCATCTCGAACAACGTGCGCTCACCGCCGTCATCGAGGCCGACGATCCAGATGCCGGCCTCCTTGATCTGGCGCAGTGCCGTCGGCAGACCGGAGACGAGCACCATCGGCACATGCTCGATCGCCCCGGCTGCCGACTTGGCGACCGTCGGCGTCACGTGCACGGCGCGGTGCTTCGGCAACACGACACCGGTCACGCCTGCACCTTCTGCCGAACGCAGCATCGCCCCGAGGTTGCCGGGATCGGTGACGCCGTCGACGGCGACGAGGAATGGCTTGACGCCGTTGCGCGGCCGCAGGACCTCGCCCATGTCCGCTTCGAGCAGCGGCGCCGCCTTGGCAAGCACGCCCTGCGGCGCCTCAGAACGCGCTTCGGCTTCGATCTTCTTGCGGCTGTACTCGTACACCGGCACGCGCATGTCCTGGGCGAGATCGACGATGTCCTCGATGATCTCGTTGCCCTCCATGTCGTTGGCGATCCAGATCTCGCGCACCTTGCGGTTGCCGGCGATCAACAGTTCACGTACGGCTTGGCGGCCTTCGACCTGCTCGCCGCCAAGCCCGCGGTCGCGGTCCTTGAACCCCATCGTCGTGATCGACTGGCGCGAGCCGGGACGAACTCCACCGCCGGCCCCGACAGACGGCCGGGGCCCGAACGCGCCGGCACTACGGAATCCTGCTCCGCTCGAACGGCCGGCACTACGGAATCCGGCTCCGCTCGAACGGCCGGCGCTTCCGTATCGCCGGGCACCGCCACTCGCGCGACCCGTCGGTGCGCCGGCGGCACCTTCGCGGGATGACGACGGTGATCGTCCTGACTGGTTACCGCCTCGTCGAGTGGCCATGGCGCTCTCTTTTCCTTCGTGGATCACGAGCCGATGATCCACCCGCTACGCAGCGCACCAGCCTACGGGTCGATTCCACCAAGCGATCCCACTGAGCGGCGCGACCCGATGAGCGGTCAGGCGTCTTTGGTGATCACGGCGACGGCCCAGCAGGCGATGCCTTCCCGGCGGCCGAGCGCCCCGAGCCCCTCAGCACGACGGCCCTTCACGGTGATCGCAGCACCCGACGCCGCCGCCGAGAGATTGGCTTCCATCTCCGTCCGGCGGGGAGCGAGTTTCGGAGCATCGCAGACGATCGCGCAGTCGACATTGCCGATCTGCCAGCCGTCGGCGGTCAGCAGCGAGACGACGTGGCGGAGTAGGTCCAAGGAGTTGGCGTCCTTCCACCGCGGGTCGGTGTCGGGGAAGTGTGTCCCGAGATCGCCGAGACCGGCGGCACCGAGTAGCGCGTCGGCTGCGGCATGCGCGGGGACGTCGGCATCGCTGTGGCCTTCGAGCCCCCATCCCACGAACAGGCACCCGCCGAGGATCAACCGGCGTTCAGGGTCGTCGCTAAAGCGGTGGATGTCGAACCCTTGCCCAACGCGGACGAGCACTACCTTGCCCCGGATTCGATCAATGCCCTGGCCCACGTCAGGTCTTCCGGCTGGGTGATCTTGCGATTGAGGACCAGGCCGGGGACGACGACCACCCGTCCGCCGAGCGTTTCGACGAGGGACGCGTCGTCGGTCCCCTCGACTCCCAGTCGGTAGGCGGCGCGGAGCACAGACGCTCGAAAGGCCTGTGGGGTCTGTACAGCCACGAGACTGGCGCGGTCAGGCGTCTCATGCACGACCCCGTCCGTATCGACACGTTTGATCGTGTCCGTCACCGGGATTCCGGGAATTGCGCCGTCTGCCCCGGCGACGACTGCTGCCACGACGGCGCTGTACAGGGCGGCGTCGGCGAGTGGCCTGGCGGCGTCGTGGACGCAGATGATCGTTGCCTCGGCCGGCACTGCTGCCAAGCCGTTGGAGGCCGACTCGGTGCGCGTCGCACCGCCGGCGACACCGCCTTCGCGCTCCGCGTCACCTGCGGGAACGACGATCACGACGCCGTCACTCGACTCCCTGGCGATACGGACGGAGCGGTCTATCACCCGTTCAGCACCCAATTCCTCATACTGTTTCAGGGTTCCAAAACGATTGCCGGACCCGCCGGCGACAACAATTGTCCAAACAACATCGCGTGTGGCCTTTGGCACAGGCTCAGATCCTAGTACGGTCTAGGCGAAATGGAATACGAAGCACTTCTCGCTGCAACCGACTTCTTTGCCGACGCCGATGAGGCAACCCTCAGGGCCATCGTCCACTCCGGGCGAGAACGAAAACTCGTCCGCGGGGATCAGCTGTTTTCCGAAGGGGACGAGCCGCACTCCCTCTTCCTCGTCACCCGTGGTCGCGTGGCGATCGCCAACAAGTCCTTCGACAACCGCGAAAGCGTCTTTGCGCTGATGGAACCGGGTTCGCTGTTCGGCGAACTCGGGCTGATCGACGGCAAGCCGAGATCGGCACTGGCCAGGGCACTCGAGCCGTCGGCGGTCCTCGACGTGCCATACGCGCCCGTGCAGGAAGTGCTGCAATCCAACCCGATGCTGCTCTGGGGTGTCACCAAACTGCTCGCCGGACGCCTGCGAGCGATGGACGAGGTCGTTGCCGACTCCGTCTTCCTCGACGTCACCGGGCGCACCGCCAAGCGACTGCTCGACCTGTCGGACGGCGCCGAGGAATTCGTGCTGCCGATCACCCAGGAAGAGCTCGCCGGCATGGTCGGTGCCTCCCGCGAACGTGTCAACAAGGCCATCGCCAGCTTCATCCGCCTCGGCTGGATCGAACAGCACGAGCGTCATTACCGGATTCTCTTGCGCGACCGGCTGGAACAACGCTCGCGATAGCCGTACGCTGATGGTCGGATGGTCACCTACGACGAAGCCCGAAGCCGACTGATCTTCTGGATCGGCAACGCTGTGCTCGCAAGCGCGCTCGTCTATGGCGTCGTCAGCTCGGGGAGTTCGGGCAGGTTCGGTTCGATCCTCTTCGTCCTTGCACTGCCGATCCTGCTCGTCACCGTCTGGCCCCGAGCCGACATGGTGCCGACCTGGGCGATGCTCGTCTTCGGATGGTTGGCGATCGTCGACACGCTTGCGTCGCTGTCCGCTCTCGGACGGCTGCCGCACGCGACGACGATGGAAGCGCTTGCACTGCTGTTGGCGATTCCTGCTGCCGCTTTCTGGTTCACCTTGATCGCACGGATGCAGTTCCGCGGTCGCCTCAAGCCGCTTCGGGTCCGCTCGGGCCGTCGTCGGTTCTGACCGCTTCAGACGTTGAAGGGTCTGTCGTGACCGACAGGACTACGCAGGTTCGCTGACCCGCCAACCGCGGCGGCGCAACTCGTCGGCGAGCACATCGGCCTGCAGGCCACGGGCGAGGGTCGCCTGCGCGTCGACAACAGATTCGGCCAACGGCTCGTCAGCCGGCACCAGCGATTTGGCTCCGAGATCGAGACGCAGCTCATCGTCGTCGGACGTATTGCCGAGGAGGCGGTCGATCAGTACGGAGGCCTCCTGCCCGGCGAACTTGCCGCCCGCCTGGCGCTGCGTCAACCCGTAAGTGTGGCGGGCGTCGCGGAACGACTCGCACCCCTCCTTCTTCAGTAACGACAGAAGATAGGCGACCTGCTTCGATGACGCCGGCGGGCCTGATTGTTGTCCAAAACTCATGGCAGGAGTCTGCCAGCGGACGCCCGCACTCGTCGCCGAGGGTTTTGCCAGACCCAGCCCTCCGCCCAGATCCTCCGTGTCACTCCGAGCAGTGCTCGATCTCCGGCTCAAACACTTCGATGCCAGCGGTGGGCGATCGGCCATCCGGCAGCCCGGCGGACCCGAGGTAGGGATAACTCCCACAGACGTTTGCTACGAATGCTTGCCAGAGGGGCCGTCACCGCTGGCTTGGTGCGGTACGAGCGGCGCTACACCAGCGCGGCGGCAGCGACGCGTAGTCGGCTGTCACGATGATCGACGACCTCGACCCGGTCATCCATGCGCCGAAACGCCTGGCGATCATGGCGATCCTGGCGAGTTCGTGACATCTGCATCGAACGCCCAGATGAACCGAATGGTTTACTGCCGGGCGAATGATCCCAGCAACCGGTCGAGGTTGCGTTCGAAACGGCCCGGATCCTTCATTGCCTCCATCGACCGATTCCACATCGTCGCCATGTCCCCGAGTTGCAATAAGCCTTCGAGCTGCGGAAAGTCGCCGGCATCGATCAATGAACGCAGATAGGTAAACTCCTCGTCGACGGCTCCCTGATCCTGGAGTTCTTGTTCCAACCCGCTGCACCGCTTGCAGTACCCGAACGTGTACTCGTCGACCAGGGCGATGATGTTGATCTTGTCGGCAAAGGTTCCGTCGAACGATGACACCGCCTGCAACGACTGCTCGAAATGGCGAACGGCGTTCGGTCCGAGGCCACCGGTATGCCCGACAATGTCGAGCGTCCACGGGTGTCCCATCAACGAGTCGCGCGTGCGCAGGGCGATCATCTGCATCGCTCTGCGCCAGTCGTCCGGCAACGCTTCTCGGACGAGTAGTTCTCCGATCACCGCGTCGAACAGCAGCGCAAGCAGTTCGGCCTTCGTGCTGACGTAGTGGTAGAGCGTCATCGTGCCGGCATTGAGTTCGGCTGCGACTCGACGCATCGACACGGCGTCGATGCCCTCGCTATCGGCAATCCGCAACGCGGCGGCGGCGATCATCTCGCGTGTGTGCTTCGGCCGTCGCATGCCTGGCTCCGGGCGCAGCCACACCTGCTGATCGCTCGCTATGACGGTTTTCTTACCGCGAACCATTGACATCTCGTACACCGTACCATTAGTCTTCTTCGTACCACGTACGAAACGTCAGTACATCGTACGCCATCCGTCGACTACAGCTTCGTCACCAGCCTGTCGCGGTCCCTTGCTTTCCCGCCCTTACTTCCGGACATCATCGCCGCAGCGATGACTTTTCGCTCCGCTCCACGTCCTACGACAGGAATGAACATGACACCATCGCCCTCATCGACTGCCGAAGCCGGCCTCGTCGCCGACAACCTCGGCAAGCAATTCGGAGACCTCTGGGCGCTTCGCGAACTCGACCTCCATGTACCGGCAGGTTCCGTCCTCGGTCTGCTCGGCCACAACGGCGCCGGCAAGACGACGGCGCTGCGCATCCTCACGACGCTGTCGAAACCGACGACTGGCCGGGCGTTCGTCGCCGGCCTCGACGTCACCAAACACCCGCTCGAGGTACGGTCGCGTATCGGCGTTGCCGCCCAGCAATCGACGGTTGACGGCTTGATGAGCGGCAGGGCGAACCTCGAGATGGTCGGCCGCCTGTTCCACATGTCGCCACAGGCCGCCAAGAAGCGCGCCTGCGAATTACTCGAGCGACTCGACCTCGTAGATGCCGCCGATCGCCTGGCGAAGACCTATTCCGGCGGCATGCGCCGCCGTCTGGACCTCGGGGCCAGCCTCGTCGCCTCGCCAGAGGTCATCTTCCTCGACGAGCCGACGACGGGCCTCGACCCCCGCAGCCGCAACGATCTGTGGGACTTTCTGCGAGAACTCGTTGCCGAGGGTGCAACCGTGCTGCTGACGACGCAATACCTGGAGGAGGCAGACCGTCTCGCCGATCACATCGTCGTCCTCGACCACGGCCGCGAGGTGGCCGCCGGCTCTCCCGAAGAGCTCAAGGCGAAGATCGGTGGCGACCGCGTCGAAGTCACCGTCAGCCAATCCCACGAGATCGACATCACCCGCTCTGCACTGGCGCCGTTCGCCTCCGCTGATCCCAGCGTCGACGCTGCAAATCTACAGGTCACCGTGCCGCTGATCGAGGGTGTCAAGTTCCTCGATGTCTTGCGGGCCCTCGATCACGCCGGCGTCGACGTCGTCGACATCAACCGCCGCCAGACCACGCTGGACGACGTCTTCCTGACGCTCACCAGCCCGACCGCCGCACCGGAAACCGACATTCCGAACGACGCGGCAGACCTCACCAACACCCTCGTTTCCCAGGAGCCCTCCCGATGAGTGCCATCGCCGTTTCCACCTCACGGTCGCCGAATCGCGTCAAGAGCCATCTGTTCGCCGACTCGATCGTCTTCACGAAACGGAATCTGGCACACATCCGTCAACTGCCCGAGAAGCTGCTCGACGTCACGATCCAGCCGATCATGTTCGTGCTGTTGTTCGCCTACGTGTTCGGCGGAGCGATCAGCGTGCCGGGCAGCAACTATCGCGAGTACTTGATCGGCGGCATTCTCGTGCAGTCCGTCGCCTTCGGCCTCGTCGGCCCGGCTTCGTCGATCACCACCGACCTCACCGAGGGGGTCATCGACCGATTCCGCTCGCTGCCGTCGTCACGAGCCGCGTACCTACTCGGCCATTTCATCGCCGAGATGCTCGGGCTGGCGCTGGCGATCAGCATCCTGTCGGGCACCGGCCTCATCGTCGGATGGCGCACACATCAGAGCGTCACGCATGTCGTCGGCGCCTATCTGCTGCTGCTGCTGTTCGCCGCAGCGATGATCTCGGTGGGCACATTGATCGGCCTCTCCGTCCGCACCCCAGACGCAGTGATGGGCGTGGCCTTCGTCGTCGTGTTCCCACTGACGTTCATGAGTAACGCCTTCGTCCCGCTGTCCACCCTGCCAAACGTGCTGCAGACGATCGCCGCCTACAACCCGGTCAGCATCGTCGTCGCCGCCCTGCGGGAGCTCTTCGGCAACCCGACCGCACCGACCACCAAGCATTCATGGATCCTCGACCATGGGGTCGCGTCTGCGCTGCTGTGGTGCATGCTGCTGCTGGTCATCGCCATACCGCTCGCCCTGCGCAAATTCCGCCTCCGCACCACCGACTGACAACCCCGACCGGCGTGGCGGCGGCTGTCGGACCGGTGCCGCACCCATGTCGATCGGACGGGTGTGGAAACTAATGGAATTCAGGTTCGAGCCAGTCGGGGAAGACGTCCGGCAGGTTGTCGCTGACGCCAAGCGGGAACACCGCCGGGCGTTTTTCGAGGAAGCTCGTCACTCCCTCGGCGGCGTCGGCGCTCTTGCCGCGCGAGTTGATCGCCCGGCTGTCGGCACGGTGCGCTTCCATTGGATGGTCGGCTGTGAGCATGCGCCACATCAGCTGACGACTGAGCGTGACCGATACCGGTGCGCAGTTCTCAGCGATCTCCTTGGCGAGGGAGTACGCAGCCGGCAGCAGTTCTTCCGGCCCATGTGCGCTGCGGGCAAGTCCGCCGGCGACGACGTCGTCGGCGGTCAGCAGGCGACCGGTGTATACCCATTCGGCTGCGGTCTGCATGCCGACGAGGCGCGGGAGGAACCAAGACGAACAAGCCTCTGGGTTGATGCCGCGACGGTTGAAGACGAAACCGATCCTCGCACCGGTGCTGACCATGCGGATGTCCATCGGCAATGTCATCGTCACGCCGACGCCGACGGCCGCTCCGTTGATTGCGGCGATGACCGGCTTGAGGCTGTTGTAGATGCGGAGGGTCAGGATGCCACCGCCGTCGCGAATCACTCCGCTGTCATTGCTGACATCGCTGCCGCCGTGGGCGAATGTCTCCGCACCGCCTCCGAGGTCGGCACCGGCGCAGAACCCTCGTCCACGACCGGTCACCACGACTGCCCGGACCTCATCGTCGGCGTCACTGTGATCGAAGGCGTCGATCAACTCGTGCATCATCCGAGAGGTAAAGGCGTTCAGGCGCTCAGGGCGGTCGAGCGTGATGGTCGCCACATTGTCGGCAACCTCGTAAGCAATCTGTTCATACGTCATGCCTCGAACCTAGACAGCCGTCTCCGACTGGCCAGCACCGGAACTCGGCGCTCGCCGCAATTCAGCCCACTCCCGACGGCGAGATGAGTTCGACAGTTGGGAAGTACGTTCGGTAGCGCGTCGCATTGCGGGTCAGCAGCGTGTACTCGTCGATCGCCGCGTGCGCTCCGATGTAGAAGTCCGGCAAGGTCGATGTTCTGGTACCGCCAGAACGTCGGTAGCGCACGAACGCTTTGCCCGCAAGGAAGGCGGCTTCCCATGGCAACTGCGCTCGCCTGAAGTCGTGTGCCGGCAGCGACTCGTCCAGATCTTCGATACGCGTGAAGCGAACAGATACCTCGGCGAAGACAATCGGGTTGATCACCAGCGGTGCGGCGTCCGCCGCTTGCGCCAGCGCGTGTAGCGACCACGTCAGCCAGGTGGCGTCCTGCTTCAGCACATCGAGGAGGGCGTTTGCATCGACCAGCGTTCCCGTCGCCATTCGATCAGTCCTGTCGAGTGAGCGCCATGATCTCGTCCGTCGTCATCCGGACATCGCCCCGATCGCGCAAGCGATCCGCCAACCGAGCACCCCGGGTCTGTCCACCCTCCACTTTGCGTACGACAATTGCTGCACACTGCGCTTCGAACTGCACCCTGCGCTTCGAACTGCACATCGGTTCCAGGGTGGATCCCCAGCTCGTCTCGAAGTTCGGACCTGTGTCACCCCAACATCATCTCTGTGTCGGGAGCAGGCAAATCAGACGTCGAGGAAGCGACTGGCGGCGACACCGGCGCCGATGGCACCTGCTGCCATGCCGATGATCACGACGATCACCATGATGCCTTGGAGGTAACCGCTGTCGACGCGCAGCGCCAGCAGCGAGATCGTCTCGCTCGACTTGGTGTCGTGGGCGATGCCGTTGAGGTTGTTCGTCCACAGTGAGTTGGCCGCGACGAGGCCGATACACGAGACCACCGAACCGATCAGTCCCTGCAACAGCCCTTCGAGCATGAACGGTATTCGGATGAACCAGTTGGTCGCACCGACGAGTTTCATGACCTCGATTTCTCGACGCCTCGCAAACATCGCCGTGCGGATCGTGTTCCAGATCAGCAGTACCGCGACCATCAACAGCACCGATGACAACACGATCGTGACCCCTCGAACGAAACTCGACAATCGTCGATACACAAGGATCGCATCCGTCGCCAAACCGACCTTGCTGACATTCGGTTCGATCTCGATCTGCGTCTTGAGGTCTGGAAGGCGGTCCTGTTGGCCCTTGGCCGGCGTGACGCGGATCTCCGAGTACATGCTGGTCGGGGTCAGGGCGTTGAGCAGTGTCGTCTGGCCGGCAAGGACGACCTTCGCTTGGTCATAGGTCTGCTGCTGGTCGAGTGTGCTGATGCCATCAGGCGCAGCGACGCCCGCATCAACGATCTCCTGCTTGACGCTGGCAATCTGCTCGGGAGCCGTTCCGGCCTTCATGAAGACGATCATCTCGACGCCTCCCTGCCATTGGATGAGGAGGTTGCTGAACGCCTTCTGGATGAGCAGCGTCGAACCGGCGAGCAGCAGAGCGACAGCAGCCGTGACGATCGATGCGGCGCTCAGGGTGACGTTGCGCTTGAAGCTGGCCCACGTCTCTCGAAGGGCGTACGTGATACGGGTCAACATCTATTCGCACAAACCTTCACTAGGAACGGCCAGCGCCTCATTCGTAGACCCCACGGACCTGGTCACGAATGATGACGCCGCGATCGAGTTGGATGACTCGGCGGCGCATCATGTTGACGATGCGCTGATCGTGCGTCGCCATCACGACGGTCGTACCGGTCTTGTTGATGCGGTCGAGCAGGCGCATGATGCCCTCGCCGGTCGATGGGTCGAGGTTGCCGGTCGGCTCGTCGGCCAGCATGATCAGCGGGCGGTTGACGAATGCACGGGCAATGGACACACGCTGCTGTTCACCGCCGGAGAGTTGATGGGGGAAGCGGTCTTCCTTGCCATGCAATTGGACGAGTTCGAGCACTGCCGGAACCTGTTGCTTGATGACGTGGTTCGGGCGGCCGATCACCTCGAGGGTGAAGGCGACGTTCTCGAAGACTGTCTTGTTGAGCAGCAGTTTGTAGTCCTGGAAGATGTTGCCGATGTTGCGCCGCAGGAACGGCACCTTCGAGTCGGCCATCGCGTTGAGGTCCTGGCCGGCGACGAAGACCGAGCCGCGCTCTGGCCGTTCCTGGCGGTTGAGCAACCGCAGCAGCGTCGACTTGCCAGAACCAGAGGCACCCACGAGGAAAACGAATTCACCCTTGGGGATGTCGAAGCTGGCGTCGCGCACAGCCGTTACCTCGGTGGTGTACTGCTTGGTCACGTTGTCGAGACGAATCATGCGAGCTTTCCTGTCGGCGCGCCGCTCCGAGGGAGGCGGCGAAGAGGGCCGACGCTGCGGGTGCGGACGTCACAATCTAACCGAAGCTGCCGTTCATGGGACGTCACGCGACTGTAATAATAGAGGAGACCGTGACTTCTGCGGCCCGTCCACCGCCAGAATGGCGACCAGGTGGACTCAGTTCGCCGAAGCGGACCAGGCCACCCACGGACCGAAAGTCGTCTGCTCGGTCGTCCAGTAGTGGCTTGTGCTGTCGATGACCCACACTCGCATCTGCCCGACGATCTTGGCGTCGCCGAGATGGTACCGCTGGCCGGTTGTAGATTCGAGTTCGCCACCATGAAGCTCGACTGCAGCTCTGGCATCACGCTGGCGTCACGGTGCGATCCCCAGGTCGCGCCGAGCGCCACGCCGTTCTTGGTGACCGACACCGTTGCCGAACTCCTGTCGAGCCCCGGCTTGCCGATCGACCACGCGAACCCTCCGACAGCAGTTCGTACGGGAATGCCGTATCGCACGTCGGCCAACTGACATAGCCGCTCGCGTCGCGAACGGGCGCCCGAGGGTTCGTCGTGTTCGGTGCCGACAGATACTTCATCACGTTGTACGGGCGGTTGCCAGCCGACAACGCATCGCCGACACCGACCGTCGTCAACGACGGCCAGAACAATCCGGCGCTGTGACCAACCTCGTTGGTGACCTGACCGGGATCGCTGACGTATCCGCTGACCGCCTCCGGTCCGGCGATGCCCCTGCCGAGATTGCTGCGACCGGCGGTTGCCGCGTTCGTCGCCGAGTAGCACGCGCACGAACTCGGCGGCGTGTGGGTGATGGCGTTGTTCGCCGCCACCATCATCGCCGCCGACTGCGCATCAGCAGACCAGTTGGCATTTTCGGTCACCGTTGGGGAACACCGGGCGATCGCCCGTAGCGCATTGATCCGAGTCAGTTCTGCAGTGCGATAAGCCGGGTCGGTCGTGCCAGAACTGCAGGCTGCCGGCGAGCCGGTGAAGCCCATCTGCGGGCTCGGCGTCATCAGATAGGTGGCCCGTCCGACAGCCTTCGCCGCCGTCGGTGACCGCATGAATACTCATACCGTTGACAAGCGAGCGATAACGGCGAGTCGGCGGCACTCACGTTACGAAATGATGACGTTCCGCGTTTGTGGTTTCACTCCACGTCATGCCGAAAATTGGTCTGGCCGACCGCCATCGGCTGCGGGCGAGCTCAGCTCTCCGGCTCGTCGGCGGTCTTGCGCTTCCAGCGGAGATAGGCCTCCATGAACTGGTCGATGTCACCATCGAGGACCGGTGCCGCATTGCCGACCTCGTAGTCGCTACGCAGATCCTTGACCAATTGGAACGGCTGCAACACATAGCTACGGATCTGGCTACCCCAGCCGACCTGTGCAGTACGGCCGGCTATCGCCGCCAGTTCGACCTCGCGCTCTTCTTCGATCTTCGCAGCGACCATCGCTTTGAGACGGTTCATCGCATGTTCGCGGTTCTGC
This sequence comes from Actinomycetota bacterium, assembly GCA_043747685.1. Taxonomy (GTDB): domain Bacteria; phylum Actinomycetota; class Acidimicrobiia; order Acidimicrobiales; family Ilumatobacteraceae; genus JANXUF01. Next base: position 17,800 of record JAYTOR010000327.1, read on the forward strand.
AGCTGACTGCGCTGCTCCTGCGATGTCGACACCATGCCCGTCGGTTCGTGGATCAGGCGGACGGCGGACGACGTCTTGTTGATGTGCTGGCCACCGGCTCCGGATGCCCTGAAGACCTCCATGCGCACGTCGGATTCGTTGATCTCGACGTCGACATCGTCCAGCACCGGCCACACCTGTACCGTCGCGAAGCTCGTCTGACGGCGACCCTGGTTGTCGAACGGGCTGATCCGCACGAGCCGATGGGTCCCGCGTTCGGCCGACATCAGACCGAAGGCGTAACGGCCCTTGAGCGTGAATTCGGCGGACATGATGCCGGCCTCTGCACCCTCGGAGACACCTTCGACTTCGAGTTCCAGACCGCCGCGGCGCTCGGCCCAGCGCGTGTACATCCGCAGCAGCATGTTGGCCCAGTCCTGGGCATCGACGCCGCCATCTTTGGCATTGATCTGGACGATGGCATCGGCCTCGTCGTGCGGTCCCGTGAACAGGCTGCGCAGTTCGAGCGCGCCGAGACGGGCACCGATCGATGTTGCAGCTTCGGCGATGTCGGCCTCCTGCGAGGCGTCATCGACTTCGCGGGCGAGGTCGTGCAGCACCTCGACATCCTCCATGTCCTGCGACAGAGAGTCGAAGTCCTCGATGTCACCTTTGACGTTGGCGTACTGGCCGTTGATCTTCTTCGCCCGGTCCTGGTCATCCCACAGCGTCGGGTTGGCAACCTCGACCTCGAGTTCTTTCAGCTCGGCCCGCGCCGTCTCGATCTTCAGATAACTTTCGGCTTCCTGTAGCCGGGCGCGCAGCGCGCGCAGGTCGACGGTGAAGTCACGCATTGGTTGTCAGGGGTTGGTTGCGCCGTGGCACAACTTGTACTTCTTGCCGGAGCCGCACGGGCACGGCGCATTGCGCGGAGTCTTGTCGAACTCGCTCTTGACGACGGTTTGCTGCTTGGTCGAGGCGGGGGCCGCAGCGGTAGCGGCGAGCTCCGGGTCGATTTCACCGGCGGCGGCGGCCGCTTGGGCGGCGGCCGCAAACCCGTTGGAATTGACGTCGTCGGCAGAGGACGTCGTCAGGTTCTTGACGACTGTCGCCGTCTCCGGCTCGTTGACGACGACTTCGACATGCATGATGTAGCGGACGAAATCGTCGGCGATCGTCTTCATCAGTTGGCCGAACATCTCGAAGCCTTCACGCTGCCATTCGACGAGCGGGTCCTTCTGGCCCATCGCCCGCAGGTTGATGCCCTCCTGCAGGTAATCCATCTCCTGCAGGTGCTCACGCCAGCGCTGATCGATCATCTGCAGCATGACGTGCCGCTCGACCTGACGCATCACCTCGGGGGTGAAGTCTTCCTCGCGCTTGTTGTAGTAGGCCGTCGCCTCTGCCATTACCAGGCCGTACATCTTGTCGGTCGTGCCGGCGTCTTCGAGCTGCTCCGGCGTGATCGTCGTCGGATAGTACGACGTCAGTTCGCTGGACAGGCCATCGAGATCCCATTCCTCTTCGACGTCACTGACACAGTGACGATTGATGAGGTTGTCGATACCCGTGGCGAGGTATTCCATCGCCGCGCTCTTGAGGTCGAAGCCTTCGAGAATCTGATCGCGGCGCTGGTAGATCACCTTGCGCTGCTCGTTCATGACCTCGTCGTACTTGAGGACGTTCTTGCGGATCTCGGCGTTGCGTTGCTCGACGGTCGACTGCGCACGTTCGATCGCCTTGGAGACCATTTTCGCCTCGATCGCCTCGTCATCGGGAAGTGCGCGACCCATGACCCAGCTGAGCGCGCCGGTGGCGAACAGGCGCATCAGTTCGTCGTCGAGGCTCAGGTAGAAACGGCTCTCGCCGGGATCGCCCTGACGGCCGGAACGACCACGCAACTGGTTGTCGATACGACGGCTCTCGTGACGCTCGGAACCAATGACGTACAGCCCGCCGAGCTTGCGGACCTCGTCGCCTTCTGCCTTGCAGTCCTTGTTGTACTGCGCCAGCAGGCTGGCGTACAACGCCTTGCCCTCATCCGACTCAGGGTCGAGGCCTTCGCGGACGATGTCCTGTTTGGCGAGGTTCTCCGGGTTGCCACCGAGCAGGATGTCGACGCCGCGGCCTGCCATGTTGGTGGCCACGGTGACCTTGCCGAGTTGGCCGGCCTGGGTGATGATCTCCGCCTCGCGGAAGTGCTGCTTGGCGTTGAGGACTTCGTGCGGCACCCCTCGCTTGTCGAGCAGACGCGACAGGTACTCGCTCTTCTCGACGCTGACCGTACCGACGAGGACCGGCTGGCCCCGGTCGACGCGCTCGACGATGTCGTCGACGACGGCGCCGAACTTGGCTTCCTCGGTCTTGTAGATGAGGTCGGCCTGGTCGGCGCGCACCATCTCGCGGTTCGTCGGCACCGGCACGACCTGCAGGCCGTAGGTGTTCATCAGTTCGGCTGCTTCGGTCTGCGCCGTACCGGTCATGCCGGACAACTTCTCGTACATACGGAAGTAGTTCTGCAGTGTGATCGTGGCGAGCGTCTGGTTCTCTTCCTTGATCTTCACGCCCTCTTTGGCTTCGACGGCCTGGTGCAGGCCCTCACTCCAGCGACGACCTTCGAGGATGCGGCCGGTGAACTCGTCGACGATCTTGACCTCGCCGCCGGCGACGATGTATTCCTTGTCGCGCCGGTACAGCTCCTTGGCCTTCAGTGCCGCTTGTAGCTGGTGAACGAGGTCCTGCTGCACCTCGTCGTACAGGTTGGCGACGCCGAGGGCCATTTCGACCTTGTCGATACCGTCGTCGGTGGGGACGACGATCTTCTTGTCCTCCTCGACCTCGTAGTCGATGTCGCGTTTGAGCGAGCGGACGATCGAGGCAAATCGGTAATACAGCTTGGCGGCGTCGCCGACGCGGCCGGAGATGATCAGCGGGGTGCGGGCCTCGTCGATGAGGATCGAGTCGACCTCGTCGACGATCGCGTAGGCGAGGCCCCGGGCGACCCGGTCGGCGGTGTCCTGCACCATGTTGTCGCGTAGGTAGTCGAAGCCGAACTCGTTGTTGGTGCCGTAGGTGATGTCGGCGGCGTAGGCGGCCTGCTTTTCCTCGCGCGACATCTGGGCGAGGTTGACGCCGACCGTCAGGCCGAGGTAGGTGTAGAGCTGGCCCATCCAGGCAGCGTCGCGGCGGACCAGGTAGTCGTTGACGGTGACCAGGTGCACGCCCTTGCCGGCGAGCGAGTTGAGGTAGACGGCCAGCGTCGCCGTGAGCGTCTTGCCCTCGCCGGTGCGCATCTCGGCGATCTTGCCGGCGTGCAGGGCCATGCCGCCGATCATCTGGACGTCGAAGTGGCGCATCTTCAGCGTCCGCTTGCTCGCTTCGCGGACGGTGGCGAAGGCTTCGGGGAGCAGGTCGTCGAGCGACTCGCCCTGGGCGACGCGGCCGCGGAATTCGCCGGTCTTGGCGCGCAGGGCGTCTTCGCTCAGCGCCTCGAAGGTCGCTTCCAGCGCGTTGACCTTCGCCACGACCTGCCGGTATTGCTTCAGCAGCCGGTCGTTGCGGCTGCCGAAGATCGAAGTGAGAAGCTTGGGCAACATGCGTGTGCGGGTAGGACGAGTGGGCCCGGCGGGTGCGCCGGCTCGGTGGGAACTCTGCGGTGAGCCAGGGTCCGGCCACCGTTCTCGGACGTGCGGGCTTGGACCGTCATTGCAAGCCGGGCCCCTGCCGGGACCCGCCGGGCAACCGCGAATTTTAACCGCTGCCCCGGCCGCTAGACTTTGGTCATGAGCCGGCCTCCCGTCGCCCACCGCACCGCGCCGTTGACGATGGCCGAGGCGCTCGGCGGCAGCGCCGCCCTCGGCCGACTCGGCGAGCGGCTGCGCCGGTCCAGGACCTTGTTCGCGGCAGTCGCCCCGCTGATCCCGCCGGGCCTGGTGGCCCACGTCCAGCCCGGGCCGGCCGACGAGGAAGGCTGGTCGCTGCTGTGCGCGAATGCCGCTGTCGCCGCCAAACTCCGCCAGCTGGCACCGCGGCTGCAGCAACATCTTCACGAATCCGGGTTGGCCGTCGCCGCGCTGCGGATCAAGGTGCAGCCGCCCTGACCGCGAGCGCCCGACAATCGCCCGGCCAGCGCCACCCGACAAAGTCCGCTGAACTCTTCGTGTCGGCGAAGCTCACTGCTGAACCGTTTCACCTGCCATGAACAAGACCATGAACCGACGCCACTTTTCCTCCACCCTCCTCGGCCTGTCAGGCGCTGCACTGCTGGCGGCCGCGCCGGCCCGGGCCCAGAACCCGGCACCCACCGACGGCAAGGACTACCTCCGGGTCGAGCCGCCGCAGCCGCCGCACGACGGCGGCAAGGTCGAAGTGATCGAGTTCTTCTCCTACGCCTGCCCGCACTGCAGCTCGTTCGAGCCGCTGCTGTCGGCGTGGGCCAAGCAGCTGCCGGCCGACGTCGTCCTGCGCCGCGTTCCGGTCACCTTCCTGATGAACGCGGAGAACTTCCAACGCACCTACTACGCGCTGGAAACGATCGGCGCCGTCGACACGCTGCAGCCGAAGATCTTCCGCGCCATCCACATCGATCGCATCCGCCTCGAGAAGCCCGAAGACATTGCCGAGTTCGTCGGCAAGAACGGCGGCGACGCGACCAAGTTCATGGCCGCCTTCAAGTCGTTCTCAGTCGCCACCTCGATGAACCGCGGCAAGAAGGCGATGGCCGACTTCAAGATCGAGAGCGTGCCGATGCTGGTCGTCAATGGCCGCTACGTGACCTCGCCGTCGCAGGCCAACGGTGGGCCGCAGGCGCTGGCCGTGGTCGACTGGCTGATCCAGAAGTCGCGCAAGGGCTAGGAGCCTTGGTGCCGGCTGTCCGAATCGAACGGACGACCTTCCGCTTACAAGGCGGGTGCTCTACCAACTGAGCTAAGCCGGCATGGCGTCGCCGCGGCGGCGCGCGGGCGGCAGGAGTCTACTTCACGCGCTTGAGCGAGGGCCGTTTTGGCGGCGGTGGCTCGGGCGGCGGCGGCGCGTCGGCGACTTGTGCCGCCGGCTTGCCGGCCTGCGGGCCAGGCGACGGGCTGAGGCTCAGCGCGGCGCCCTTGACAGGGGCAGCCGCCGGCCCGGCCAGGCGCGGGCCGCGCGGTGCCGCGGGCGGGGCCGACTTCACGGCAGGTGTCGATGCTGCCGGTGCCTCGCCGCCGGTCGCCGCGTCGCTCGGCATCGGAAACGCCATGCCCTGGCCGTTCTCGCGCGCATAGATGGCGATCACGTGGTCGATCGGCACCGCGATCTCACGCGAGGTGCCGCCGAAGCGCGCCTTGAACTCGATCAGCTCGTTGCCAAGCTTGAGCGCGCTGGTCGCCTCGAAGCCAACATTGAGCACGATCTCGTTGTTCTTCACGTACTCCTTCGGCACCCGTACCTGCTCGTCGACGAAGACGGCGATGTACGGCGTGAAGCCGTTGTCGGTGCACCAGTCGTGCAAGGCACGGATCAGGTACGGCCGCGTCGACGTGCCGGCGGTTGCAGGAGCGATCGGCAATGTCACAGCGAACAGAGTGAGGGTAGGGGCATGCTTCATGCGCTACTTGCGCATCACCTTTTCCGACGGCGTCAGCGCCTCGATGTAGGCCGGCCGCGAGAAGATGCGCTCGGCGTACTTCAGCAGCGGCACGGCGTTCTTCGACATGTCGATGCCGTAGTAGTCGAGCCGCCACAGCAAGGGCGCGATGGCGACGTCGAGCATCGAGAAGTCGTCGCCCAGCATGAACTTGTTCTTGAGGAAGATCGGCGCCAGCTGCGTCAGCCGGTCGCGAATCTGCGAGCGTGCCTTCTCGAGCTGCTTGTCGCTGCCCTTGGTCGTGCCCCGGCCTTCGAGGATGTTCACGTGCGCGAACAGCTCCTTCTCGAAATTGAAGAGGAAGAGCCGCACCCGTGCACGCGCCACCGGATCGCCCGGCATCAGCTGCGGATGCGGGAAGCGCTCGTCGATGTACTCGTTGATGATGTGCGACTCGTACAGGATGAGGTCGCGCTCGACGAGGATCGGCACCTCGTTGTACGGGTTCATCAGCGCGATGTCTTCGGGCTTGGCGAAGAGATCGACGTCGCGGATCTCGAAGTCCATGCCCTTCTCGAAGAGCACGAAGCGGCAGCGGTGCGAATACGGGTCGGTGGTTCCGGAATAGAGCACCATCATGATCG
>JAYTOR010000328.1:0-2012 GCA_043747685.1 Actinomycetota bacterium
CACGGCCCGGGTGACGTCGATGTAGTAGTCGCCGTCGAAGTCGGGATGGATGCCCCCTTGTAACGTGACCTCGGTCGCGCCCAGGTCCCACGCCTCGCGGGCCCGTTCCGCGATGTCGTCGAGGGTCAACAGGTACGGCGTGCCGCGCAGGTTGAGGCTGAGCTTGCCCTTCGAGAACCCGCAGAAGCGGCACTTGAACGTGCAGACGTTGGTGTAGTTGATGTTGCGGTTGTGGACCCATGTCACCGTGTCGCCGACAGTTGCGGCACGTAATGCGTCGGCGGCAGCGGCGACGGCGTCGACCTCGGTGCCACGAGCCTCGAACAGTGTGACGATCTCGGCGATTCCTGGCTCCTGCCCGAGTTCGATCCCGGCGAGCACTTCGGCGACTGGCCCGCCGCTCAGCTCACCGGAGCGAGCGCCGATCAGGATGCGGTCACGCGTGGACCGCAATGCCGGACGGCAGGTGGCCGCGAACACGGACTCGACCGAACCGACGAGAGTCGGCGGCTCGGCCGACGCTCCCGAGTACCAGGCCGTCGATGGGGTACCAACCAGGATCACATCGGCACCGTCGCCGGTATCACGTGTGCCCGACACGCGCTCGGGAAAATGGGCGCCAGGATCGTCTCGGCCGAGCAGTTCGGCATCGGCTCGATCGAGGACCTGGAAACGCATCGCCGGATCGAGCCAACGCTGCGGATCGAGAGCGAACTCGGGATAGATCGTCAGCCGAGGAGCGACGACGTGGCCGTGCTGCGAGGTGACGTCACGCAGGCGGTCGAGGTCCGGCCACGGGCGTTCCGGGTTGACGTGATCGGCAGTGACGGGCGAGACGCCGCCCCAATCGTCGAGCCCGGCGGCAAGCAACGAACCGAAGTCATCCGTCAGATTCGGTGGCGCCTGGAGATGGACGTCGGCGCTGAGGATCAGGCGGGCGACGGCGATCGACCACAGCAGATCATCGGGCGCGCAGGCCGGCGCGCCGCGCATACCGGAGACGAGCTTCGGCAGGAAGTTCTGGATGATGACCTCCTGCACGTGACCGTGGCGGGCGTGGCTCGCGGCAATCGCCCGGAGGGCGTTGATGCGGTCCTGGCGGCTCTCGCCGATGCCGACGAGGATGCCAGTCGTGAACGGAATCGACAGCTCTCCGGCCGCTTCGAGTGTCGCCAGCCGCCGCGCCGGTTCCTTGTCCGGAGCACCACGATGGCAGTCGAGGTCGCCGTTCAGCGTCTCGATCATCATCCCCTGACTCGCCGAGAACGGCCGCAACTGCGCCAACTCGTCGCCAGAGAGCGCTCCGGCGTTGGCGTGTGGCAGTAGTCCGGTTTCGGCGAGGACACGCTTCGCCGCCGCCGCCACGTACTCGACCGTCGATGCGTAGCCGTGCTCGGCGAGCCATCGCGCAGCTTGCTCGTAACGCAGTTCCGGCCGTTCGCCGAGTGTGAACAGCGCCTCGTGGCATCCGGCCCTGGCACCCGCCCTGGCTATGGCGACGACGCGGTCGAGGGAGAGGTACGGCGCCTCCACCCGTACGGGCGGTTGGGCGAAGGTGCAGTAGCCACACGTGTCTCGGCACAGTTGCGTCAGCGGGATGAATACCTTCGGCGAATAGGTGACTCGCCGGCCGAACCGTTCGTCGCGCGCCGAAGCGGCGGCAGCCATCAGCTGCAGCAGCGGCGTCGAGAGCAGAGCGTCATCGATCCAGAGCGTGGTCATCGGGCGAACCTAGCAGAGGGTTTTGTTTCAACACTTACTAAGTTTGGATTTATTACTCACCAGTCATTGATGCGTACGAGGACTTCTGTGGACCGTTTTGCACCGCCGGCGGTGCACCAGTGGACTCAGTTTGTCGGGGGCGGAATCGATGAGCGAGGGGCGAGACTACGAGTGTGACGATCGAGCGACCTCAGGACCACGAATACTCGCTCGAGCGATCGAACCGGCAGCCGTCGCTGGATCGTGTTGATCGTGTTGATCGTCAGCGGGAGGCGAGCACGATCGAGAAG
>JAYTOR010000329.1:0-7088 GCA_043747685.1 Actinomycetota bacterium
AGCGGTGCCAGCGTCTGGTCTGCACCCCAGATCGCATGGTCGAATCCGCCGGAGACATAGGGAGACAGTGCGTCCTCGCTGGCATGGCCGCCGGGCCCATGACCGCAGTCGTGTCCGAGAGCGATGGCCTCGGCGAGGGCGACATTGAGGCCGAGCGCCCTGGCCACTGCGGTGGCGACCTGAGCGACTTCGAGTGCGTGAGTCAGACGGGTTCGCTGATGGTCGTCCGGAAACACGAATACCTGCGTCTTGCCGGCCAGACGCCGAAACGCCGAAGCGTGCAGGATGCGGTCGCGATCTCGTTCGAAGCACGTGCGTAGGAGGTCGGGTTGCTCTTCGACGCGACGATTGCCGGCACCCGATGCATGTGTGGCACCAGCGGCGAGACGCCGCTGTTCCCGAGCTTCTCGGGTTTCACGGTCGACGACGTCCGTCGTGCCGATCGTTGCATGGGAGTCGCGGTGGGCGAGTGTGATGCCGGTTTCGGCCGCAGCACCGGTCATCGTCGAGACCCATCGCTGCGCTCGTTCTCCGATAGCCAGTTGTTCCCCCGCGGCGTCCGATAAGCCCTGCACCCCGCCAGCGTAGGCAGAGGCGGCGGTGAATGCCTCCGGCAGCGCGAACCCTGGGCGTCTACAGTCGGACCGTATGAGCCGCACCGTATGAGCCGCACCGTATGAGCATGCCGCCGGGGGACCGTTCGATACCGCCGCCTCCACCGTTCGGATCGGGTCCACGGTCGTTCGATGCCCCGCCAGGTGGCTTCGAAACACCGCCGCCAACTGCGCCCGGACTGCCTTACCCGCCCCAGCAGTACCCGCCAACTGCGCCCGGACCGCCTTACCCGCCCCAGCAGTACCCGCAGTTTCCCGGTCAGGCACCCGGTGGCTACCAGGCCTACGGCATGCCCCTCGTCATCGCTCAGCGCAACAGCGGGCTGGCGGTCGCCAGCATGGTTCTCGGCATCATCGGCATCGTCCTGTTCTGCCTGTTCGCCATTCCGTGCCTGTTGGCGACGATCTTCGGAGGCATCGCCCTGGGACAGATCAACAAGGGCAACGGTTCGATCGGCGGTCGTGGTATGGCGATCGCCGGCTTGGTGCTCGGCATCATCGGGATCGTGCTGTTCGTGCTCGTGCTGGCCGCCGGCAACAACCACTGGAATTTCTCGCGCAACTGAGCGATTAGGAGCTCGCTCCGCCGTATCGCTTCAGCCCTCTTCGCCAGAGCAGTCGTGAGATCACCAGCAGGGCGAGGGTCAGTCCTGCGGCACCGACGAGTGCGAGATGCTCGAGCCGGCCGGTGAGCGCCTCCGCCGGCACGGTGATCGCGAAGGCGAGCGGGACGACGAAGGTGATGCCGTACCGCAGCCACCCTGGATAGATGCCGACCGGGTATTGCCCCGTGCGATAGAGTCCCTGGAAGAGTTCTTGCATCTCGTCGGTCTTGATGAGCCAAAACGCCGTCGACGCCAGCATCAGCCAGAAGCAGTAAATCGTCACGGTCCCCATCAGCATCAGCAGCACGAAACTGACGATGTCGACGAGATGTATGGCAACATCCTGTTGGACGAGGCCGAGGATGACGATGATCAGGCCGATCAACGAGTCGGCCGCCTGCCAGATGTCCACGGACCGGACGCTGACAAGGACCTGCGCATCGACGGGTTTGGTCAACGGGAAGTCCAGCGTGCCTTTCTGGATGTCGGCGATCAGCAGGTTCATACTCGGCTGGATGAACGCCTGGGTGATGCCGTTCATCATCAGGAAGATGCCCATCACGACGAGCAGTTGCGGTCGGCTCCAGCCTCCGAGATTGTTGGTGTGAGCAAACACGACCGCTAGCCCGACGAGCCCGGCAGCGACACCGAGTATCGATTGCAGCAGCTGTACGACGAAGTTGAGGCGGTACTGCAATTCGTTCTGTGCGCCGACGCGGAAGAACAGTGCCGCCAGCCGGAGCGAACTGGCACGATCCGGATCGCGCCGGCCCGGAGAGGGACGCGTCACGTCAGCCCCATCGGCTCAGCGACATATCAGCCACCCACCGAGGCAAACCGGCGGATGCCCCGCCGCCACATGAGTTTGACGATCAGCCCGCCGACGACGATCCACAACAGCTGTGTCAGCAATCCGTGCCACAGCTGCGTGTCGGTGATCGGTCCCGTCAATGCGGTGATCGGAAAGCCGAACGTGGATTGGAACGGTAGTACTCCGGCGAGCGAACGGACCAACTTCGGCATCAGCGTCAATGGCACGAGGCGTCCCGACAGCAGCAGTTCCGCCATGAAGTACGCCTGGAAGATGGCGCTGACGCGTGTCGTCCATAGCGAGATCAGCCCGAGGGCCCACAGGAACATCGAACGGATCAGATATGCACCCCACAGTGCGAGGAAGAACACGACGCACTGCCACACGGTCGGACTCAGCGAGGGATGGAAGATCAGCGTCAACGCGGCAGCGATCGGCAGCCACAGGATGATCACGATCACCTTCCAGCCTGCAAAAAAGGCGAGGTCCCGGTGGATGGGATGAATCGGTTGCAGCAGCAGCCCCGAGAGCTCGCCGTCCTTGATCCGCTGCTCCCATCCGAACGGCGTGAAGACGATGTTGATGTTGCGGACGAGCGTCCAGACGATGTAGTAGGCGGCGAAGGTGCCGGGCGTGAAACCGCCGACCGAACCTCCGTTGGTGCGGGCGATCGTCGACCACACCACCAGATAGACGACCGGTTCTGCGATCATCCCGATCATGTAGAAGTAGTTCGCGGCCCTGTACTGGAACTGCGTGATGATCGCCAGGCGCATGAACTGCGTGTAGTAGCGCCACAGCCATGATGCGTTGGTGCGGAACTCACGAAACCGGCCCGGCTCGGTCTCCGCAGTCGGCGCCGACGCCGGCTCTGCGGTGATCATCGTGTACTCACGCGGGCATCGACCCGCGACTGAAGACCCGTTCGATCACGTCTTCGATCGGCGGGTCCTCGATCGTCAGGTCGACGACCGCCTGCTCGGCGAGCAGACGGCCGGTGACCTCTGCAACCTCAGAACGGGTCACCTGGATCGACCATGTCCCATCTCCACGGTTCGTCGCCGACCTGCCGTAGGTGTCGAGCGTCGCCCCGTCTGCAACATCGAGCCTGGCGACGATCGTCTTCGTCGAGCCGAACTCGTCTGCGAGCCGCTGCAGCCCGCCATCGAACAGCACGGTGCCGTGATCGATGACGATGACTCGCTTGCACAGCGCCTGTACATCCGCCATGTAATGACTGGTCAGCAGTACTGTCGCGCCCTGCTTACGGTTGTATTCGGCGACGAACGTCCGGATGCGTTTCTGCATCGTGATGTCCAGCCCGATCGTCGGTTCGTCGAGGAAGAGCACCGCTGGCAGATGCAGCAATGCACCGGCGATCTCCGCCTTCATGCGCTCGCCGAGCGACAGGTTGCGGACGGGCTTGTCGACGAGGGGGCCGAGTTCGAGCAGAGCGATCATCTCGTCGCGTGTCTCGGTGAACTGTTGGCGCGGCAGGCGATAGATCGAGCGGACGAGCTCGAAACTGTCCAGCACCGGAAGGTCCCACTGCAATTGATTGCGGTTACCCATGATCAACGCCATCTTGCGCAGGTAGGCGGGCTGGCGCTGCCACGGGGTGTATCCGAGGACTTCGGCGGTACCCGAGCTCGGGTGCAGCAGGCCGGCGAGCATCTTCAGCGACGTCGTCTTTCCTGCACCGTTCGGCCCGAGAAAGCCGACCACTTCGCCGGCGCCGACTTCGAAATTCAACTCGTCGACGGCGACGACCTTGCGGGTTTCACGCTTGAACAGCGCACCGATCGACGCCTTCAGTCCAGGCTGGCGGACCGGGACGTCGAAGGCTTTGCGAAGCGACTGGACTCTGACAGCCGGCCGCTCGGTCATCCTCACAGGACCAGCTTGGCATAGCACGCTTCTGCGGCCCAGATATTTAGCAGCTTGCGCGGGATAGCGTAGGTACGCACTATGTCCGGATTCGTCGATGAAGCACAACTGAATGCTCGCGGCGGTGACGGCGGAGCCGGCTGTATCAGCTTCCGTCGTGAAGGACCGGTCGCCTTCGGTGGGCCGAACGGTGGCGATGGGGGCAAGGGTGGCGACGTCTGGCTCGTTGCCGACCGCAACGTCGCCTCGCTGCTGGCATTCCGCGACCACCCGCACCGCCGGGCGCTCGACGGTGTCCACGGCAAGGGCAAGGACATGCACGGCCGCTCAGGTGCCGACATGATCGTCCACGTTCCAGAAGGCACGATCATCAAGGATCTGTACGAGGGCAAGGTACTGGCCGATCTCGTCCACCATGGCGACCGTTGGCTCGCAGCCGAAGGCGGACGCGGCGGCCGTGGCAACGCCAAGTTCCTCTCCAACGCCAGGCGCGCCCCGAGTTTCGCTGAACAGGGTGAAGTCGGGGTCGAGAAGTGGATGAGTCTCGAACTGCGTCTGATGGCGGACGTCGCCCTCGTCGGATTCCCCAACGCCGGCAAGAGCACATTCATCAGCCGAATCTCTGCCGCCAAACCGAAAATCGCCGACTACCCGTTCACGACACTCGAACCGCACCTTGGCGTCGTGCGTCGCGACGACCTCGCCGAATTCGTCGTCGCCGACATCCCCGGTCTGATCGAGGGCGCTGCGGACGGCAAGGGCCTCGGCCACCAGTTCCTGCGGCACATCGAACGTGCCAGGGTCATGTGCATCCTCGTCGATCTGGCATCGGCCGACGGAGTCCCGCCTGCAGAGCAGGAGCGCATCCTGCTCCACGAACTCGCTGCCTACGACCCAGAGTTGGCGAAGCGCCCGTACCTGACGGTCGGCACCAAGATCGACGTCGCCCAGTGGGACGAGGACTTCGTCAACAGCGGCTGGGACGGCCCGACGATGTCGGCGGTCACCGGAGAGGGCATCGGACCTGTCGTGGGCAAACTGTCGCAGATGGTCGTCGACGTCCGTGCCGACGCGCCGGAGCACGACGGCTTCATCATCTTCCGCCCGGAGCCAGAGGGTGTGTGGATCGAGCGTCAGGATGACGGTTCGTATCGCGTCCACGGACGCAGCGCAGAGCGTGTTGTCGCCCTCAACGACGTCACCACCCACGAGGCGCTGGCCTACATCGACCACCGGTTCAAGAAGCTCGGCGTCGACAAGGCGCTGACCCGCGCCGGGGTGCACGACGGCGACATCGTCCGCGTCGGCACGTTCACGTTCGAATACGACGCCGATCACTGATGCTGCTACTTCGAAACGCTCCTCGTCCGGGTAACGCAGGCCCGGACTGTTGCAGATTCTGCAACATTCGGTGCCAGCGTCGATCGATCTAGCCGTGCGTGTCGTCGTCAAGATCGGCACGTCCTCCCTGACAGACAGCGCCGGGGCGATCAGGCGTGAGATGATTTCGGCGCTGTGCGATCAGGTCGCCGCACTCCACAGTGATGGTGTCGAGGTGCTGGTCGTCTCGTCTGGCGCCGTCGCTGCCGGTGTCGCTGCGCTCGGCTTCGCTACTCGCCCGCACGACATGACGACGTTGCAAGCCGTGTCCGCAGCCGGCCAACCGCGTCTGATGGAGGTCTACAACGCCGAGTTGGCTCGCCACTCGATCGTCGGTGCTCAAGCGCTGGTGGTGCCGAACGACTTCATCGACCGCAAGCAATACCTGCATGCCCGCCAGACCCTCGAACGTTTGCTCGAGCTGCGTGCCGTGCCGATCGTCAACGAGAACGACGCCATCGCCGCCGACGAGATCCGCTACGGCGACAACGACCGTATCGCCGCACTCGTTTCGCACTTGTTGAAGGCTGACCTGCTCGTGCTGCTGACGGATACGCCAGGTCTGTACACCGCTGATCCGCGTATCGATCCGTCGGCAATGCTCGTCGAATGGGTTGCCGCAGACGATCCGATCCTCAGCGTCTCCGCCGGCCGTAGCGCCAGCGGCGTTGGCAGCGGCGGTATGGCCTCCAAACTCGACGCCGCGCGGATCGCCTCGTGGTCGGGTGTCCGCGCCGTCATCGCCCATGCCGAGCGCCCGAACGCAGTCGTCGAGGCGGTCGCCGGAGTAGCCGTCGGTACGACCTTCGAGCCGCACGATCGCAAACTGCCGGCACGCAAGTTGTGGATCGCCTTCGCCAGTGCGGCGGCCGGCACGCTCGTCGTGGACGAAGGTGCCCGTCGGGCGATGACCCAGCGCAACACGTCGCTGCTGCCAGCTGGCGTGCGTCAGGTCATCGGGGCCTTCGAAGAGGGCGACATCGTCGAAGTCAACTGCGCTGGACGGGTATTCGCACGCGGCATGATTGCCGTCGATGCAGCGACGGCACGTTCGATCGCCGGACGTCGCACCGTCGACCTGCCGTCAGACGTGGCCCACGAAATCGTCCATCGAGACGACCTCGTCCTCCTCCCCGCCTGAGTCAGTGTTCCGCAGCGTTGTCGGTCGGGCGAAGTAAGCGCACGAAGTGCGCCGCCCGAGCGGCGCAGAGCGGGAAGTACGGTTCGTAAGTAGGTCGCCAACGAAGCCGTGTCACGCCCCGAACCCGTTGGCAGCCGTGTCGGTCGGGCGAAGCAAGCGCGCGAAGTGCGCCGCCCGTACGGCGGAGAGCAGTGGAGAGCGGGAAGTACGGTTCGCAGGTAGGTTGCCAACGAAGCCATGTCACGTCCCGAACCCCCAGGCAGGTGCAGAACGTGCCAATGTTCCGGCAACCGGCGAGCAGTTCGAGATCCGCCTTCGTCGTGCTCGCCGTTGCACTGACGGCGTGCGCGAATGACGGTCACCGGGCGGGCGTGGGGCCGATTGCCGAGGCGGTCATCGGACGCCCGTTCACTGTCGTGAGCGTCGGGGGCGTGGCTGTGAACAACGTGTCGTTCCAACTGAACGCCGACGGATCGATCGCAGGGGAGGACGGCTGCAATGGCTACTCCTCGAGCTATCTGTGGTCGGCACGCAACAACGGGATCGACGTCGATCCGGCTGCTTCTCGACCGAGGGTAGAGACCGCTGTCGGCTGCGCACCTGGTTTCAAGGTCGTCGGCGAGCCGTACGGGCGATTCGAGGTCGATACC
>JAYTOR010000330.1:0-7928 GCA_043747685.1 Actinomycetota bacterium
TGCGCTTCTCGACCTGCTCTCTCGGAGGGACTGGCAGCCCTGACACGTGCGCTCGCACGAGGGAGACATCGAGCGGCCCCGGAAGGCGCAAGGCCCTCGGGAACGCTCGGCGCTTCTCGGCGAGGTCGACGCACCGCACGTCGGGGTGCACGCAGGCACCTCGGCCGGACAGGCGTTGCGCCGGGTCTGGGGTGAGGTTCCCGTCGACCACGACGACGCGTAACAAGGCGGACTTCGACGCCCTGTCCCGGCAACCCACGCAGGTGCGCACCGGGCCCGGGTGACGAGCCGTCCCGAAGTCTACCGCGTCCCGCTCCCGCGCCGCTCGGGACGGCGCCGGCGTACCACGACGGCGTGGCGCGGCTACGGCGCACCCTCACCGGACGGGCCGGCACCGGACGCGCTAGCACCGGACGCGCCAGCGCCGGCCACCGGGGCGCCGGCCACCTGGCCATCGGGCAGCTGGGCCGGGACCTGTCCCTCGGTGTCGCTGTGGATGTCGATGCGCCAGCCAGTTAGGCGAGCCGCGAGGCGGGCGTTCTGACCCTCCTTGCCGATCGCCAGCGACAACTGGAAGTCGGGGACGATGACGACGGCCGTGGCCTCCTCCTCGTAGATCCTGACTTCTTTGACCTTGGCCGGTGACAGCGCCTTGGCAACGAAATCGGCCAGATCCTCGCTGAACGGGACGATGTCGATCTTTTCGCCGCGCAACTCGTTGACGACCATACGGACGCGTGCGCCGCGGGCACCGACACAGGCGCCGACGGGGTCGACGTTGTGGTCGTTGGACCACACGGCGATCTTCGTGCGGTGCCCTGGTTCACGGGCGCATGCCTTGATCTCGACGACACCGTCGGCGATCTCCGGGACCTCGAGCTCGAACAACCGCTTGATCAGGCCCGGGTGGGTGCGGGATACGACGATCTGCGGGCCCTTGGCGGTCTTGCGGACCTCGACGATGTAGGCCTTGAGGCGGTCGCCGGGCTGCGGACGGTCGAAGCTGACCTGTTCCGCCTGGGGCAGCAACGCCTCGACCTTGCCGAGATCGAGCAGCGTATAGCGGCTGTCTGTCTGCTGGATGATGCCGGTGACGATGTCGCCCTCGCGGTTGGCGTATTCCTCGAACTTGCGATCGCGCTCGGCCTCGCGGATGCGCTGGTTGAGCACCTGGCGGAACGTCTGGGCGGCGATGCGCCCCATGTCGTCAGGGGTGTCATCGCGTGCGTTGACCCAGTTGCCGTCTTCGTCGATGTCATAGGCGATGATGCGGATGTCCATCGTCCCGGCGTCGATCTGGACTTCTGCCTCGTCAGCAGCTCCGGAGCGGCGCTTGTAGGCGCTGACCAGGGCGTCGGCGAGCACTTGAAGCAGCGTCTCGACCGAGATGCCCTTGTCAGCGGCGAGCATGCGTACCGCTTCGGCCATGTCGAGGTTGCTCATGAGGCCAACTCCTTTTCGTAGTTCATCTCGGAGTCCCCGTTGACGCAGGACTGCTTGGGGACAGGTTCTGGATCGATCTCGTCCGACGACTTGCTGATCGGACGCGATGCCGCTCGACCGGCTGGTGTCTGATCTGCTGTGGCTGATTTCTTCTTGGACGTCTTCGCGCTCGTCGGCCTGCCGGGTTTCGGTGTCGGACCCCACACGAAGACAGTCTTGGCGCGTTCGATGAGGCCGTATCGAACCGTTCGACTGGCACCGTCGGAGTCGACCGTGATGGTGTCACCGTCGGCAGCGCTCAGCGTGCCGTGGAGACGCCGGTCACCTTCAGCGCCGGCGAACAAGCGGATGGCGACGTCCTTGCCGATCGAACGCTGATAGTGCTCGGGCGTCCGTAGTGTCCGCTCGAGGCCGGGGCTGGTGACTTCGATGGCCACGTTCGGGAATTCCGGTTCCGCATGCTCGAGTTCACGGTTGATCAGACGAGTCGCCAGCGACAGTTCGTCGAGGTTGACATTGCCTTCTCCGACCGGTTTGTCGAATGTGAATCGAAGGACTCCGCCGGCGAATTCGCAATCCCAGGTATCGAGATGAAGGTCGGCGAGGATCGAGGCGATCAACTTTGTGGCGCGCTCTGCCACGGGGCTGTCGGTCATCTCAACTCCTCTCGTCGACTTCGTACTCGGAAACACGGCACTCTGCCAGGAACTTCACTCGTAGAACAGAAATGGCGTGGGTCGTTTCGACCCACGCCTTGTCGTACGGGTCGAACGTCAAAGTGCTCTCCGAGTATAGCGGGACCTCGTGACGCCCGGTCGGGGTGCTGCGGATCCCTCAGTAGTCGTCAGGACGAGCCCAACAGAGCGACGATCTCGGTGAGCAGCACGTCATCGCGTTCGCCTGTCAGCCGGTTGCGAAGTTCGACCTTCCCCTCGACGAGACCGCGGCCGACGACGACGATCGTCGGCATACCGAGCAGCTCTGCGTCTTTGAATTTGACGCCGGCCTGGGCAGTCGTGCGGTCGTCGACGAGCACCGACACGCCGGCGGCTTCCAGCTCGTCGGCCAACTGCAGCGCTGCGGCAATGTGATCAGCCTTGCCGGCGGCGACGATGTGGACCTGGAATGGTGCAACAGAGGCGGGCCACCGCAGGCCGAGTTCGTCATGGGTCTGCTCAGCGATGACGGCGACGGCACGGGTGACACCGATGCCATAGGAACCCATCGTGATGCGGATCGGCTTACCGTCCGCCCCGAGTGCGTCGAGGCCGAAGGCATCGGCATATTTGCGGCCGAGTTGGAAGATGTGCCCGACTTCGACGGCACGGTCGAGGTGCATGGGTGACCCGCAGCGCGGACACGGGTCGCCGTCGGCGATGGTGGCGACGGACACGTACCGGTCGACGACGAAGTCACGGCCGACGACTGCATCGACGACGTGGTGTGCGTACTCGTTGGCACCAGTCACCCAGTTGCTGTTCGGCGCAACACGGGGATCCGCCAGCACGATCACGCCGGCTTCCTGCATCCCGAGCGCTGACACGTATCCCTTGACGAAATCGGGTCGAGCGGCAAAGTCTGCTTCGTCGAACGGAGTCACCTCGCCAGGAGCGACGGCGCTGGCCAGGCGTTCCTCGTCGATTTCACGATCGCCGGGTACGAGCACCATGATCGGCTTGGCATCGACCTTGAAGAGGATGTTCTTCAATAGCTTCGAGGCGTCCGTGTCCATCCCGTGGTCACGATTGAGTGTCTCGACGAGCGCGCCGATACCGGGCGAATCAGGTGTGTGCAGGTTGCGCATCGGCGGATGGGTGGCGTCAGGATCGGGTTGCTCGACGCGCACTTCGACCGCCTCGACGTTCGCCGCGTAGTCGCACTTCGAACACGTCACGAACGTGTCCTCGCCGACCGGGGTCGGCGCGAGGAATTCCTCACTCTGCGAGCCCCCCATCGCTCCGGACATCGCCGCAACGATGCGATAGTCGATGCCGAGGCGCTCGAACGTCTTGATGTAGGCCTGGCGGTGCAGGTCGTAGCTGTGCTGCTGCCCGGCTTCGTCGAGATCGAACGAGTAGGAGTCCTTCATGACGAATTCGCGCCCGCGCATGATGCCCGACCGCGGCCGGGCCTCGTCGCGGTACTTCGTCTGCACTTGATACAGCATCACGGGATAGTCGCGGTAGGAGGCGTACTCCCCCTTGACGAGCAGCGTGAACATCTCCTCGTGAGTCGGCGCCAACAGATAGTCGTTCTCGCGCCGGTCCTTGAGGCGCATCAGCAGGTCGCCGTACTCGTCCCACCGCCCGGTCTGCTGGTACGGGGCGGCTGGCAGCAGCGCCGGGAAGAGGACCTCCTGGGAGCCGATGGCATTCATCTCCTCACGGATGATGGTCGCCACGCGCTCGACGATCTTCACGCCGAGTGGCAACAGCGTGTAGATGCCTGGGGCTACGCGACGGACGTACCCGGCGCGCACGAGCAGCCGATGGCTCGGAACCTCGGCGTCGGCAGGGTCGTCGCGCAGCGTTCGTAGAAACATCGTCGACATCCGGGTCGGCAACATCGGCTCCTTCGTTTCGGTAGCGCTCGCGGCGCTGCCAGCTCGTGAGCGACCGATCGTACCGCCTCGTCCCCGCTGGTCTGAGGACGTTTCAGCCAGACGTCACGCAGGCAGTGACCGCTCGTCGGGCCATACTTTGAGCGATGTTCGAGATGCGTGGCACGGTCCGCCACTACGACTGGGGTTCCACGACGGCGATTCCGGCGCTGCTCGGGATGCAGGAAGACGGGCTGCCATGGGCCGAGGTCTGGTTCGGCGACCTGCCGACTGCACCGAGCGCCGTGAACACCGCCGACGGCTGGACCGAGCTGAGTTCGGGCCATCTGCCGTACCTCGCCAAGCTGCTCGCCGCCGACAGACCGCTGTCGCTGCAGACTCATCCAACTGCCGAAGCCGCCGAGGCCGGATTCGAGCGTGAGAATGGTGCAGGGATCCCCGTCGATGCCCCGAATCGCATCTACCGCGATCCAGCGGCGAAGCCTGAAATCCTCGTCGCGTTGGCACCGTTCTCGGCATTGTGCGGCTTTCGCCCGATGACAGCGACCGTCGATCTCCTCGAAGCGATCGGCGCAGCTGACCTTTCCCGGGCGTTGGCGACCGACGGTTTGAGGTCGACGTTCGAGTCGGTCATGCGAACGTCAGCAGACGAGTCGGTTGTCGCCGCCTGCGCCTCCGCGACCGGAATCGCCGAGGCGGCATGGGCTGCACGTCTCGCCGAGCTTTATCCGGGCGACCCCGCAGCGGTCGCTTCGCTACTGCTCAACCTCCTCCAACTGCAACCAGGCGAAGCGATCTACCTCGCAGCCGGCAACATCCACGCGTACCTCCACGGTGTCGGGCTCGAGGTCATGGGGCCCTCAGACAACGTCGTCCGCTGTGGGCTGACGACGAAGCATGTGAACATCGACGAGATGTTGGCGACGGTCGACTTCGCTCCGCTCGTCGAACCGCGTGTCCCCATCATCGACGGATCATTCGCCACGCCCGGTGCCCCGTTCGTCGTTAAGTGCAGCGCCGGGTCGGCGATCGCTGCAGGCGAGACGATCCCGTTCGAGTCGTGGTTCATCCCGCCGCACCGTATGCAGTTCGACATCGAGGGCGCTGTTTACACCGTCTCGCCCAGTCGCTAGCGACAAGCCCAGGGTCAGCGTTCGTTGCGCCTG
Source organism: Actinomycetota bacterium (assembly GCA_043747685.1). Taxonomy (GTDB): domain Bacteria; phylum Actinomycetota; class Acidimicrobiia; order Acidimicrobiales; family Ilumatobacteraceae; genus JANXUF01. Next base: position 5,170 of record JAYTOR010000330.1, read on the forward strand.
CGGATCTCGACGATCCGTTCCGTCGAATGATTGACGTCTTCGCCCTTGTCGGACATCAACGCCTTACGGTCGCGTTCGGCCTCTCGTTCGGCGATCGCCGTGTCGACTCGGGCGATGGCAGCTTCTGAACCGTGTTCGTTGATGTATTCTGCCCACTCGACGAGCGCTTCGACCATGTCCGCCTCGGGGACGACGGCGACGCTGCGACCCTTGACGAACAGGTGCCCGCGTTTGTTGCCGGCAGCGATACCCAGGTCAGCTTCGCGAGCCTCACCCGGTCCGTTGACGACGCAGCCCATCACGGCGACCTGCAGCGGAATCTTGCGATCCCCGAAGGCCTTCATGGCGCGGTTGGCGACATCGATCACATCGATCTCGGCGCGGCCGCAGCTCGGACAGGCGATGAGGTCGATGTTCTTGCGTTCGCGAAGACCGAGCGCTTCGAGCAGTTGCCGGCCCGCCTTGGCTTCCTCGACGGGGTCTGCCGTCAGCGAGTAGCGGATCGTGTCGCCGATGCCTTCGAGCAGCAGCGTGGCGATACCGGCTGTCGCCTTCAGTAGGCCGTTCGGCAGCGGACCAGCCTCGGTGACGCCGAGGTGCAGCGGCACGTCCGTGACTTCGCTCAGTTGCCGGTATGCCTCGACCATCAGCGGGACGTTCGAGGCCTTGACGGAGATCTTCATCAGGTCGAAGTCGACCTCATGGAAGTATGCCATCTCCCGCTGCGCCGACTCCACCATCGCCTCGGGGGTGATGCCTCCGTACTTCTTGTACAGGGCCGGGTCGAGCGAACCGCCGTTGACGCCGATGCGGATCGGGATCTGACGATCTCGTGCTTCGGAGGCGACCGCCTTGATGTGCTCGGGACTGCGGATGTTGCCGGGATTGAGCCGCAGACCTTGGACCCCGGCCTCCATCGCCGCCAAAGCCATCTTGTACTGATGGTGGATGTCGGCGATGATCGGGACAGGCGAGCGCGGCACGATCTGGGCGAGGCCCTCTGCCGCCTCGATCTCGTTACAGGTGCAACGGACGATGTCGCAACCGGCAGCGGCGAGAGCGTAGATCTGCTGCAGGGTGCCTTCGACGTCGGCCGTCTTGGTGATCGTCATCGATTGCACGCTGATCGGCGCGCCACCGCCGATGAGCACCTTGCCCACGGAGATCTGGCGAGTAGGTCGGCGAACGGTCAGCGACATCACACGATCAGGCTAGTGAGCCGTTTCGGCGTCACGCCGCTGAACCATCGTTTGTTCACTTCCTTGAGCGGAGCTAACGCTTGATGTCCAGGAGGAAGCTCGATAGGACGACGAAGGCGACGACCGCCATCAACGGCGCGAAGAATGGCACGACCTTGGCAAAGTCGACGCGATACGGCTTGTTGCGCCGCGACCGCAGCCGTTCGTAGGTGGCGATGACGAAGTGACCGCCGTCGAACGGGATGATCGGCAGCAGGTTGAACAGGCCGAGCGCGAGGTTGAGGGCACCGAAGAGGTACAGCGAGTTCTCGAACCCGGTGCGGAACACCGTCGAGCTCTGCTTGCCGATACCGACGACACTGCTCGCTCGTTGTGTCGGATCGTCCTTGCGTTGTCCCGTGACGGTGTCGAACAGTTTGACGATGCCGGACGGACTGAAGATGCGGCCGATGCCGAGGACCGTTTCCTTCGTTTCGTACCCGACTTCACCGAAGCCTCGACCGACCGCCTGGAGCGGGTTGCGTGCGATCTGCGACTCGACTCCTCCGAAGGAAACGCCGAGGAAACCGATGGCATCGCCGGCCGGGTTGGTCGCCGCCAACGTCACCGGGATCGTCTGCGCGACACCGTTGCGGACGACGCCGAGCGAGACCGTTGCTCCCGGGTGGGCCTTGACGTAGGCAACCACGTTCTCGATCGTCGTGAACGACTGTCCGTCAACGGTGACGATCTGATCGCTCGTTCGCAAACCGGCAGCGACAGCGGGACCCGTCGTACCGACGGTCACGGTCGGAGTGCCAGTGTCCTTGTAGACCTTCTCGTTGTAGAACATGAACAGCGCGCAGAACGACAGCAGCGCCAGCAGCAGGTTCGTGAACGGACCGGCGAGGATCATCCGTGCACGCCGGCCGTACGACTGCGCCCGGAACGTCCGTGATTCGAGTTCCGGCGGGATGTCGTCCTCGAGGTTCGTCATCCCTGGCGTCTTGACGTAGCCGCCGGCGAGGATCGCCTTGATGCCGAACTCGGTCTCGCCACGCTTGACGCTCCAGATGCGTGGACCGAAGCCGACGAAGAACTCCGAGGCACGCATGCCTCCCTTGCGGGCCAGCAGGAAATGACCGAGTTCATGCAGCACGACGGAGACCAGCAGCACGAAGATGAACGCGAGCCAACCCCAGTCGAGGAATCCGATGACTGCCAGCACGGCGACGAGGATGCCGAGACGGACGAACGAGTCTCGCTTCGTCAACGGCGGCTCCTCGGCGAGCGGTGTTTCGGCTTCTCTGGCTTGCATCATCGCACCGACGGTCATCGGCTGCTCCGTTCTTTCGATCGACGTTTCAGGCAACGATGCGCGACCTCGCGGGCGGCGGCATCAGCGGCAAAAATGTCGTCTGCGGTTGTGGGTATCACGCCATCATGGTGCTGTAGAGCGTCATCCAGTACGTCAGGTATCTCAATCCAACGTAAAGCCCCACTCAGGAAGGCGTCGACGGCGACTTCGTTCGCCGCACTGAGCCAGGCCGGAGCTGTGCCACCGACGCGGCCTGCAGCGTA